>NZ_NFIH01000001.1 GCF_002161675.1 Pseudoflavonifractor sp. An44
GTGGTGTGGGCTGGCTTTTGCATGCCCAAAACGCTGCGGAAGTTCCACATACTGGATTCGTTTTTGCTGTTGAGAGTAAAAAAGGATGTGCCACAAAACTTACGTTTTGCGACACATCCATCCCTTTTTCTTATTTTGGCTGATTTCTCAGCCTAAACCGATTCAATTGCGGCGGCGGCGACGCACCACGGTGACAGCGCCCAGCGCCATCACAGCAGTGGCCAGAGCGGCCACATATCCCATCAGCTGAGCGGAGTCGCCCGTCTGGGGTACATTCTCCGGCTGGTCCGAGGGCTGAGTCTCGCCCTCGGCGGTGAGGCCGTCCATAGCGGCGCTCAGTGCGGCTACGGCATCGTCCACCTTGGCCTGGTCGTCCTCAGACAGGGTGGCATCTGCCATCACAGCCTGGGCAGTGGCCAGAGCGGTGCGGAAGGTGGCGACCGACTCGGCGGTGTAGCCGGAGAGGTCCATGCCCTCGGCCTGGCCGATGAGGTCTTCCAGGATGGACTTGTCCGCCTTGAAGCGCTGGGCCAGGATGGCATTCAGCAGGGCCTCAGCCACAGGCTGAATGTCCTCGTCCATGGCATCCCCATCCGCGGCCACGTCCTTGGCAGCGGCCAGAGCGTCCACCAGCTGCTGCCAGTTGGTCTCCACATACTTGTCGGCGTCCGCCATCATGCCGTCGGCCTTGGTGATGAGCTGCTCCAGCAGGGTCTTGTCACCCTGAGTGAGGCCTAGACCCCAGATACCTTCCAGCAGGTTGTCCCAAGCGGCGTTCACCTGGGCCTGGTCGGCGTTCTCGTCAGCCATCACGGCCTTAGCCTCGGCCAGCGCCTTCTGGAAGGCGGCCACGGCGGAGTCGGTGACACCGTCGGTGGACAGGGTCTCGGCATAGGCGATGGTCTTCTCCAACAGAGTCTTGTCCACATCGCCGGGCTCGGGAGTGGGCTCCGGCTGGCCCAGCACCTCTACGGCAGTGGAATAGGCCATCTGGAAGCCGTCATACTTGGCGGTGACGGTGGCGGTGACAATGGTCTTTCCAGAGCCCGCTGCGGTCACCACGCCGTCCTGATACGTGGCCACGTCCTCATTTTCAGATGTATAGGTCACGGTGACATAGTCCTGGACGCTGTCGGGAAGGGTGAACACCTGGGCGGTCTCCCCTGCCTCCAGCTCCACCTGGGTCTCTGCCTCCTGGATGAAGGCGAAGGGGTTCACCGCCTCATCCCGGTAGTAGAGGTGGTCCAGGGTAAAGCGCAGGGTCCGGACCGCCTGGTCCACCGCTGCAAAGGTGTTCTCCACACCCTCCGCAGCCTCAACGGCCTGAGCCAGACGCTGGGCGCTCTCCGGGGTGAGCAATGTGGTGTCCACCGCACGTGCCTGCTCCAGCAGAGTGTCCAGCTGGAAGCGGTCAAAGGCAGTGACGGTGAAGTCAAAGCTCACCTCATAGCGCAGCAGGCCGTTCTGGAACACTGCCGTGAGGGACACATCGGTGTCCACCTCCGGGCTGGTCACAGTTCCGTCCGTGGCGATGACGTCGGGATTGCTGCTGGTCCAGGTCACATCCATGCCTCCGGCAGTCTGGGGCAGGGTCAGGTCATAGCGCACATTCTGGGCGCTGTCGTTGTCCCCCAGCAGCTGGGCGGCCTCAAGGGTCCCCTCCACACTCTGCTGGAACATAGCCTGGAACTCATCCATGGCCTGCTCCTGCACTTCCTCCTGGGACAGGGCGATGTTGTACACCCGGACCTCATCCACCAGGCCGTCAAACAGGGCATCCCAGTTGTTCACGCCCAGGTAGATGTCCGCATTGGACCCAGTCAGGGGGTTGTTGCTCTGGACGGTACCCAGGCTCACGCCGTCCCGATACAGGGTGGCCTGGCCCTGGGTGCCGGTGATGGTGATCTGGTGCCAGGTGTCGGCGGGCACGGAGGTGGTGGCCAGCGTGGTCCAGCTAAATCCACCGCCATTGCCCCAGAACTTCAGCTTGGAGGTGTTGCTCTGGCTGCCGGACAGGGCCATCCAGTTCTCCGGGTCATGATAGCCCAGAAGGAGCAGCACCTGGTTTTCCGCCAGCGCGGAATGGTTTTTCACCCAGAAGGACACGGTGTACTCGTCCCCCACGTCCTGCTGGTTGAGCTTCAGGCCATAGTCGCCCAGGCGGACCGCCTGGCCGTCCCGCCCCTGTTCATAGACCACTTCCCCGGTGTAGCTGCCCAGTTTGTACCCCAGGGCTTGGGCATCGGTGCCGCCCTCCACCCCGTTGTCCAGGGTGTTCTCAAAGTCGAAAGAGGCCACCAGGCGGTCATCCAGGGTGCCGCCCACCGTCACGTTGGTCTGGGCGGTCTTGGTTACAGACCCCAGGGTCACGGTGGTGGTGATGACGGCGTTGCCGGAGGCCACAGCAGTGACCACGCCGTCCAGGGAGACCTGTGCCACGGTGTCGTCACTGGTCTCATAGATGACGGTGGGGGCAGCTGCTGCCACCACCGGGTGCATGGAGACCTCAATGGACTGGGTGCGCCCCACCACCATGCTCAAGCTGGAGGTGGCGGTGATGCCAGTCTGGTCCAACAGGGTTTCGGTGGAGGTCTCACTGTCATAGAGACGGTAGATCTCCGCCTCACTGAGGGTGCGGTCGTACACCTTCACCTCGTCCACCAGCCCGGTAAACTCCTCGTCCCAGTTGTTGACACCCACATAGATGTCCTGGTCTGCCCCGGTGAGGGGTCCGTTGCTGGTCCCAGACCCGCACAGTTCCCCGTCCAGGTAGGCGGCCACGCCGCCGGAGGAACCCACCAGGGTCAGCTGGTGCCAGCCCCCGCTGAGGTCGGCACTGCCCAGTGTGGTCCAGGAATAGCCGTTGCCGTTGGCCCAGAAGCGGCTATTGGTCAGGCCGTCGTGTTCTGTTCCGCCCACAGCCAGCCACTTCTCCGGGTTATGATAGCCCAGGAAGAGGACGCTCTGGTTATACACCACCGAGCCGTCCCAGTTCAGCCACAGGGACACGGTGAAGTTGTCCCCCAGGTCCTCCCGGTTCAGCTTCAAGCCGTAGTCCCCCAGCCGGAGGGCCTTGCCCTCCTTACCCGCTTCATAGACGGGGGCGCCGCTGTAGGCATTGAGCCCCGTCACAATGGCGGAGGCACCGCTGCCCCCCTTTTCGTCGGCGAGGGTTTCGCCGTCAAAGGAATAGGCGGCCACCAGTCCGTCCTCCAGAGCCACGCCCTGGGCGCTGGCCTGGAGGTAACCCGGCAGAGAGGTGCTGGTGAACACCATAGCCCCGGCCAACAGGGCAGAGATGAATTTATTGTGTTTCATATCCCTGTCTTCCTCCTCTCAGCGGTAGTCCTGCTCCACCACGGTGATGGTGATGGAGGCCTCATATTGCTTGCCTGCGTACTGGTAGGTGACCCGCAGTTCCTTCTTACCCGTGGTGCTCATGTCCACCTCAGAGGCGTTGGTGGTGTAGGTGTCCACCGTCACATACTGGCCGTCCCCCGTCTGGAGCAGGATGCGGATGTCGTCGGTGTTCAGGGTCTCCCCCACCGTGTACATCCGGGTGGTCTTCTGCACGTCGGCGGGCTGGCTGGTGACCGCGGTGTCCTCGGTGGAGACAAAGAAGGTGGCCTCCTCGTCCTCCACGTCCTGGGCCAGCAGCAGATCGCCGTCCCGGCTGACCAGGTAGTAGCCGGGGTACTTCACGCTCTCAAAGCTCACGCCCTTTCCGGCAAAGCCCTCCAGGGTGCGGAAGGTCATGCGCAGAGCCTCGTCCTGGGTGCCACCGGCGTCCTGGGCCAGCACCACGGGGATGGTGTCCCCGGAGCTGTCCCCGGCGGTGATGTACAGCCCCGGCTTGTTGTTGGACTCAATGGAGACGTACTCCTCCACGCTCTTGTCCGCCTTACCGGGATTGATTTCCCACTCCTTCTCGGTGCCGGTCTGGAAGAAGTCCACCAGAATGTCCTTGCTGCCCCGGGCGGTGAGGCTGGCGGTGCTCCAGTCGGTGATGGGGTAGAAGGAGTCGGACAGGGAGTTTTCAAAGGGCTCGTTGGCCACATAGGCCCCGGTGTAGTCGGTGATGGTGCTCACCGTGCCGGTGAGGCCCACAGCGGTCTTGGCGATGGGGTCGATGGTGCCATCGGCATTGATCTCCATCTTCTCCACACAGGCCACCCGGCGGAAGCCGCTGCCGTGGGGCAGGCTGCCGTCGTGGTAGACAAAGTAGGTCTGACCCTGGAAGTCAAAGACTGCCATGTGGTTGGTGTTGCCTGTGGCAGAGGGCTCCATGAGGATGCCGCCAAACTCCCACTCATTGGTCATAATGTCATCGGTGGTGGCGTAGGCCATCTGCTCCCGCCAGTCGGTGGCAAAGAACATGTAATAGGGGCCAAAATAGTTGCCATTCTCATCCTGCTGCCGGTAGTAGTAGGGGGCCTCGGTGTAGCTGTGGCCCTCAAACTTGTCCTGGTCGTTGAAGATCTCGATGCCGTTCATCTTGCCGATGACAATGTCGTTGGGGGTGCCGTCCTCCGAGTAGTAGCCCACCGAGAGGTGGTCGGGGTCGCCGTCCCGGTCCCGGATGGAGATCATGTCCTCATTGAGCTCGCAGACGAAGAAACGGTTGTTGCCCCAGCCCAGATACCGGTGCTCCACCCCGTTCTCATCCGTCTCCATCCAGATGGTGGGGTCGATGTCCTCCCAGGTGTGGGGGCCGTTGGGGGTGTCGATGTTGCGCACCAGGGGGTGGCCAATGTCCACAAATGGGCCTGTGGCCTGGTCGGCCACCGCCACGCCGATGGACTTACCGCCGCCATTGGCCCGGTCGGCCTCGGTGCAGTAGTACAGATAATATTTGCCATCGCTGCCCTTGGCCACCTGAGAGGCCCAGGCGGACACGTCATCCGCCGCCCAGGAAATGTCCGCGGCGTTGAGGATCTCCCCCTCATAGGTCCAGTTCTCCATATCGGTGGAGGAGTAGCACCGCCAGTCCGGCATGTGATAATACTCGCCGGTGGAGGTGTCATGCCCCACGTAACAGTATACGGTGTCCCCGTCCACCAAAATGGAGGGGTCGCCGCCGTAGAGCACGTCGCCGTTTTCGTCAAAGCCCAGCATGGGATTGCCGGATACACTCTTATCCAGAACTTTCACCTGGGGCTGGGTCTCCTGCCCTGCCACGGCGGCGTAGCCGCCCACGGCAATGCACATAAGCATTGCCGTGGCGGCTGCCACAAACCGTTTTTGTTTCATACGCTGTCTTTACCCCCGTTTCTTTGTTTCAAAGCCGACAACAAACATCAGTCCTGCCAGAGCCAGCAGAGCCACCGCTGCGGGCAGCACCACATTGGCCTGGTCCCCAGTCTGAACGCTTCCGCCCTCCGAGTCGGGCTTCTGGGTAGCCTGGGGCTTGTCGGTGGTCTCGGGCTTGTCCGAGGGCTGAGTCTCGCCCTGGGCGGTGAGGCCGTTCATGGCAGCGGTGAGCGCGGCCACGGCCTCGTCCACAGTCTTCTGGTCCTCCTCAGACAGGGTGGCATCCGCCATCACAGCCTGGGCATTGACCAAGGCTGTGCGGAAGGTGGCCACAGACTCGGCGGTGCAGCCGGAGAGGTCCATGCCCTCAGCCTTGCCGATGAGGCCTTCCAGGATGGACTTGTCCGCCTTGAAGCGCTGGGCCAGGATGGCATTCAGCAGAGCCTGAGCCACAGGCTGGATGTCCTCGTCCATGGCGTCCCCATCTTCCATAACCTTCTTGGCGGCCTCCAGAGCGTCCACCAGATGCTTCCAGTTGGTCTCCACATACTTGTCGGCCTCAGCCATCATGCCGTCGGCCTTGGTGATAAGCTGCTCCAGCAGGGTCTTGTCGCCCTGAGTGAGGCCCAGACCCCAGATGCCCTCCAGCAGGTTGTCCCAAGCGGTGTTCACCTGCTCCTGGGTGGCATCGGTGTCGGCCATCACGGCCTTTGCCTCGGCCAGCGCCTTCTGGAAGGCGGCCACGGCGGAGTCGGTGACCCCGGTGGTGTCCAGCTTCTCTGCATAGGCAATGGTCTTCTCCAGCAGGGTCTTGTCCACATTGCTGGGCTGCTCCACCTCTGTCACGGTGACTACAAAGGTGTCGGTGACGGTGATGGTGTCCTCGGTGTAGGTGACGGTGATGGTCTGAGCCCCCACTTGGTCCTTGTCATACCCGGTGACGCTGGCCTGAGCGGTGACATCCTGGGTGGTGCCGTTGCTGTAGGTGGCGGTGACGGTCATGCCGGTGAGGTCCAGCTCCTCGCCCTGGGTGTACTCGGTCTTGTTAGGAGCGGTGACCTGGATGGACTCCAGCACCACATCCTCCTGATAGGTCAGGTTGTCCATGACCTCTTGCAGGGCCTGGGCAGCGGCGTCCGCCTCCTGGGTGGTCTGAACGGTGGTCAGGGCCTCCTCAGCGGCGGCGATGGCCTGGGCCAGAGCCTGGGCGCTGTCCTGGGTCAGGGCGTCCATGTCGATGCCCTTGGCAGCCTCAAGGGTCTGCTCCAGCAGGTAGGTGCTCACATAGTCCTCGGAGCCATAGGCGCGCTGCAAAGCGTCATACTCCTTGGCGGTAAGAGGCATCACATAGCCGTGGCGGTACTTGCTGGGCATGGAGTACTGGCTGTCGTCCAGCATGGTGAACTCCCCGGAGGACAAATCAGTGGTAATCAGAGGATAGTAGCCCTGGCCTCTGGCGAAGCGGTCCACCATCAGGCACCACTGGTCCTCACCCTCTGCATTCTTCTCATTGAGCTTGAAGATGATAGGACCTTCCACAGCTCCCTGAGCGGCGGGCAGATTGCTGCTCAAGTCCACAGACTCAATGGGAGTGAAGGTGCCCAGCACGGAGTCGGCCACGTCAATCTCGATGATGCCCCGGCTCTCGTTCTTGGTGTAGCGGTAGTACTTGCCATCGCTCTCGATCATGGTGGAGTCGATGACCTTGATGCGCTTGCCGTTGGCATCGGTGCCGCCGGCGTGGTAGAGCACGGGGTCGGTGAAGGTGCGGAAATCACGGGTCTTGCTGTAGTAGATGGCGTGATTCTCATACTCCTGGGCGATGTTGCCCTCCTCGTCCAGCTCAATGGAGGTGGCGGACCAGTACACCACATACTCCCCGGTAGTGTCATCATAGATGAACTCCGGGGCCCAGGTGCATCCGGCGTTCTCGGGGGCGATCTCGGCAATCCAGGGCTCGCTCCAGTTCACCAGGTCGGTGGACTCCCACACCACAATGCCGTGGCTGCCGCTGCCGCCAGCGCCGGGCCAGTTGCCGCCGTTGTGGTAGATGCTCAGGTCGGTGGCGATCATGTAGTACTTGTCGCCCTCGGGCGCCCGGGCGATGAAGTGGTCCCGCAGGCCGCTCTCACCGATGTTGCTGGTGAGCACCGCCTGGTTGTTGTTCAGGTCGGTCCAGTTCAAGCCGTCCTCACTGATGGAGAAGTAGGTCTGCTCGTGGGAAGCAGCGGCCTCGTTGCCGGTGAAGTGGACAAACAGGTAGCCCACATAGTCGTCCTCGGTGACCTCTTCCGCCTTGGCCTTGACCACCACGTCATAGGTCTTGGTCACGGAAGTCTGGCCCTCCTTGGAGAAGACAGCGGTGAGGGTGACGGTCTGGTCCTTCTCGCCACGGGTGACCACACCGGCGGGGGTGGCGTCGTAGTTCTCATGCTCCACCACAGCGGTGCTGATGACGTCCTCGTTGGAGGAGGTCCAGGTGATGCTCACGCCGTCCTGCTCCTGGGGCAGAGTGATGTTGCCCCGGATGTCGTCGGCGTTGGGGATGGTAAAGGTCTCGGCCACCCGTTGCACGTCCTCCAGCATGGCCAGACGGTCCGCCTCGTCCTGCTCATAAGAGGTCTTGACCTCCCACTCAGACATGGCATAGTCGAACACCTTTACGTTGTCGAAGTAGCCGCGGAAGTACAGGTCCTCCCCATAGAAGGACTTGCCCAGATAGGCCTTCAGGTTGTCGCCCAGATCGGAGATGCTGATGCCGGTGTTCTGCTTCTCCGCCACCAGTTCCCCGTCCCGGTAGATGCTGATGCTGTCTCGGGTCACCACCAGCTTGAGGTTCACCCAAGTGCGGCTGTTGTCGGGATAGGCGCCGCTCCAGGAGGCCACCTGCTCCGCACCATAGCTGCTGGTGGTGATAGCCAGCTTCAGGTTGGTGGGCATGGTCTTCAGGAACAAATACTTCTGGTTGTCCTGACCAATGGTAAAGGTGAAGAAGTTGCCCCAGCGGGTCACTTCCTTGACGTCCATGGAGATGGTGACGCTGTCCATGCCGTCGAAGAAGCCCTCGGGGAAGGCCAGATAGCTGTCATTGCCGCCCCAGCCGTCGCTGCTGTCGCCGTCCAAGTAGAGCACCTGGCCGTAGTCGGGGTCCTGGGCGTACACAGCGCCGCCCTCCAGGGTGGCGTTGTTGTCGCCCACGCTGTCCTTGGCGGTCTGGCCGTTGCAGTCCTCGTCAAAGTTGTACTCCAGCACAGGCTGGGCCTCCTGGGCCTCGCCAGCCACCTTCAGGGTCACGGTGATCTCAGAGCCGCCCTTCACAAACTCGTCGTCGGACATGTTCAGCACAGGCACGCCCTCCGAGTCAAAGAACACGGGCTTGACGTAGGCGTGGCGGCAGGCGTCGTACAGGGGATCGCCGCTGTGGTTGGCGTGCTCGGCGGCGTTGCGGGCGTGGTAGACGATGACGGGGTTGCCGTCCTCATCCACGGTAAAGGAGTTGTGGCCAGGGCCGCACAGCTCGTCGTTGAAGTCGCCGCTGGTCATGATGGGATAGGGGGTCTTGGTCCAGGAGTCGGGGTTCAGCAGGTCGCTGGAGGCATCCGCGGTGAGCAGGCCGATGCAGTACTCCGCGCCGGTGCCGGAGGCGGAGAAGGCCATGTACACCTTGCCATTGTTCTGGAGCACAGAGGGCCCCTCATTGACGGTGTAGCGCTGGAGCTCCCAGTAGTACTCCGGCACCGAGATGACCGAGCAGTTGCTGGTCAGCTGGGTGGGGTTGGCGGGGTCCACACTGGCGATGTAGATACTGGACACGCCGTTGGGGTTGTCCGCATTGCGGGTAAAGTCCGCCCAGGCGTAGTAGGCCTTGTCCCCCATCTCAAAGTAAGTCATGTCCAGAGACATGGCGTTGAGGGCTGTGGTATCCCCGGCCTTGAGGTTGATACGCTGCGGCTCGCCCCAGCTGTCGGGGTTGGTGATGTCATCGGCGTTGTTGCACTTGAGCAGGAAGGGGCGCAGATCAAAGCTGTACCCGCTCTCCACCCGGGCGGCGGTGCTCAGGAAGTACCAGGAGTCGCCGATCTTGTGCAGCTCAGGGGCCCAGATGAACTGGCCAAAGCCCTGGCTCTCGCTCTCGTCCCAGATCACATACTCCTGGGCGTCGGCCAGACCCTCGATGGTGTCCGCCACACGGATGACCAGGCGGTCATAGCCGTCCGCCCCGTCCTTGCCGTTGACGGGATAGGAGGCGGTGAAGTAGTACAGGTCCCGCTCCTCGTCGTAGGTGATGCTGGGGTCTGCCCGCTCCTCAATGAGGGGGTCCTGGGCATCGGTGTAGTAGGCACTGCCGCCGATGGTGCCCCGGATGGTGTACTCCACGCCGGGACGGCTGGTGTCCACCTTGTCCAGATCGGAGGTGTTCCAGCGCACATCGTAGGTGCGCTCTTCCCCGTTGGAGTACTGGGCGATCAGCTCACCCACAGCCTCATCCAGAGCCTGCTGGGCATCGCCGTTCTCCTCCACGGTCACCTCCTGGGTCACCGGGGTGATGGAGGTGTTGTAGGGGTTGGAGTACTTGGCGGTGAGCTTGTCATACTCCGCCTGGGTCAGGGGGATGGAGGTGGCCCACACAGCGTCAGAAGGCACACCAGACAGGCTAGAGAAGGTATAATTTGTACTCTCTGCTTTTTCAAACACAGACAAATCCTCAGAGGTATACTGGTACACAGTCCCGGCCTTATCCTCTACATACAAAAGGTATTCCTCTGTGGTCAAATCGTACACGCACGCCAGCTTGGCGATGCTGGACACGCCGGGCAGGGACACCGTGCGCTCGTTGGTGTAGTCGATGAGATCGTCCGAGTCGTACACCAGGATGGTGGAGTTGTTGCCGCCATCCCCGGCGATCATGGCAAAGCGGTCTCCATCTGCCTTGCGCAGCAGCACGGGAGACACATAGGCCTTGGCCCCCAGGGTGGTGTACATGATGGGCTGGTCCTTGTGCAGAACAGTAAAGGTGCCGTCTGCCTCCTCCTGGGCGATCTTCATGCCGCCGGTCTGGCCACGCAGGCCATCGGTGGACAGATCGGGGTCATTGCTCACATAGGAGGCGATGTCCGCGCCCTGCTCCAGCACCACCAGCTTGATGTCCTTGGTCACATCGTCGGCCCCATCCAGGCTCAGGGTGGCGGTGAGGGTCACGGCGGCGTTGCCGTTCTGGGGGCGGGTCACGTTGCCCTCAGACGTGATAAACTCCTCATCGCTGGAGGTCCAGGTGATGGAGGCAGCCCCGATGGAGTCGGGCAGCTCCAGGTCTCCGGCAATGTAGCCAGCGCCCAGGGTCAGCTGGTCCCGATAAATGGCCAGATCGCCATTGGGGTTCTGCTTGGGCACCGTCACGGTAAACTCCTTGGTGTCAGACACCTGACCCAGGGAGATGGTGGCGGTGAGGGTCACCTGGGTGTCTTCCTCCGGGCGTACCACGGTGCCATCGGGAGCGATGACATCGGGATTGCTGGAGACCCAGGAGATGGTGGTGTAGCCGCTGCTGCCCACGGTGGGCAGGGTCAGGTCCATGCTGGCCATGTCAGCCACGGTCAGAGCGGCCTTGTCCCCCGCCACAATGGCAGCGGCCTCGGTCTCGTCGGACAGGTACTCGGTGCGTACCTCGTCCTCGCTGAGGGCCTTGGAATAGACCTTGAAGTCATCCATCTTGAAGTCCCCAGAGTTCCAATAGTGGGGGCTGGCGGTGCCCAGATAGATAAACTGGGTGGTGGAGACAACGTCCAGCATGTAGTCGGTACCCTTCCCCGGGTTGACGCCCTGGGTGGAGGGAGTCAGCTCCTTGACCAGAGCCCCATCCTTATACATGCGAATCTGCTGGCTGTCCATCACCACGGTGACATGCTCCCAGCCGCCATCCTTGGTGACGGTACCGCCAAACTCCTTCATGTCCTGATAGGTGGCGGCGCCGGGATTGTCGTTGAAGTAGATGCTGCCGTTGCTGGACATGCCATAGAATCCATCGGCGTTGCCTGTGCCGGAAGAGAAGCTCCAAATGCCCAGCCAGGTGTCCACGGCGTTGGCGTCAATCCATGCGCTCACCGTGAACCCCCCGGACAGGTCTTCGCCGTACAGCGGGTTGTCGGTCTTGACCCAGCTCTTCCCGCTGCCCGACTTCATCACCTCGCCCCGGGTATCATCGGTGACGAGGGTGGGCTGGCTGGAGCCTTCTCCAGTACCCACGGTGCCGGGATGGACGGAATCTTGCCAGTTACCATTGAACTGGTAATTGGCCACGAGACTGTCCCCAGGTGAAGCCGCTTTGGCCTGCACCATGCCAGGAACTGCCACGTAGCTGGACAGCATGCCTGCCGCCAGCAACATTGAAAGAACTTGCTTTTTCATATGCCCCTCCTATGTTATAAGGTTGATTTCATCATACAACTTCCTAAATTTGTAGTCAACGAAAAGTGCACATTTTTTACAGATTTGTGAGGAGCCAACAATACAATTTTGTAGATTTCACTCAATTCCCAGTACATTACGTGTTATGTCCCTTTGATTGTTTTCAAAAAGAAATATAATCCAGCCCTCTGGATACCCACAGGCAACTTTGCTCAATTGGCTTTATTATACAATTTTATATTTTTCCTAAAAATATTCTCTCTTTTCTCCTCCTTCCGCCCTATCGGTTTCTATCGTGCAGGAAATGTTACCACCAAAAAAACATGAAGATAGCAAAAGTCCGGTGCAGAACGTCACGTTCTGCACCGGACTTATCATCATGATAGAAGTAGCTGGGGTTCTCACCACAGAAAGGCAATGGCATAGAGCGCTGACACGCCAAATAGAGACAACATGGCCAGCACCACAAGAGCCACTGCTCCGCCCAACATCTGCCGAATCAGCCCCTGGCCCTGATGGGCCGCCAGAGGGGCAAATACCGTCAAGTAGCCGCCCCACAGCATCAGACAGGCGATTCCAGCGGGATACCAGGCTTGGTGCAACACCAGCTTGGCAAACTCCAGCATGGGTGGCCGCTGGGCCAAGCTCTCCACCAGCCAGCGCTCCCAGGCTACGGGCGGAGCGTGGAGAATAAACTGCTGCACCGTCTCAGGTAGATGACGCCACAAGTTCTCGTCCATCTGGGCCAGCAGAGACACCGCTCCGCTCTTGTACAGCACCACCGCCATCACCCCCAGGCCCAACAGCATTCGTACTATACACAGCACCGTGGCCCACAAGGGATGCCCGTCCTTCTCCTCTTTTTTCTTTTTGGACCTTCTGAGTTTGAAGGATGGAAGGGAGATGGACCGGGACGGTGCACTCCGCCGCTGCTTGGTGCGCTGCTGTGGGGCGGGAGCGCTGGGGCTGGGACGGCGGCGCTCCACCACCCGCCAGTTGACGCGACACGCCCACTCTGCAGCAGCCCGCTGGGGTGTATCCACGGGGGCCAGGCGGTCCGCCGCAGCACGGATGGCAGCGTCCTTCTCCCTGCCCTGTTCCACATGGTCCAGGTATGTTGCATAGAGGCCCGCTCTGGCAAAGGCCTCCAACATCGCTCCATAGGGGGCCAGGGCCGGATTGGTCCGGGCCAGCTGGCCAATCTTGGGGTCTCCCAGCACTTTGGTGCCGTAGCGACGTACCAGCTCCCGCAGCGCATGCTGGGCCTCGCCCTGCCCATTGCGCTGCATATGACTCTCTCTTGACTCCTCTCTGGGTTGTAGCCCATGATTTGGATTCAATTCTAATTTCACCACTTTCGCCTTCTTGGGCGGCGTCTCTCACACCGCCTCTGGAATTGGCCCTTATCATACCACAGTTTCAGAAATAAAGTCAAATGACAAGAGACGGTTCCTCCCATGGGAGAAACCGTCTCTCTTGTACCAATCAGTGGGCCAGAAGCGCCTGCACGCCGAAGAACAACAGCACCAGCGCACCCAGCACAATGCGATACCAGCCAAAAATCTTGAAGTCGTGTTTTTTCACAAAGTTCATGAGGAATCGGATGCATACCACCGACACCACAAAGGACACCACAAAGCCCACAGCCAGAATGGCGGCCTCTTCCCCGGTGAAGACGGGCTCCCCTGCCATCAGCTTCTCGGCAAAGAACTTGCCCAGCTTCAAAATGCTCACGCCCACCATGGTGGGGATGGCCAGGAAGAAGGAGAATTCAGCGGCGGCGGGTCGGGCGCAGCCAATGAGAATGGCGCCCAGAATGGTGGCTCCAGAACGGGAGGTACCGGGGATGATGGACAGGGTCTGGAACAGGCCGATAAGTAAAGCGGTCTTCCAGGTGATGTCTCCGGTACTGCGAACAGAGGGGGTCCGGTGCAGGTTCTCCACATAGAGGAACCCAAGGCCATAGATGATCAGAGCAGCGGCCACCACCCAGGGGGTCATGAGGTGCTCATCCATCCAGTCGTTCAGGGGCAGGCCCACCACCGCAGAGGGGATGCAGGCCAGCACCACCTTGCCCCACAGGTTCCAAGTGTCCCGTTTCTGGCGGACAGACTTGCGGGGAGAAAATGGATTGAGCCGATGGAAAAACAGCAGCAGTACCGCCAGAATAGCGCCCAACTGAATTACATAGCGGTACATATCCATAAATTCTGTGGTGACGTTGAGCTTGATGAACTCATCCACCAAAATGAGGTGTCCCGTAGAGCTGATGGGCAGCCACTCCGTAATGCCCTCCACCACGCCTAGGAACAGAGACTTTAACAGTTCCAATACTAGCATAGAAAAACTCCCTTGTATGTCAGATTTACAACACATTCACCGTGTGTTTTCCCACGGGTGTCCTGGGTGCACATCCCCACGGCTCCCCTGCACAACGGCTGAGCCTATCTTTGACATCATACCATTTGGCGCGCCATTAATCCAGTGTAAATCGAAATCTTAAGAAATTTCTTAGACTGATCCTTTGGTTTCTTTACCTGTGGCTCAGCCATTCTGGCAGCCATCTCATGAAGAAGCACATGACAAGGGTAATTCCCACCGAAAATGCGATTATAATCAGGAGAATACGCCCAAGGGTTCCCAAAGTGCGCAGGATGCTGTGAAGTGCCGTCTGCTTTTGACCAGGCCTTGGCATATATGCAGGGATACTCTTCCCCTGGATGTCGTACTTCTTCACATAGTAGGCCTTCCACAATTCGCTGCACCCCATCCCTAGCATTAAACCGATGGCCAGGAACAGCCAAACCGCAAAATTGACTGCAATTGTCTGCCCCACATTCGCAAAAAGCACTTTCCCCAACCGCTGCCCCATCCTTCCAGATAGTGCTCCAATACACGCAAGCCCAGCCAAGGACCCACCGAGTACCGTTTTCTTCCCCACCCGCCTGTTTCTTTTCTTCGCTCGCTCTTGTGCCCTATAAAATCTTCCGCTTTGAACACGCCACCAAGTAATTCCAAAGTCCAATATGTTGATCAACAGCCACACACCAACCAGAAGCAGATAGTACCAAATCCCGTACATCCCTGTCACTTCCAAAATGGTCAAGGCCATCAGCAAAAACATGACTCTGGTAAACAATCCACTGACACCAATGTTGAGAAACTTTTGGAAATAAGTAAGCGTCTGTAACTTCTGTTTTAGAATCGCTATTAGCACACAATACCCCAAAAGTAATACAACTAACAGAGTGGAACATACAAATCGATGTGAACTCACGGCTGCAATGAAAAAAATGGCGGTAAATCCCCCACAAATGATACCATCCAAAGACGTGAAGTCCAGATTAAACCCATCGGAGTCTGCCCACCTGACATATGCCTCCGCATATTCTCTCTTCAAACATCATCCCTCCACTCTACACGTACCCCCATCATACCCTACTCTCCATACATCGGCAAGAGCCCCGTGAACCAAATTGTTCACGGGGCTCTCTAACATCTCAAATTCGGTTGGGATGCTTAGTACAGCTTGGCGCCGGCGGGGATGTGGTCATCCACCATCAGCAGATGCAGCTTCTCCACGCCCTCCTCGTGGTGGACAGCGGAAATCAGCATGCCGCAGGAATCGATGCCCATCATAGGACGGGGAGGCAGGTTGGTGATGGCGATGCAGGTCTTGCCCCCAGCTCCTCGGGCTCATAATACTCATGGATTCCACTCAGAATCACCCGATCGGTGCCGGTTCCGTCGTCCAGAGTGAACTTCAGCAGCTTCTTGGACTTCTTCACAGCCTCACAGGCCAGCACCTTCACGGCACGGAAATCAGACTTGGAGAAGGTCGCAAAGTCCACGAAATCGGAGAACAGAGGCTCGATCTCCACCTTGGAGAAGTCGATCTTCTCCTCCACCTTCACAGAGGCAGCAGGAGCGGCCACAGCGGCGCTCTCGGACTTCTTGGGCATATCCAGAGGCTTCATGGTGGGGAAAAGTTTTCCCAACAATTCGTACATCGTCATATTCATTCAAATCCTTTGTTTTGCTTACTTTCCCGAACTTCATACTCATTCATATTACATCAGGAAAAAAGCAAAATTGTTGTCAATCTGCTGTCCTCGCAGAATTTTTGTTGTCAGGACTCACACCGAGAACCCTTCTCAAAAGATGTCCAACTTCGATAAGTTGTTAAATGATTCCTGCTTCTTCTGATCTGTAGCTTCAGCATAGATATCCATCGTCGTTTCAATATAATGGTTTCATATTTTTCTTTCGGTAAATTACTCCTCGATTGAAAAGAGTGCTTTAATCATTTTTGCAACTTCATCTGGAGCCGGATTTGTATTGTCAAGTTTCATATAGTTCTCAAACGGCAGTTCTTCGCCGTCATAGGAATTAAGGCGATACTTTTCGCTCGTTGCCCTCATTTCAGATTCGCTCCAATTGAGATCACGCTTCCGTTTGCTTTTTTATCCCCGGCATTTTATCCCCCTGCGGGGATAGGACAACCGCCCGGTATGTTTATCCCCGTTCATAATTGTTGATATAGGGATTATACCGTCTAATTTTGTAGATTTTTCCGAGATTTTCCGTAGAATTTTCGTAGTCGGTCGCAAGTTTAGACAAGAACAAACAACAAAATGCTGTATAATGTCAAATTTTACCGCCCTTTGAATACTGCACCGTAAGAAAAGACTTTATGGCTCAAATAAATAGGGGAAACGACCTGCTATCAGGTCGTTTCCCCTATTTATTCCGTAATATCCTCAAAACAAAAGCCAACTTCTCGAACACAACGGATAGCAGAAGGTAAGCTGAGTGCTATCTCACGAAATTTTCTGCGCAGGCCGTATACATGACAGCTTACCGCATTGGCTTCATTTCCCATTGGATCTTCTCCCCATACAGCCTCATAAAGCTGCCTGTATGACAACACCCGCCCTTCATACAAGGCCAGTCGGTAAAGTAGTTCATACTCTTTTGTTGTCAGTAATACCTCCTGCTGATTATAGTATACCTTTCTTTTTCCTGTGTCAATTATGAGGTGGTTAAAAATCAATGTCGGTTCAACTACCATTTCAATCAGCTTCAAATCAGGATGACGCTCCAAAATCTTTGAAATTTCCTCTAAAGCAACATTATCCTGGTCTGATAGTTCCAAAATCACAATTCGTTTGATAGTCCCACCTTCCTTCTAAAACGGCCGCCATCTGTCTGATGGCGGCCGTAAAATGTTATATATTCTGTTCCTTTTTCTTTCTGCTGTAAAGCGTCATGCCATAGACGCCGGCTCCGGATGCAGCCAGAAGACCAATCCACAGCATCATGTTGCTGCCGTCCCCGGTCTGCGGAATCGTTGTATCGGAAGACTGATCGCCCGCGCCGGTCTGCTCTCCGTCCTGAACCGTACTGGTTTCAAACGGTGTGTTGGAGCCAAGGATAGCATACTGGCTCAGATGGGTAGTCTCAAACACCAGGAAGTCACCTTCCACCACTGCATCAAAGCGTTCCAGCTCTTCGCCCAGATATACCGCCTGGTAGTATTTGTAGCCCTTCAGGTGGTCGTTCATCGGGATTTTGACCGTCATGGGGTTATCCTTGATTTCCAGAGCTTTACCGTCTTTTCTAACGCTGATCTCGTAAATGGACAGCAGGCCCGGCAGCTCCTCTTTCAGTTCCGGACGGCTTCCCAGCACGCTTTCCTGTGCAATGGTGTCGGCATAAAGCTCTGCTCCCTCTGGCACGCCGTCGGTCAGGGAGATGGAAACGCCGGTTTCGGAAGCAGTCAGATCTTTGACGCCAGTATCCTCACCAGGTTTTGTTCCAGGATCAGTGCCCGGATCGGTAGAAGTCCCGGACGGGGATACTTTGATCACATCATTGGTGCAGTAGTAGCTATACATGCCGGTCTTTACCACGTTGGTGGTATAGCCTGCCGGAATATCTTCTTCGGTCGCACCGCTGACGCCTTCTCCAGCCACAGGCACTACAATTTTTGTCAGGGTTGTCTGACCCCAATCCTCCGCAGTTACGTTATCAACGGCGGTCTGATAGACCAACCACTGGGAATGATTCGGGTCTACTCCCCAATAAAACCTCTGCCCGTCCTTGATCAGCACTGTCATAGAGCTGATATCGCCTATTTTGGCGCTGATGGTTTCCCCTGAGTCGGTATATCCCTCAGGCAGAGCGTCCTTTTCAAGTCCGTCAACGGTAGCAATTTGAACGGCAAGATATTCATTTTGGCTAGGAAGTCCTTCCACCTTCACCAGCTCGTGGATATAGCCCACAGGCTTGCCGTTTGTTAAATCGCTGTCGGTGTAGATTGTTCCGTAACTAACGCCGTATTTCTTTCCGTCCTCGCCCTTGGTGAGAACCTTCCAGTCTTGAGCAACATAATGACTTTCATATATGACATTTTCCCATTCGGTGGTCTCCCCCTCGATGCCGGAATTGGCGGTCAGGGCAAGCTCTGTTTCCAGATTACCTGTGAAGGGAAGGGTTGAGGATGTTGTCGATACAAAGGCCGCAGAATAAGTGTTTTCACCTGCGCTCTTATACGCTGTCACAGAAGCGTTTGAGCCGACCTTGAGCAGACCCTGTGTTCCCTCGGCCATAAAGCGGATCGCCGCAGTCTGAGACGTTTTGTTTTCATTGATGGTCAGGGAGCCGTCTCCGGTAATTTCCAGATTGCCGCCCCAGCCGAAGCCCCATACAACCAGTTCGGCGATATGATTGTCACCCACCAGATGAAGCTTCAAATCGTCGCCCATCTCGTTGGTGGCAAGGGTCATTTCCGGGTGGTTGTAGTTTGTCAGGGTGATGGTGTTGGTAGCCTTGTCATAGACAGCGCCCTCCACCGTGTCAGCCTCGCCGCCGTTGCTATAAAGTACATAGCCATCGGGTTCTTCTACACTGCTATCATACAGCTGCACCCATGCAGCGCTCATGTCCCCGGACGAGGGGCCGTTCTCCGCAAACGCCGGCACAGCCATTCCAACAGCCATACAAAGCGTCAGCAGTCCTGCAAGCAGTTTTCGCTTCAATTTCATAACTGATTTTTCTCCTTTCAAGATAACATTCATGTGAATAAACGGTTTGATCATTCTCTTTGGGGTATCACCGCCTTTTTCTCTATATTTCTATGCCATCCGTTCCCCGGTGCGCCGGTTCAGGCAGCCAGGGCGGAACGAATAACCTTCTTTGCCGCAGTTAAAGTTCTTTATGCTTTGGTGAATACCAAAGCATAAAGAAGGGATATTCCTTCTTGAAAAGGATACCGGCTGCGCCGGGGCGGGCTGTGGGTTTTGCACGAAGCCCGCCCGCAGGCGCTTTTGCCGGTTTTGTTTTATCTTTAAGCCTTATTTCCCGGCCGCTGTTTTTTCCCGTTTGTAGAACAGCATCCCCAGCAATCCGCCGCAGGAGGCCAGCATCAGGCTGATCCACAGCGCCATATCGCTGCTGTCCCCGGTCTGGGGGTTTTCTGTTTGCCCAGAAGGCTTGCCCTGCTGTTCGGGTTTGGCTGGGTCGGTTGGGTCAGCCGGGTCAGCGGGGTCTGTCGGGGTGGTCGGGTCAGTCGGCCCAGCCGGATCGGTGGGATCTGTTGGAGTAGTGGGGTCAGTTGGGTCGGTGGGGTTAGAACCAAGGATTGCGTACTGGCTCAAATGGTCGGTTTCAAACACGAGGAAGTCTCCTTCCACCACCGCGTCAAAGCGTTCCAATGGGTCGCCCAGATACACCGCCTGATAGTATTTGTAGCCTTTCAGGTGGTCGTTCAGCGGGATTTTCACCGTCATGGGATTGTCCTTGATTTCAAGGGTTTCCCCATTCTGGCGGACGCTGATGTCGTAAATGGACAGCAGGCCCGGCAGCTCCTCTTTCAGCTCCGGACGGCTTTCCAGTACGCTTTCCTGCGCGATAGTATCAGCGGAAAGGGTCGCGTCCTCCGGCACACCGTCGGTCAGGGAGATGGAAACGTTGGTGTCGGAGTCGGTCAGCTCGGTAACATTTTTCTCCCACACAGCATAAAGCTGTATGTCATAGATACTGGTGGAAGCGGGGTTTTCACCGTATTGTAAGCTGCGGTAATAGCTTTCCCAATCGGCAAACCAGTCAGAATTTGCGGTGTTTGCAATTATGCTGTTACGTTCGCCAGACGGCGAGAAAGACCAGCCCGCAAAGGTATAACCCTCACGCACAGGAGCTACTGTGCTGACATCGAAGAACTTGCTGTCTTCTGTGCCTGTCTCGTCAATTTCACGGACAGCTTTTTCCCCGTCCTTCAATGCTCCGCCGTTGGGATTGAAAGTAACCGTACAGCCGCTTATAAAGATTGGCGCCAAGTTTTTGTCCTCTGCCCCATATCTTAAACCGTTTTCAAAATCAAAGGTTATAATGGTTTTACCGTCTTTTACCGTTTTTGTTTCACCCAAACCAATAATTGTATCATACCCTGATTCTCTCCAGTTTTTAAAATGATAGCCGGGCCGAACAGGATTTGGCAGAACAATCTGCTGCTCTTCCCGCTGGATATAATAGCGGTCAGGCAAATCCGCCAATTCTTCCTCGGTAAAATAGTTTTCCACGCCTTCATAGTTTATATTGTAATAAGGCTCATAAAAGGTAACATAGAACTGAGAGAAACCTCCGCCATACATCGATCGTACAGGCCCATGACCGACGTGTCCGCAGCCTTCTGTGCCCACTTCCTCGCCTTCGGCTCCCTTGCCGCCGGCATAACAAGCTGTTAAAAGCATGGGTAAACCAGTATTGTTAACATATCCTGCATTGAAAGTATGCCCCGGAAGTTCGCATGCCGCTTCCAAAGCGGACTGTAAATTACTATATTCTTCTTCCCCATAGGCTGATGGGTCGATCTCTAATAACTTGTTTTCAATGGCAATCTTTATCGCATTGTCATAATATTTTGTTATGGGTTCCAGCTTTGACAAATCCGGCGTGCTGGTTGTTAAATAGCCATCACTTACATACCTCGGTTCATGAGCACTGTAATTAGAATTAGGAATATTAACATATCCCAAATACAGGTCTGCATTAAAGAATTGAACCGTAGTTATATACTTCCAATACTGATAGTCCGCCGTGACACACCCGCAATTGCCCTTGTGAATGTCCATGTTGGGCTGTGCGGTGAAACTCTCGCCGGGCATAACCAGTATATCCATGTTGGTTCTAGGCGTATCCTCATTCAAAACGTGGTCTACGTGTGTGTATTGCGGTCCCTCCGCGCCCGGCTCCTGTTCAGCAGGCGTAGTGGCTGCGGCTGCCGGTACGGCCATTCCCGCCGTCATGCAAAGCGTCAGCAAACCTGCAAGTATTTTTCGCTTCATGATTGTTTCCTCCTTGTCAAATAAGATTGTTTATCCTTTGGTGTAAGCAAAGGATAGAAGGGGCGCCCCTTCTAAAAATTTTTCCTGCCGGCTGCCTGGGACAGGTTTTGCATGAAGCCCCGCCTGCAGGCGCTTTTGCCGGTTTTGTTTTATCTCTCAGCCTTATTCCTCGACCACCACCTTTTTCCGCCTGCAGTCCAGTATTCCCAGCACGCCGCAGGAGACCAGCAGAACGATATAGACGGCGTTTTGCCCTTTATCGCACTGGAGCGCTCTGCGGGAGAGCGGCGCCCTGCATTTCGGACAGAATTTCACGCTTGGGGCCGGCCGCTGTTCCTTACACAGCATAATGCCGATCCTGCACGAAACAGCGGCGGTTGATCATCAGCTCGTTCTCAAGGTACTGGGCAACCTTATCGGCTACGGCGGTCACCGCCCGTTCCTCTCCCTGGGCCGACAGGCCGGGACAGGGTTCACGCATGGAAACCGTCAGTCCGGTCCCCACATCCTGTATCTCTGTCGAAAGGCTGAAGGTGCTGACGTTCCCGTAAACCGAAAGCCGGGCGACCACCGCGCCGCTTTCATTCTTCCAGTATTCCGCCCCCTCCGCGTCCAGCACGTCGTAAACGGCCATCTGCACATACCGCCGGACATAGGGAAGGAGCCTTTTCACCTGACGCATTCCGTTTCCCTCCTTGTCATGTATTCCTTGTTTGCGGTTTTCCGCCGCTTCCCTATTCGATGTAACCGCTGATGGGCTCTGCATACATTTTGGTTTCAGTCACCGGCTTGTAGCGGTCACTGCCGGTGCTTTCATACCATCCGGCCTCCGCCCGGTAGATTTCGCCGGTCTGCGTGTCGTACACGCGCTCGTAGCCGCCGGTTTCGTCGCTCTGCATCTGGCTGGTGATGTCCTGCTCGACGTTCCGGTCCTCCCAGGCCGCCATGATGATTTCCAGCCTCTCGTTGGTGATGCGGCTGATTTCCTTTGACATCGCCACCTTTTCTTCACCGGCCTGCTCAGTGGCTTTTACGAAACTCTCAGAATAGGCGAGCGTTCCAAGGCATTTGGTGAGGACGCTCTCCCATTCGATGAAGGTATCCTTCGCGGCGGTGACCGCCATGACGTTGTATGCCATGTAGTAGCCGCCGTCCGCCCAGGGGATGATATATCCTACCGGCAGTCCTGCGGCAATATCAACGCTTCCGAAGTCCACCACCGACGCGGCGAACATCCCCTCGCCTTCCTTGCCGTTTTCGGTAAAGGACGCCCGCAGCGTCTCTTCTCCCAGAGCATACGAGGACAGGAGGCTGGCCGAGGCAAAGCGGTCGGTCACGGCAAAGCCGTCAAACCGGGGGAAGGTATAGCCGGCATAGCTCGGCTCCCACTGCTCTGCAAACGCCGCGTATTCCGAAAACAGCTTGAAAAAGTTTTCGGTGGAGGGGGTTGTCAGCACCGGCGCCTGGGAAAGCATCTGCGCCCATGTGTTCCCCATGGTGACGTTATACGCATAGGCGTCCTTTCCCTCCTGGCTGTGCAGCAGGCCCTCCGCCTTCAGCAGGACAAACATCTGGTTGAGGGGCTGGCTGGGATCCTGCACCCGGATGGAATGGTACATGGCCGTACCGCCGCTGGTGACTGTCCAGCCCTTGGGGATCTGCAGGCTGAAATCCGCCGTTTCATACAGCTCGGTTTCGATGGACCTGGCCGCTGTCTCAGTGATTTTTACGTCGTTTTCTTCTTTCGTGATGGTCCCGTCGCTGTTGACGACAGGCTCCTTTCCGCCCGGCTGCCCCTGCCCGGCGCAGCCGGCGAGGGAGAGCGCCAGCGCCGCCGCCAGCAGCAGGGATAATACGCTTTTCTTTTTCATAGCAGAACGCCTCCTGATCGATTTTTATTAATTTCAATAGCCATCCAGAGCGAGGAGCTTCTCCATCACATCCGGCGGGTATGCGATGTAGCCCGATTCATAGTCCTCGCCTATCGCCTCCGTGGCGGGGAGAAGCTTGTAGTCCGCCGTGATGATATCATCATGGGCGATGGTGAGCACGTCGCTGTAATACCGGCTCAGCAGCTCCAGCTTTACAAGCCGGTAGCGGTTGCCGCCGCCGAATTTTGGGAGATAGGCGGCGGGGGTGCCGTCGGCGTTGGTGGTCTTTTCCTCATAGCTCAGATCATTCTCGGAGATATCGTCGTACATGATCTGGTAAAACGCCTGATCGGTCGCCAGGATGTTCCCATTTAAGATGGCAACCGCTTTTTCTCCGTCCCCCACGGCCTCGTCCGCCACCTCGTAAACAATATAGCCGTCCTCATCGTCGTCAAAATAAATCCCTTCAAAGTTCTCGGAGGGGAGCTGTCGTTCTGCCGCCGCCTCCAGCTTCCCGTCTGCGATCAGCAGATAGCTGCCTCCAACGTGCACAATCCGCTGGGCTCTGTCCCGCAGCCCGACGTCCTCGGTCAGCGTTTTTCCGTCTGCGCTGTAGCGCCAGGCGTGCGTCAGGACAGGATGGAGATACTTGCTCTCCGTCGCAGTGTACGGGCCGTTGTTGCTGGCAGACTTGACCGAATACCGTTTGCCGCCCCGGTAGACCACCTCCAGGTCGGCGCCGTTGAAATCGTTGGCCTGGAGGTAGACGGGCTGTTCCGCAAGGGGCAGGGTTCCCACCTCCCGGCAGTTCTGTCCCCCCGGCAGGGTCGCGTCGCAGCGGTACTGATAGATTTTTCCGCCGGACAGGAAGACGCTGGACAGATTGCCGCCGGCCTTTTTGGGGTTGAGATCCGAAAAGACGGTTTGCAGGCTCAGCACGCCTTCTGCGCCGGTAAAGGTTTTGTAATCCGACTGGTCAAAGGCGACGCCCCGCTTTTTCAAAAGCTCCTGCTCCAGCGTTTCCGGCTCAGGTTCCGGCTCCGGCGCCGAAGCGGCAGGCGTGCTGCTGGCGGACGCTGTGGAGCTGCCTGTATCGGAAGACGGCTCCGAAGGCTCCGTCCCGCCGGAGCAGCCGACAAGCAGCAACCCCATCGCCAGCAGAAGCGGCAGCAGCCGCCTGCAGAGGCTTCGCTTTTTGGTATATTGAATCAAATCGGTTTGTTCGTTCATTCTCTTTCCTCCTGAAGCTGGTGTGCGGACAGCAGGGCTTTCTCAGCCCTCCAGTTTCAAAACCCCGCGGTTCACCTTCATGGCAAGGATCCGGCGCACACTTTGGTTGATCCGCTCTTCGCTGATTTCTCCCAACGCGACCGCTTCCTCCAAAGCGGAGACGGCCGCCTGCGGGTTTGACGGGCAAAGCAGGATATCCTGCGACGCCGGTATGCCGGATTCCTGGGAAACAGAACTGCCCGAAGAAGTGCTGGGATTTGCACACCCGCCGGATATGGCGATGAAAGCGCAGCACAAGGCGGCGAGCATTCTCTTCCATTTTATCCCCGTCATTTCTCACACCTCCTGTCCCCTGAAGCGGCGTTTTTTAAGCGTCTTCCTCCCCTTTCGTCATCAGGGTATTTTCCAAATGCCGGACGATCTGGTCCAGCATCTCCTGCAGAAGCCGGTACGCTCTCTGCTCCGGTATCCCGTCGCAGGGGCGGCGCAGCGAAACCGTCAGTTCGGTTCCAAACGCTTTTTCCTCCGCCGTTATGGAAAGGGAGACGTCTGTTCCGTCCTCTCTCCATTCGGCAATAACCCTTCCCGGCTCTTCCTCCCCAAAAGTAATCCCTTCCTGCCGCAGCACGCCGTACACCGAGCGCAGGACAAAGGAGCGCACATAGGGAAGTTCTCTTTGAACGTATTCCATCATTTCTTCTCCTCCTGAATTTTTGGGGAACCGCGGCAGACGCCGGGAAGTGGATTCTTACGCCCTCATTTTAGGTGAAAAGAGGCCGGATTGTCTATGCGTAAATCCCGCCAATCGTATCAAAACAGGTGGCGGTGAACCGCCATTTTTCAAAAAACCGATGGCGGTCAACCGCCATTTGTGCATATTATATAAATCAAAGCAACTATTTTGAGGCTTTATATATGCACAACTTCTAATCGTTCCAAATAGGGGTTGAGGTGTACTTTTCGTTCCTGATTTTTCCTTTCCCGGATGCCGAATGGCGTAAATTTCATTTTTCAAGTGGGGAAAACGATGTTTTTTATCAGGACAATTCGTTACCGCACACAAAAACACCCTGCCTCTCCTGAGAGAAAGCAGGGTGTTCTTTTATCCTGTATGTTAATCGTTACGGTAAAGCAGGTACATAGTGATGCGGGATTTTGCGCCCGTCTTTTCGTACAGGGCGGAGATATGCCGTTCCACCGTCCGCTTGGACAGGAACAGGCAGTCGGCGATCTCCTGGGCGCTGCTGTCCGAAGAAATCATCTGGGAAAATACATCCCATTCCCGTTCGGTCAGCCCGTATTTTGCGATGAACGCCTCCCTGCGCTCTTCGTCCGACTTTTGGGAAGCAGGCGGCTCCTTGGGCTCCATGACGGCGTTCATGCGGGCGGTATACACGGCCATAGCAACGCTGACCGCCACGAACAGCACCAGGGCGATGACAATGGCGGCCAGGCTGTTGCCGGTGGACAGCAGCGCCACCGATCCGCTGGCGATCAGGGCGGCGCTCACGTTATTCATGGCGCGGCCCATGCCCGCCCACAGCGACGGCAGGCGCATATGCCGGGAAAGCTCCATAAAGCTCGCTGTAAAGAAGACAACGAAAAAGCCCGAGGACAGGTAAAAGACCACCAGTCCGATCAGGAACGGAGCGCCCAGGTTCAGTACCACAATGGACAGAACCGACATCATCATCACGCAGTACATGATAAGCCCCATATACTTCCGCTTTCGGATATCGAAGACAAAGCCTGCGGCGAGGCCGCTGAGCGCCAGCAACAGGCGGGGCCACTGCCCGATATCCGTCCCGCCCGCATGGCGGAGGGTCACGGCGTTGTCCAGTGTGCTGAACACACATGCCATCAGCACTACCAGCAGCGCCAGCATAATGCCCGCCGTCCGTTTTTTCCGGGTGAGGGAAATGTCTGTTTCTGATTTTGAGGCCAAAGCCGCAGTCTCCGTCATTTCGATGCGGCTTTGGCCGGCCTGTCTCGTTCGGATGACCAGCAGGCTCAAAGCCGCCAGGAATACCGAAAGGAACGCCGCCTCCGCAACCTCCAGGTTGACAAGGTTGTTGTTTGCATACTGGAGCAGAATTCCCAGGGCGTAGGCGATCCCCGCCAGCCGTGCCAATGCATTGTCGCCGTCTATGGTGACGGCAGCCAGATAGTGGACGGCGCTGCCGAAAACGCCCAGCAGCAGGAAGAGCACCATCCCTGCCGTCATGGTCGCCGCATAGGAGATATGCTGCTGGACAATGAAGGTACAGATAATCGCACCCAGCGCCAGGATAAAGGTCAGCGCGCTTTTATAGCGCCTCCCGCCCCAGCGTTCCATGGCCGGATACAAGAAAAAGCCGACGGCGCTGGCGCCCAGCGCATAGTTCTGGGCAATGACAGTTCTCCCTTCCGTCACCGACAGAGAAATCATATTGACAAACAGATATTCCGCCCCTAAAAAGACAAAAGTAAAAATACCGATCAGCAGAATGGCGTTGACAGACGCCGGCTTTCTCAGTTCCCCTTTCATCGTACCACCCTTTCCACAGAAGCCGCTGCAGGCGTCCCGTTATTTCTCCGATTCTTCCGTCAGCTCCACTACATCCCCGATGTCACAGCGGAGCGCCCGGCAGATCCGCTCCAAAACCTCCAGGCTCACATATTCGTCCCGGTTCAGCTTTGCTATCGTAGAGGAGGACACATCTGCCAACTCTGTCAGGGCGGATTTTTTCATCTTTTTATCAATCAGCAATTTCCACAGCCGGTTGTACTGGACAGCCATACGCTTCATCTCCCGCCTTGTTTATGGAAGACAGTATAGCACAAAAATCGTGAAAAGCCAATGGATTTTATGAGATGTCACATATTTTTACGAATGTTAAGCCAAAAGAAAGCAGCCGCTCCTTTTACAGGCTCCTTTTACAGCCATAGACATTTACCGCTTTTTATTTCCAACGAGGTGAAGAAGCTAAAATACAGGGGAAAGGAGTACGATTATTTTCTGTTTACTCTGCAATGTTTTTTTGTGTTGCAAACTATAGATGATTTCGGCATCTTTATATCGCAGGAACTGTCTGCGAATCCTTTTAGCACTCTCCCTTACATCGTTACGTTTTTTCAGGTCATAATATGCTCTTGTCTCTTCACTAATCATTGTCTTTGTTCCTTTCGGTTTTAATTTTGTCATGACACAAGCAGACCTAACAAAAAAGAGAACACCTTCTGAAATTACTTTCAAAAAGTGTTCTCTATACAGCAAGTACTGTATTGTGTTTTATCCTTACAACAATTCATTCTGCTTCACAATTCTTCAAAATTATATGAAAAATTGTTGTCAATTTGTTGTCAACTCGGATTTGAGATGCCGAAAACCCTTGATTTTACTGGATTTTTTAGTCCAGAGGCTTCATTGTGGGGATTTCCACAGCGCTCCCCCCTTATCTCACCGTTTCTGAATAAAACTTGGTGATATCCGTGCCGGATTTTCCGGAAGCAGTTTATAACTAACCCTATCTATCGAAAAAGAAGCCCCACCCCGTGAGAAAGATTTGGAGAATTGATGGGGCAACCCCTATGATTTCTTCTGGTGCTGCTGGCTGTCAGCGGTATTTCTCCTTCTCTGATAGGCCAGCTTCACAACCGCAATATCTTCGGAAATATCCGTATGTATAAAAAGGTGCACCTTGGAGAATCCCCTTCGAATCGCCGCACAGGTCTCCAAGGGATTCAGGGGCGGAATCACCTGGCAGATAATTTCCTGCCTTTGACACAGGTATGTCTTGACCATCACCTCCCGTCTCATCCGCTGGGAGTGCCCTCGCGGGAACAAAAAAGCCAGACCCAACTCGGGGATGTATGCATCCAGATCCATGCCAATGGCCTCTGAGGCTCCCCTCTGTACCTTCAGGCCCCTCTGCCCTGCATAGTACAGGATCATCAGCTGGGGCAGCAACTCCCAGAATTCCTGCTCACAGTGGATACATCCCCGATGCTCCACCGCCCGGCGAAAGATTCCATCCCGCCAGCTGTGGCCGCATGGACCCTTCCACCACACTTTTCGGGTGGACTCTCTGGAAAACTCCGTGGGACGCAGTACCCCGTTTTTCTTCTCATCCCACTGGGCCGTCAGTTCCGGGTCTGTCTCTGCCAAACTATTCTCCCGCCTCTTCACACACGCCGGACACTGTCCCCCTGTCACCCGAGATATAACAGACGCTTTCCACTGGTACCCACAGGCACTGCACTTCCACCACACTTTGTCCTTGGCATGTTCCTTCACTTGATCCGGGGTGAAATCTCCATTCTGCTCCGACCACTCTTTGGCCAGTTCCGGCCGACGGGTGGCCAGATCATTGAACCCAGGGAGCAGTTTTCTCCCGCTGCAGTAGGGGCACGGACTTCCCAGGGTTGACCTGGTAGAAATCAGCGTAAACCACTCATGGCCATGCTTACACCTCCACCACACCCTCCGATTTGTGAAAGCAGTCACCTGCGTGGGTTTCAATGGATGGTTGCGTGGGGACCATTCCTTGGCCAGCTCCGGAAATCGGGTATTGAGGTCATTGAACCCTTCCATCACCTTTCGGTGGGCACAATACGGACACCCATTCCCGGACACTCTGCTTCGGATGGAGGCTGTCCACTCGTGACCACATGCTCCCTGCCAGATCACTTTTTTGTTGGAGCCGATGGTGACTTCAGTGGGAGCTAATGTGTTTTTTTGAGACCACTCTTTGGCCAACTCCGGCCTCATCTCCGCCAGACTATGTAACATGATGTTTTCTCCTTATTTTTATAGAATGAACAGGGCCTGTGAGCTGAGTCCTCACAAGCCCTGTTTTGTTACTGCTGCATATATCCATCAAACTGTTCTATTTCCCGCTTCTTGGTCTCCTGCATCACGTCCACATAGATATCCATCGTGGTCTTGATGTCCATATGCCCTAAGATCGATTGGATCACCTTGATATTGATGCCAGATTCACACAAACGGGTGGCAAAGGTATGCCTGAGGTTATGGCAGGAGAAGTCCGGCAGCAAGACCGGGTCCTTCTCCAGGCCGTCCTGAAGCAGCACCTGGTCGTTGCAGTCCCGGACGATGCGTTTGATGGCCTTGTTCAGAGCGCCTGGACTATGAACCTTTCCAAATTGATTGAGAAAGACAAAGTTCTCATACCCATCAATATGTGAGCAGCTGATCAGGCCCACCTCCTGCTGGTGGATTCGCTCCAGTTTAAATGCCTCTTTCACCCCGGATGCCATGGGAATCTCCCGGCACCCGGCTTTGGTCTTCGGGCTGTTGACACTATAGCAGGCCCCTCGCTCATCCCGATGGTTGTAGTACACCAGGGTGTGGTTGATATGGATGATTTCGTTTTTCAGATCCACGTCCTGCCATCGCAGTCCAATCAACTCTCCCACACGCATGCCGGTGTTGACCATGATGTAAAAGGCAGGATACCAGTGCCGATACCGTGGGGTTCGCTTGATATAACTCAGAAAGAGTTTTTGCTGCTCCATGGACAGCGCCTTTCTCTTCTCCACCTCATGCCCGTGGGAGATACGAAGCTCCTTCAGCATCCGAACAGTGGGATTCTGCCGGATGTAGTTGTCGTCCACTGCAAGCTGAAACACCTGGTGGAGAACATTGTGGACGTTGTCCACGGTTGATATTTTCAGCCCACGCTGGTCCACCAGAGTGTTATAGAACCGCTTCACATCAGATCGCTGAACCTGCATCACCCGCTTTTTCCCAAAGGTGTTCATCACAAAGGTCTCATACATATAAATATAGTTTTTCAGGGTGTTGTCTTTGACTCCTCGCTTCAGTTCCTTCCACAGCTGGAAGCATTGATTGACGGTCATGGTCCTGGCATCCACCCGGATGCCTTCGTGTTTATCAATAATGAGTTGCTCTTCCATCTCTCTGAGCCGATTCAGCGTTTTGGCGTAGATGGAATGCCGCTTACCATCGGGGGTGCTCCATCGATACTCATATCCCCCGTTGGCCTTTTCCGTCTCTCCGGTTTTCAGCCGCACATTCCGGCTGTCCACCCGCACGACTCCTTGTACACGTTTTGCCATCATCAACCACCTTTCTTTTCTAAATCGCCCATCTGTTCAATGAACTCTTCCAGCTTTTTTCGCTTAAACAGCCGCTTGTATCCATTCCAAACGACAAATTCACAGTCGTCCTGATCGGACAACTTCATCAACCGGCCCCTTCCCATTCCTGAATACGCTGCGGCCTCATCCAAGGTCAGCAAGCATTTCTTCCAAATGGGCACCAACGCCAGTTTTTCTTTGTAGTTCATGATTGTTCCCTCCTGTTCTATGCTGTCACATGGAGAATACCTGATTTGACGGAGAAGTTCCAATGTGTGAATTTCCCGTTTCCCTTCTGATTGCATCCTTGACAAGTCAGATGGAGAAAGACCGATTCAGGTAGTCATCCAACTTTTTCCGCTTAACCAGTCGTTTCTGTCCGTTCCAGAGGCCAAATTCACAGTCTGGGTCATTCAATAGTTCAATCAGCTTATTCCGCCCCAGCCCGGAATAGGCAGACGCCTCATCCAGTGTCAGGGTGCTCTTTTCCCACACTGGCACCATGGCCAATTTCTGCTCATATTTCATAATTCTCTCCTTTACTGCAGTTCCAGGCTTTCTTTGATAGCCCGATCCGCTTGTTTCATAATATTTGCATCGCAAGTTCCCAGATACTCCCGCAGCCGCGTCCGATCAATGGTAGTAATCTGTTCAAACAGCACCACAGACCTCTCCGGCAGTCCCTCTTTTCTCCCCACCAGCAGATGGGTGGGCATATACATTTTCTTGACCTTGCTGGTCAATACCGCCACGATCACTGTGGGGCTGTTTGCATTGCCCACATCGTTTTGAATCACCAGGATTGGCCTTCTCCCCCTCTGCTCTGAACCTACGGTCTCCCCCAGTTCTGCATAGAAGAGATCTCCCCGCCGGACCTTTGGATGTACTTTTTTCTTCATGTCTCACGCTCCATTTTCATCAGTGATAGAAACCTACATATATCTACCGCACGGTTTGGGGGTGAAAACGAAAGGTAAAAACAAAAAATCACCCGCCCCGCTCTAACAGCAAGGCTGGATGATCCTGGTTGTTCCCAATTCTTTCATCTGGTATAATGTAATTATACATTAAATTTTGAGAGCACTTCTATCTTAGAAATCTATATATAACGATACACTGCTAAAGACAAAGGAGATGGTTACGTGAATGAAATCATAAAACTAAATGATCCTGGAGAAATTTTAGTTGGTGGCACCAATCTGATGGAACTTACCGGCGATCTCCTGGCTGATGCTCGTGCAGATCTGACCAAGGCAACTACGATGAGCGTCCCCATTGCACAGCTGGCCACATTGGGGGCCAGTGTAGCCTCCCTCGTTCCCGCCCTCAACACAGTGACCCAAACGTACAGCTTTAACACATCTGGTTTGTATCGTGTGGCCAATCAAGCAGTGGGCGACTCCTTAAAGATTGCTCAGAACGGAAACTTCTGGGGTGCTTTAAAAACTGCGGACGGCGGCTCTAAGTTTGTCCAGCTTCAGTCGGCCGGCCCGCTGACTGCAACATCTCAGGCGGTCGTCTCCATCAATCCAGCAACAATGATGATGGCTGTTGCCCTGTTCTCTATCGAACAACAGCTTGGCGAAATCATGGAGATGCAGAAACAGATTCTATCATTCCTAGAGATCGAAAAAGAATCTGAAATAGAAGCAGATGTCGAAACACTTTCCAGCATTGCATCCAAATACAAGCTGAATTGGGACAATAAGCATTTTGTCACCAGCAACCACAAAATGGTTCTGGATATCCAGCGCACTGCCCGAAAGAACATGCTGAGCTATGAGAAAAAAATCCGTGACGTTGTGAAGGGCAAAAAACTGATTGTTGCCAATACACAGGTCAAATCTGCCCTACAAGATTTACTGAAGAAGTTCAAATACTACAGGCTTTCTCTCTACACGTTCTCTATGGCCTCTTTGATGGAAGTTATGCTTAGCGGCAACTTCAAAGAGGAATATGTCTCTGGCATCAGAGACGAGATCAGGCAGAGGTCTGAGGCATACCGCGACCTCTTTGGCAAGTGCTCTGTGTACTTGGAAAAACTAAGCGGTTCCTCTATGGAGAAGAATCTTCTAACCGGTATTGGCACTGCGAGCAAAACGGTCGGGTCGTTGATTGGCATTATTCCCGGAATAAAACAGGGGCCTGTGGACGAATTCTTGGTCGACCAGGGCTCACGCATGAAGAAAAGCGCTCATACTATGGAGACCCAGTCTATCAAAGAGTTTGCCGAAATCAGCAACCCAAAAACAGGTGTCTTCGTTGACCGTCTGGAGGATATTATACAAATTTATAATCATACAGAGCAGATTTTCCTTGATTGCGAAAATATCTATTTACTTTCGGATGGCTTTAGTAAATAGTATCTCGATAAACCTCTGTTCTCTCAATACTCATCGATACCAAACAATATTACGAGAAGCGAGCGCTATGGATGCAGTGCTGTTCTCTAAGGCTCTGTCAGCATTAAATGATTTCGCTCTAATAAATCAAGAGTTAGTATGGACAATAATTCATATGCCGTATTATCAAGCACCCTCACTGCAACACTGCATCGCAGCTTGACTTTATGTCCACGGCAACGGAGATTATAACCAATTCACATCTGGGAACGCTAATGCAGCATTATTTCATTGCATCATTACAATTATTAGTGGAAATTATCTACACAAATACTAGGGTGTTTCTAAAAGTCCACACGAATGGGCTATTTCATCACAACAAAGATGACCGCCAGGTAAATTAAGGGAAAAAGGGGTACAAATTGGTTATATCGGGTAGCAATACACCTGAACTGCTTTAATTTGAGGAAAAAGCGCTCAATCAAATGGCTCTCCTTGAAATGGTACTCTTTGGCATATTAAAATGGGACATTAAACCTATAGCAACCGTAGAATCATTGATATTTCCACCTATTAGCTAGAGCCAAACCGAATTACCAAGGCCATTCAAAACAGCATAGATTTTGGTATACTTTTCTCCACATCTGATGTCACCAATCCAATAAATTAATGATTCTCGCTATTTGCAGTCTCTTTCAATACTATGCACCAAGTGGCTGCAAAGTATTGAAGATGCAAAGGAAGGGTTACCCAGTGCCAAGAGATGTAGGCCGGTGCAAAGAGCATTTTCCAGAACGCAAGGCCATAAAATTGCTGGCCTGGCTCAAGCAAGAATTCTCCCAGATAAAGAAAGCAAAAGCCAAACAAAAAGCTGTGATCTTCATGTAGATCTTCCATTTGGTGGATACTACCTTTGCCATTCACTATGTTTTACGGTATACTGTATACTGTATAATATGGATCCCTACATCAACAGCTCCTATCCGCAGGGGCACGAAAACGATTTTGTGGTCTTCATTGACCAGAACGACGTTGTCGATGTCTGCAAGCTGGATCTGATGAATAATTAAATGAACGGTATTTTTAGTATCACCAACGATGTATTAATCGGCTTTGCAGATGGTCTCTGCGACAGAGAATATATTGCCAGCCGCCTTCGCCGCAGAACCAGTGAACAGATAGAATCTATCTTTGCAGGGCATAATCCGAAAGGCCGAGAACTCCACGATGCCCTACGAGATGTTACCCAATAGTCTTTGACCGCTTCTATGAGTAAGATATCAATCGCCAGTTTATTGTGGATAAAGCCAAGAATTTAATAAAAGATTGCAGATCAGTTTTATTGGAAGGAATCTCCTATCCTGCGTACATCTCAGCAGAAAAGATCTACCAGAACCGGGAATGCTTTCGCTATTGCAAAGCTGGAAAATCTGGGTTGACCACCCCGACATTAAGCAAGCCGCAAAAGGGCCGAATGGTGATGCAACACTTCGGAAATGAATGTGGGCATTCAGTAGACATTAAATGGAGGCAAAGGTTGAAATACGGTAAGTGAAATATTTGGTGATAATACACAGAATGTTGTTTACAGGCCGCAAATTATATTTTAGGGGATGAAGCAATGAGTGAATGCCCTATTTTCGCATATCCTATAAGAATAATACCTTTTGACCTCGGAAGAAGTTTATCGGCAAACGATCTGACGCTTATTGAGAAACGCTTCCAGCCACGTTTCGGGAAACTTGAGTTTACACCACGCCAAAGCTCCATACTAAAAGGCATTTCCCTACTGTTTAATATTCAGGAAAATATTTCTGCCTATCTTTACTCAAATGGCATCTGTGTAATTGTTGTTAAGGAAACCAAACTTAGTTTTCAGAATAACTTTGAGAATTTCTCCATTTCTTATGGTGAAAACCGAAAAAACGCCCATCGCGCTTTTTTTGAATGGAAGCATAGTGCCTCTCCTGTGATTTGGGATGTCATCACCGAATTAAGACGGATTGTACGCAAAAATACGCCCATAAAGATTACCTTGAGAAAAAGTGCAAGTGAACAATTTGAGCACAGAGGCCTATCATATATCATGACCCTCTCCATGTTCGATGTGAGTAGAACAATTATTAATTCAACTCGTTTTAAGAACTATCCCCATTGGCTAAAAAGTAATGTATATGCACTTTTAGATCCATCTGTACTTTACCTTGAAGATTCTAGCAAGTTTGAATGCGCTGCTGGCTCTAGATTGGACCTACCCACAATATTGAGTGAATTGGAGATGAACGAAGCCCCCACAGACTACGAAAGGCATCGTCACATCAATACCTTTATGAGCTGGGCCTCAGTCTCCATTTTGGGGCAACTTCAAGATGTAGACAAAGAAGAATATACTGCACTTGAAGTTCAATTGCAGAGTGACTGGTTCTATGTATATTGCTTGGACAAGAGCTTGGATGACTTCAGTACACTGACAAAAAAAGATATAATTGATATACAAAGGCAACACTATGAGCTTGATTTGCTTGAAAATCGTCTCTTCGATTTTGACGATTCCAGTATGCCGACGCGCATCCTTGACATTCAGAAAGGCCTGGTTGAAACAAGTGGATTAGCTGGAAATATCCAGCATCTTCAGCGCAAAATGCAATACATATTAGAACGTGAGCGTCTTGATTCAGAACTCCGCCAAAAACATCTAAGCCAAAGCACTGAAATATTACTGTTTGTCATTGCCTTTATAGAAATAGCCCCAACAGTCATTAAATATGGAAATAACATTTATCCAAATGCAGGGGTTGCCGCTAGTTTCTTCATTATCCTTTTTGGAATCATCCTCTTGATCAGGAAAAATTAATTGGAGGTTAATATATGAAATGTTTATTTGTAATTGATGTTCAAAATGGCTTTGTTTCAGACAAGACCAAAATAGTCCTTCCAAAAATCCAGCAGCTAATGAATGATTTTGATGAGGGATTCATCATCGCAACCCAATTTATTAATACCCAAAGCAGTGGATTTACCGACATTATGCATTGGGACCGACTCAAGGCGGAACCGGAAATTGACCTCATTCCCTTTGTAAAAGAGAAGGCAACATATATTGTCCAAAAAACGACCTATTCAGCTTGTACAAATGAAGCAATGCAGTTGCTTTTGAAGCACAATATAACGGAAGCTTATGTCGCCGGTATTGATACAGACTGCTGCGTGTTGGCCACAGCCATAAGCCTTTTTGAACACAATATTCGACCTGTGGTTTTAGCTCAGTATAGTGCTTCTAACGGGGGTGATATCAGTCATCAAGCAGCTATTACCGTCTTAGGGCGAACCATAGGTTGGAACCAAATATCCTTCAAGTTGTATCCCGAAAAATGAGTATTCAAGTGGCGAGCATATGAACTGCGTTGGTATTCATTTTTCTCAAAACAGGAACTTGCTTGCTGTTATGTCCCTTTGGGAGAGCCGGTGATCTTGCCATTTGAAATGCAGTACCAGTGAACTGAGCGAGTCACGAGTCAGTATAATAGCTCAAAAGTCTCAGGGGCACTGTTGCCATGCATGAATCACGGTCAGGATCTTGTCGGTGATACAGCGGACCGTGCTGTCCGAGACAGGAATGCCGTAGATATCATAAATATGGGCCCCTATATCTCTTGAGGTCATACCCTTGGCCGTAGTACATGGACGGGATTTCCCTATCAATGCCCTAGCTGATGGTCTGGTCCTTTTTCAGTGTCTATAGTTCAAATTCCCCTTTTCAGTCTCAAGGTTCCAACACATCCACAGCTCCAAAGCTGGTACATAGTGTTTTTCTGCTGTGGCCGTTGCGGCTTTTTTCTGTGTCTTTATTCTAATATTCGTACTTAATGAAGATCAGTTCGTCGTTCAGCGCTACCTCTAGGCCATTCTCCATGAACTCAGAAACGGCCCCCTTGAGCTGATTCTGGATATCGTCCATGCCATCATGTTCGCCATCTGCAACAGCTCATAGAACCGCTCTAGACCGGCGTTTTCTTCCATATCGCATGGCGCAATTCTTTCTAACCATATGTAAAACCTCCTGTGTGGTGCTTCTATTCTCACCACTCAGGAGGTTTATACAAAGTTTGGGATAGTCTTGCGTTTAAACAGAACATGCAGTCCTTGCAGGAACTTTGCCAGAATATCTAGTAGTTAGGGCTATTGGGTTTAGGCCCTACACTCGGCCCACAGCTCATGGTTGGGATTGGCAATGTGCACCGCTATCACTTTCATAGATGACAATCGTTCCGAAAGAAAATCACTAGGTTTACATGATGGCTTCTGCCAACAAGTTTCTGTATATCTACTACTGTATATCTACTATGGCTCAGTAACTACTTATCAAACACATTGGCCCAAGCCTGATTTTATACAGGCCACATCTCTGCACGGGCGCCGTTTCAACTTTGAATCGCTCAGCTCATGACTGTATGGGATATGCAGGAATCACTTCCCCAGTTTCTGCATTAATTCGGATCACATCACAAGTCGACCAATGAGTATTCCCTTCGAAATCAACAACTTGCCAACTGAGCATAAACTTATAGTAGTATTCTCCTGTAGTTTCGTCTTTGAAGAACACTTCACCGCTGGGAACCACATCCAGCAGAAACCCTATCTCCTCTGCAATATCTCCCTCATGAAAATTCCAATACTCGCAGGCAACCTCATATGCTTTTTCCTGAGAAATAGGCGGATACTGCAGTGTGGCTTGCTGTGTACAGTTTGAGGAAATCTCAGCCTCCTCCAAATTAATCACAACCTCCTCAAAACTAGTCGGCATATAAATATCAGCAACCATAACATAGGCACAAAGTTTTCCTTGTCCATTGACGTATGGTGTCCAACCCTCTCGAATAGCAGAAGACAAGCTATTTTTCAGGCCGTTATTAAAATTCTTGACATACTGTTCATCATAAAAAGCCCTATGATCAGATCCATATGTCTTCCAATAATATAATCCTACCGCCTGCTCTGTCATATTCATGAAGGTTTCTTCTGAATATCCAAATATAGCAGAGACAGCTTCGTTGGAAGCTAGCATGCCAGAATTAGTGTCAATATTGTACACCATATAGCCCATAGAATTCGGAAACTCCTCAGAGAATTGGGCTTCTATTACGAGAGATAGCAAATTATTCTTCATAATCCACTGATAATCAATTTGGATGGTACGCGGTTTTCTTCCCTCATCAATAACATCGAGACAGCCTTCCAGATCCCATCCTCCAGTAAAATAATACATGTCATAAATTTCTTTGTTTAAGTTTGCAATTGACTGTCCACTCAAATTAATCTGAGGAATTGCGTAAGAATACCCATTCCGCTCGATACGAAGTGCATCCGTCACAAGATAATCTGGATCAACAAAACACAGGTTAGCTATGACCATTTCATGTTCTTCCAACACAACTGTCTGAGTTTCCACACCATATGCTTCAGATTGAGCAAATACACGATACTCCCCCGGCGGAAGTAGTACTGAGTATGACATCACTTGCACTATATCAGCTTTTCCCGTCTCCTTGTTCCACATTGCCTCTGCACACGGTTCCAACTGGACCGATGAGACAACTGCTCCCGAACTATCTGTCACTTTCACTTGAGAAACATCGAGCTTCCCATATACATCATTCCCCCCACGGAGATATACGAGGCCTGAAATCGACCCAAATTTCTTACCCTTACTAGTGTCCCATTCAGACTGCTGTTGTGCCATATTCACGGCAACATTCGCATTGATGATGGCTACCGGATCAGTATCTTTCTCAAGCCCCGTCTGCTCCACATCTGCTTTATCTATGGTCGATGTAGTTTTATACATGGAAGTTAGCAAAATGCACCTTACCTGTTCAGCAGTAAGACTTGGGTTCACTGCCCAAACCAAAGATGCCACTCCTGTCACCATTGGTGCTGCCATAGATGTTCCGTCCAGACATGTTGTAATGTTGTTGGGAAAACAACTCAATATATCTTTTCCCGGGGCATAGACATCCACACGAGGTCCTCTGTTGGTAAAATACGTAGGTACATAGTATCCGTTGCTCCACTGAGCTGCTCCAACAACAATAATGCGATGCGCCACCACTTCATCTGCAATTGCGGCAAAAATATCGTAAGAAGCATCATATTTTTTCCCCACGCTACTCTGATTTCCGGCAGATTTGCAGATGAGGAATTCCTGTCCAGCATCTATATATTTTCTAAGAAATGTCTCCATGGATGAGGAGTTTATTTTCAAAAACTCTTGTAAGGCCTTGTCTCCATCCTGAGCTCCACGCAGGGCATCACCATACCCCATAGAAATGTTGATAACCTTTGTCCCTTCATTCAGTAGCGTTGCTAAGCTACATTTTAATTGAAAAACGCTTGACCAATTTGCTTCTTGGATGTCCTTTGCTTCCTCACTCATCAAAGCATATCCGTAGAGCTGTGCTGAAGGGTTAATCCCTGTAATCCCCTGACTATTTCCATCTTTTGCCCCAATAATCCCTGCAACATGAGTTCCATGAAAGGTATCTGATTGCTTGTCCTGTCCGCTAAATTGAACATAAAGTTGACCTACTGTGCAATTGCTCTCCTGGTCAACCGGATTGTTCCAGGTTTTCACGAAGAGCGGTTCTTCCAATTCCTTGCACGCAATATCAAACATACTATCTATCAATCCTACTTTTACCGGCTGTAACTCTAAATTCGAATCCCACACCGAAGGCATCTCGATGGCCTCTGCCCACCAATTTAACCCAGAAGGGTTACTTTCGTCCCAGGTATTATTTGTGTCACCATTCATGCTATAATCATCTGTCCACGGGTCATCTCGATAAGAGACGGTTGTGGGCCCCAATTTAGAAACATATTCTAGAGAAACCGTGGAAACAATATCACTTTCTTCCAAACCTTGTGCGACACTCTGTAGTTCCTGGTAGGTACATTCCTTTTTGATTTCTATTTGATAATCTCCGGTCTGAGAAATATAGCCGATCACCTCTCCCTCATGGCTCCTAACCAGCTCTTCGATCTCTGGATAGGAGATGCCTTCCTTGGACGTAAGCAGCAGGCGGGAATCAACATACTCAGCTCCATTTTCCTCTACCACATCCTCCGATTCAATTGGGGTATAGTACGCCTGAAGTTCGCTGATATTATTTTCATTTCGAATTTTCACTATAAAAATGCCAGAAATGAGTACAGCAGCGCAAAGAAAGACACCAGCTCCTACAATAAGCATCTGTTTTCTGTTCACTGGCCATTACCTCCTTATCTGCAAAAAAGTAGCTGTTTTTTCTCTCAGTCAAGAATTAGCGACACTGACTGTAGCCATTAAAGACTTAGTCGTGTTTGGATCTTGTGCCCATTGATACCCAAACAAGTACCCTTTGTATATAAAAGAAATCGAATAGAAACAAGCCCCACTATCAACGCTTTCGAAGTACTCCGGCTTATTCAGTATAGTGTCGTTCCCCACTATCTGTACTAATTCCAGATATGTCATGCTGCTGGTCAATCCATCCAATAATGGCGTCTCTTCTCCAGCACTTATGGTATATATTGTCATATAGTTATTAATTAGCTCTGATGTGTAATATCCTCCATAGTTTACATCTTCCGGAATATCAGGTCCCTTCAAAAAGTACCAAGGAGTTCCTGCAAATTGAATGAAAGTTCCTCCTTGGTAAGAACTTAACGTGTAATCCTCGCCATAAAGTTCTATAAGCTCTCCAACATATCCACCCAAGAAAGAGGCCGCCCCTTTGATCTCCCCTCTTTCTTTTACTCTGGCTGGAATTCCGCCTACTTGGCACAGGAACACCTGCAAAGGGCTATCTGCTCCACTCCCCAGTTTATAGGTATCAAACAGAAGATAAACCTTTCCATTCCTGACATAATACTCATACTCCTCCAATCCCCAGGTGGAAACAGTTTCCTGAACGTCCTCTGACATCTGATTTCTTTGTGCCAGGCACAATACAATGGATTGTAAATCTGCCTGCAAATTCTCCTCATCTGCCTCCACCAGCTGAGCCAGTGGAACAAATTCTCCGGTAGCTAGTGAAATAACATAACCATTATAGTCTTTACGGACGACACCACCCATGTACCACGTAGAGGTTTGTAGAAAAGAAATGATATCATTCCCTTGGTAGGACAGTGCAGTCTCGATGGTGTACTGGTATGTTTCTTGATTTGCATAGGCAGCAGGAATATATGCATCCAATTTCTCGATGATGAGTTGATTTTGATACTCTTCATAGTCCTTGTACAGCTGTTGGTTGACTTTTTTGAATTTAGGTAGTTTCTGGTCAAATTTCACCAAATCGTAAAACAGAGAAACACCGTACTTTTCAGAGGCATCCAATTTAGAGTGGTCTTTTCTCTGAATGGAGTATAACAGGCCAGCTTCTGTGAGAAAATTCTCAACATCAAATGTAGTCGCATTATGATTCAGCCAGTTAATGGCCGCCTGATTATCATAGGTGGGTGCATACTCCTCCTGGGAATATGACAAGAGGTTCACCAGATAGTTGGCGAAAAGCGTCTGTGCATTGGTCAGTGCCTCCTCTAAATCCTCGTCAAATTCAGCACCTTCATACGCTTCCATGGCACACCTGATGTACAAAATCGCGGCTGCCCGTTTCATGTAGGGGATATCTGTATCTGAAGCATAATCCAACAAATATAGATAGTTTCTCAATTCCTTCTGAACAAACGTATATGTTTCATAAGCTAAGGTAAAGTTCGCCTTGTCCGAGGCTCCCAGCATATAGTCAATAGCTTTGGATGCCACAACAGCCAGAAGGTTCGCACCTGCACCGCCTTGGGTAATAAATTTTTCCAGAGTAGTTTGAAATAGCTCAGATGTCACATCATACGCCCACCCCCTGGTAAAGTCAGAAACCTTTTCATCCATGGTTCCATACCGATAAGTCAAAACTCTGTCACACGCTTCATGCGCACTGTAGCTGGATGAATATTCAAAGGTTGCCTTCAGTGCCGCCATCGTGGATTCTTCGGCATCCATCACTGCAGAGTACATGGTGCAGGCGTCTAAGACATAGGACAAACTGGCCTCAGCCGCAGTTTTAGTATAGGTTTCCAACCAATCTTCCAGGCCTGCTTCGTACCCTCCTCGTGGATATTCCTTCACCACCTGCTCCAGAACTTCGCCTTTGATTTCTTTTTCCTTGGCGTATTCAGACAGTGGTCCTTGGTCGTCAATCAATGTCTGTGCCAAATCCAACACTGCCTCGGTGTCGTTTGTAACTTGATTGAAATCCGCCACTTTTTCCAAAGCGCTGTGCAGCGTTCCCTCTTCTGCCAACAAGTGCGCAAAGGCTTCCTCGTAGGCGGAAATCTCGTATTCTCCGGCTAACACGTCCACAAACACCGAAAAGTTTACAAACGGCATAATCGAGTATGCATGTGCGGCCGTAGACATGACGGTCCATGCTGGCCCCAGATCTTCCTGCATCTGACCCAGAACTACTTTTTTGTCGTTCAATACCGCCTCAATGACAGCTTCAAACTCCTTTGGAACTTTCAAAATAGTGGCTTCCAGATAAGGGTCCCCTGCCTCCAAGCAGACGCCTGTGGCTACTGTGGCATCTTGAAGCGGGAGGTACACCTGCTCCCCCTGCACCACACAATCATCCAAGCCTGTGGTATAGAGAATAATCCCAGTGTCCCCTCGGGACAGAGTCACCTTGCGGCTTGACTGTTCTAGCTGACAATCTGACATTGCACACAACCCTTCCGCCTCTACCAGCCAGGTATCCTTGTTCTGAAGAACATTCAGATATGTATATTCTCCGTGACATTCCAACGGAAGCATATAAGTGGATTGATCCGACGGTGATGCCTTAGCTTCGGGGATGAACGACATCCCCAAGCACATTACCAGAAATAGCGCTAACATTTGCTTCAGATATCCAACATATCGATGTTTCATATCACGACTCACCTCCCACTAGCCCCTGATATACCGAAAAAACTCCTCCGCTTAAAGCATCAGCCAATTCCGGACTGCTCTGAATCACATACACAGACTCACCATCCGTTGCTTCTTGTATTGTATATTGAAGTTGAATCTCCTTGTTCACACTGGGGGCCGTTCCCTGCTCAATTTTCTCCATGCATTGTGTGTAAAACAAATCTGCATCCGTAATATCTGTACCACATTCCTCTCCCAGTTTCATGACATCTACATAGGTAAAGGACACTGTGGCCGTACCAGATTCATGATCCTCCGATAACACCCGATACTCAAGCGCCTCCAGCACGACGTTACTGTATTGCATGCTAAGGGGCAAATCCTCTCCCAAGTTTTTTTCACCCTCAATCCGTCGGTCAATGGCTGCTTCCAGCGGAGAATCGGATGCCCCACGAGTCAAGGACCATACCCCCACCACTCCTGCACAGAGTATGATAATTGCACTCACTGCCAATATGATTCTAACTTTTTTCTTCATTTTTCTCCCTCATCTTCATTCACAGCACTCTATACGCCGCATGGTTCTCTCTATTCCTAGGATAGGTCATAATGTTCCGATTTATTTGCATTTGGAGCTAATCTAATGCCGTTCACCATATAACCCATCGTTTCTTATAAGTACGATGCCCCTGATGAAGACATTAGCACAGAGGCACCTGCTTTTCTCACTTCATCAACCTCAACCAGCAGAGTAAACTGCAAAGGACAAAATAGGCTCAAACAGCAATCAATCGTACTACCATTCCAACATATTTCGAACATCCGAAATTCTGTACCCTCATGTCTACTTTAACGTGATGTGCCTGGCGTTTTTCTAATCGCCAGGCACATCACATTTTGTAACTTGCACTCCCCTTCTCGTGAGAGAACTCCCATCATAGCGGTTTCGAATGATCCTCGAAGGGCGTGGAATGTTCTAGTTGCATTCCTGTTGACAGTGGGTATCTGGCCACGTACTTTCGGAATCCCCGACCATATTCATCCTCCCGCAGGCGGGAGCTGATCTCCTCCCGCTTGGCGGCGGCCGGCTCTCCAATCAGATAGGCATATTGGATCTCCACCCATTTGGCCATTCCCTCATAGACCTCCAGTTCCATATCCTTCCCGTACTTGCGGACGATCTCCTTGTCGTCCCAATGGAGGTACTGCCAGATATGGGTCAGCTCGTGGGCGATAGTCATGATGGAACTCACCCGAGGCGCACCGTTCTCCACCAGGATGGAATATCCGTCACCGTCCCGAATGGCCACACCCAGGATTCTGCCATCGAATTTCCCAGTGGGTACAAAGGTCTTTCCCAGCTTCTTGTGCAGCTTCTTGGAGTTGACCATCTGCACCCGCACCGGCTTCATGATCCGGGCCCCGAAGAACACCTCCATGTTCCGGGCGATAGTGCGGTAGAGCTGGTCAAACTCTTGGGCCGTTTTCACCGAGGTTTTACCGCAGGTGGTGCAGCGCTCCCGGCCATCCGACAGCACCTGGTAGTCGGTGCCCATCAGCTCCACCCCGCAGAAATCGCAGAAATGGCTACCAGGCTTGCGGGGATTGTAGTTGTTCTCAATCATCTCCGCAATCTCTTTCCCGCTTCTGGCCTGCTTCAAGGAGCCGTCTGCATAGCCGTGCTCCTTCAGGTAGTCCCAGGTTTCCTGCACGTTCAGCTGCTCCGGTACCTGTGTCCCGCCGTACAATAGGTAGTACCGCTCATGATAGGGCTTGCGCCCCATGGCCTTAATCTCCGTGGGTTTCAACACCTTTTCCGGCTCATACTCTAACGTGTCGTTGGCGTCGTTAGGCTGGCTCTCGTCCATGGCGCTGGAGTACATACTTCTGCTCTGAAGCGGCGCATCCTTTGGCTCCTGTCCAGTGAGCTCCTCTGCCTCCTGTCCGACGGCCTCCCTCGGCTCCTGTCCGGCGGGCTCCTCCGGCTCCTGTCCGGCGGGCTCCCTCGGCTCCTGTCCGGTGGGCTCCTCCGGCTCCTGTCCGGCGGGCTCCTCTGTTTTCTTCTTCCGCCGGAACAGCTTTTTGAAGAACTCCCCAATGCACCGGAAGAAGCCCTTGATTTTCTTCCACAGACGTCCGATCCAGGTCTTGGGCTCAGGCTCCGCCGTTGTCCCCTCCGGGGGATCCGGTAGGGTGTAGTCCGGCACTTCCGGCTCCTGAGGCGGCTTGAGGCTCTGCTCCACCTGCTCCATATGCCAGTCCAGATAATCCCAGATGATTTCCAGCACACGGGTCAGGTTTCGCTCCACCGCCTCCAGAAGCCCCAGATCCATCTGGCTGTCCTCAAAGAAGTAGAGGCTGTTAGGGTTCAGCTCCACCCCGTCCTGCCCGGCCACGCGGTACGTGAACGGGAGTTCCGTCCCAGAGGCAACGGTCACAGCGATATAGGGGTGGTTTTCCGCAAACATGGTGCGGAAGATCTCATCAAACAACAGCGCAATGGTCTGACACACCGCCCCATCCACAGGCTGGGGCAGATCCACACGCAGGATGCGTTTGTTGTAGTAGGTGCGCCGGGGAATGCCGTTGAGCAGCACCTTTCGGCCGTGGACGAAATCGTTGTACCGGTCCATCTCCCAATACGCCGGCGTGTCCACCTGCAAATCCGCATACTGACGGATCACCCGCATCCCGTTGACCTCTCGCTGGTCACCCATGCCCTGGGCATCGACGCAGCGGGTGATGACGTAGCTGCGCTGCTGGCGGTAGGAACGTCTGCTGGTGATGTGGTCGGCGGCGCGTCGGAGCAAAATCCGGCCGTCAGTGGTCACCGACTGCATCTCGTAATACTTGCCATGGAAGGTGAAAAACTGTCCGGGCAGATACTTTTGGAAGATCTGACCCCGAAGCTCGGTGCCCAGGTACTGTCGCTCTCCGTGCTCATCCTCGGCAATGTAGCTGGCGCTTTGCAGATCCCACAGCAGGATCTGTTTGAAGTCCGGGTCGGCAATGTGGAAGTACCGCTCCATTTTCCCGGTTTTCATGGAGAATTTTTTCTTCACGCAGATGACATCAGGCCCAAATTTCAGGGCCTTACCATAGGCCTCCCGCCGCAGGATCCGGTCCTGGGTGTCGTCTTGGCCGCTGGAAATGGGGCGGTTGATGCTGCACACCAGATCCCAGAAGGTGTCCTCCAGCTTGCCCTGTGCCTGCTCCACCAGCATCAGCTCCTGGCGCACCTCCTCCTCAGGCACCATACCGGCGCTCATCCGCAGGCACAGCCGCAGCACCACATTCCGCACCGTTCTGGCATAGTCCGCCACCACATAGGGGATGGCCTTAGGATCGGTGTTGAAGATGCTGCCGTTGTCAGCCATGTAGTCCTTGAGCAGGTACTCAGGAGAGATGATGTTGATGAAGCTCTGCTCAGTGGCACGGGTGGAAAAGTCCCGCTTGATCTCGAACATATTGCAGGACTCATCCTCCACCGTGATGTATTGGTTTTTTTGGATTCTGGCATTCCAAAGGTTGGGGGAAGTCTGGAAATAGTCGTCGATGCTCTTTTGTGAGATGGGCAGCCCGGCGTAGTGGAGCAGATCATAGTAATACTGCTTGACGATCCAGTGCATATCCGTCACCGGAAATGCCTCTCCGCCATACCAGGCCGTGTGGGCCACCTGATGCTTTAGGCCCGCAAAGGACAGCTCGGTGCCCACGCCCAGATACCGGGATACATTGGGCAGCATCCGGTGCTGCAAGTGCTCCCGGTCGGTCTCCCAGCACATATAGGAGCACACACCGTCGTAGCGGTTGGTGGCCGCCACCTCGCTGAGACTGGTCATCAGGATGTGAGAGAGGGCATCCACCAGACCGTCACAGTTTTTGTCCACCGAGCAGAAGGTGATATTTTTCCCTTCCCGTCTGCACGCCTGCACCAAAGAGTTGAGGCCGATTTGAGCGGTTGTGATCAGACGGGACGGCTCCACCAGCACGACAAATTCCACCTGTGAGAAGAAGTCCTCGTTGGCCTCGTGGAGCTTCAGGTCGTGAACACTGGATCGGGTCACAATGCCCACGTCCAGCTCCTGGGCGGTGTGGGTAAGCACCCCCACCCGCCACATCTGCTCCACATTGGTGACCGCTGTGAGGCCGTCCTCACACCACTGCTGCAAATCGTCCTGGATGCCATGCCGGCCCAGCACCACCAACACCTTGCGATTGCGCAGCAGGGTACGGTTCATGGAATAGGACACATAGGGAATCAGGTCATAGTAGAAGGGGTTGTTGAACAGAATACTCTTGCCTTGCAGCAGTTCCAGACCGGACACCAGATAATTGCGGTCCAGCGTCCCGCCCCTGGCCACCTGTCCCTGCATGAACAGGCTGTACGCCTCGGCAATTTCATCCGAACCTGCCTGCCATTCATGGAGCAGCTCCTCGTTGGTCTGAAAATCCACCTCCATATGGGTGGCGTCCGTCCCCTCGGCCTGGAGCTTATCTCCGAAGAGCTTGCGCAGCGCCTTGCGCAGCAGAGAGTAGTTGACCACGTTTTTGGCATCGTCATCCTCCCCCTCCACCTGATCCTCTTCCTCTTCTCCTTTGAGCAGTCCGTCCACAAAGAAGTACATCTCACCCAGGATGAGAATGGCAAAGACCGGGTAAAAAGGAACGCCCAGCAGCTGGTTGCGGTACAGCACCCCGGAGACCAGCATGGCCAGAATGGACACGCCCACCGCTCCATAGTAGAAGAATTTCAAATAGGTCCGCGCCTGGCCCAGGTGAGGCCGGACATACCATACCTCTGAACTTTCCTCCTCTCTGGTGTAAAACAGGCCGCTGAGCGTATCTCCCAGAGCCGTGGATTTGCGAAACACCCGTTTGAAAATGGCCAACAGGAGTTTCTTCACAAGGAGAAACACCAACATGATCACTGCGTTGGCCACAATACACAGCCAGAACATGAGCTGGCTGGAGGCCAGCAGAGTACGGATCCCCTCCGCCAACCAAGCTGCAGCCTCACTCAAAAAGCTCAGGTTGCCGTTGAGGGCCGCTTCGCTCCAGCTCTGGACGCGATCCAACCACCCCGGCACCAGGCTGAGGATCCAGGCGATCCACTGGTTGATGTAGGACAGTAGAAACACCGCCGCAATGCCGTACACCAGGGTCACGATGGGCATAAGCAGCTGTCGGTTCCGGATTTTCTTGGGAAGATTGGCCTTGGCGTTGAGGAGCACAAAGAGCAGGAACGGAAGGGCCACAGCGCACATCACCAGCAGAAATTTGATCCAATCAATCATACAGCTCCTCCATTCTGATGGTGACCCGCCGCACAAAGTCCACCGGTACGGAAATCACATGGCCAGGCTGCACAAACTCGATCTGGGCGTCCCGGTTCTCCTCATGGGGAAGGGGATACGGATAGTCCACCGGTCTGTGAAAATCATACTGATACGGTGTCTGAGGTTCCACAGGGGGCTGGGTCAGGAATTTCCCAAACACCTCATGCAACTCCTCCCGGCACCGAAGGATGTCCATCCGGTGCTTTTTCAACACCTTGATTTGCCCAACCTCTGGGTCCTCATGGGACTGGAATTTGTTGAGCACCTGATAGCCACGCATGACATTACAGCCGTGGCTGAGATACTTGGAGAAAAGGCGGGTGACAGAGGTCACTTCCTCCACCAGTCCCTGCATAGCTGCGTTGTACTGGCTGAACTTTCTCTTCAGCGCTCTGCGCAGCACGTACAGGCCCACCAATCCGATAACAGCCAGCAGTCCCAACGCCCCCATGGTGAGCCAGATTGCCCCCATGGTCTCGGACGTCTCGCCCGTATTTTTTAGGATTGAGGGTAGAAATCCCACCAAAAACAGGCCAAGGGCCAGAGCCCCCAGGGCAATGGTGGTCTTTCTGGTCATTCTGGCGTCAATTTTTTTCTCCACCTCTTGGGCAGCCTCGTCCAGCTGCACCTCGTAGTCGGAAATGTCCGTCAAACTCCGGGTGGGGGTGGTGACCATGCTGAGTTCCTCTGTCTGAATGTACTCCGCCACGTCCTCCAGCTGAAACCGGTTGAGCTCCCCCACACGGTCCAGATCCACGTGGTTGAGGTTGCGCACATCATCCGCCGCCCGTTTCACCGCCCGGCGGGGCTGTTTCATAAACCGGTGCAGAGCCTTCCTGGACCGGGCGTGCCCGGCGCTCCACACGGACAGCTCACTGGTGGGGCAGTCTGTGGCCAGGCCCAGCCCCCGGTGATCCACGTAGAGGTCCGTCTCCTCAAACTCCCGGATCATGGTCACCGGAACGGTGACGTGGGCACAAAAGATGGCCTCCGCCTCCTGGTCAGACAGGCGGCGCCTCGTTCGATTCTCCAGCTGATGTATCTTCTGAGTAAGCATCTCGTCCGTGGCCGCCAATTTTCCCTCGTAGCGGCCAAACAACTCCCGCAGCCGCTGCTCGTCGTCCTCGCTGTTGAGGATATAGAGCCGCCGGGGCTGTAAACTGCCCTGGGGCACCTCATGGTTGGCCAGCAGCAGCAGCCCATAGAGAAACCGGATGTAGTCAAACGTGTAGTTTTCATGGTTCTTTGGCAGAATGTCAAAGACCAGGTAGCGCATTTTATCAAAGTAGAGATTCCAGTCATAAAACCGGGAGTACTGGTGATCCACGTGGGAAGTCCACAGCGTGCGCAGGGCACGCTCCTCATCCACGTAGGTTCGTTTGGCCAGACACAGCACTTGCGCGGGCACCGCGATTTCCAGTTCATACCCTGCGGTGATAGCCCTGCGCAGTTCCTGTTTGTACTCCGCCTCCTTCTGATACAGGGCAAACTCCGGGTCCTGGTAGGTCTGTCCCTTCTCCACATTGATGAGAGGGCCTTGGCAGAGATAACTCATCAACCTGGTCAGCGGCTGCTGGGCTGCCAGGTCAAAGGCCTCACGCTTGCGCTGCCACACCGTGCCCAGGTACTCTTCCGGGCTCTGGCCCGGCTGATGCTGGGGCGGGGTATATCCCACCCGGTTGAAGGGATTCTGCTGCTTGAGTCCCCCTTCATCACACACCACGATGACGCGCCATTCTTCCCGGCGATTCACCGTCTTGCGCAGCTGGGGCACCATGTCGTCCAACGCAGCGCCGTCTGGGACCCACTGGCAAAAGGCAACTTGTGTGGATGCCAAAAAGGGCTGCAAAAACATATGGAACTCCTCGATGGCGCTGATATGCTCTTGTTCCGCAATGACCACCGTAAACATCTCAACTCACCTCCATCGCTGCTGTGAGATCGTGTATCCCAAAGTAGCTAATTAGTTTGCCCCTCCGGCCGGAGAGAGGTAAAGTTGGCAGATTTGGTAGCACCGCATAATTCGTTAAGTTTGCTCAACTACTGGTGCAGTTTCGAGGCAATCCAGGATGGGTTTTCAGAACGCGCACTAAATCTTGCCAAGCTTTCCAAACACAATGGTGCCATGTTATCTTAAAAGACCATCGCTTTCATCTCCATCAGCGTCTGCTCGTAGTCGTCGGGCTCAGGCGCCTCCAGGAGCAATTTTTTGATCTTGCGATATGCCATGTTGATGACCGGATTGTCCTTTGCCTCGATGTTATTTCTCAGTGTGTCATAGTCCCGGTAGTTATTCATCAGCAGCTTAAACTGTTCGGTCAAAACCTGGCAGAGGATGAACTTGGCGTCGTTGCCCCGCTCCCAGTGCTCCAACTCGTCCCGGAAGGTCTTGATGACTGCATCTACCAAGGCCGAGATCTCGCCGGTAAACCGCTGACTGTTGGGCAGAGAGTTGTAGTAGGCCAAGGGGATTTCAAACAGGCTAGTCTTTCCTTGATGGAGCACCTCAATGGAGAATTCGTCCAGATCCTTGGCAAAGTTGGTATCCCGGTAGTTAGAGTTTCTCACCTCGTCCCGGGTGCGCTTCTTATTCTTGATGAAGTGGACATCCTCCACAATGGCCGAACTGATGTACAGCGCATCCAGGATCTCGTAGAATTCATCGCACAGGGTGCCATTGGACACCACCAGATCCACGAACCGCTCATCAGAATTCTCATACTTGTACACCCGCTTGCCCGGCGCAGCCAGGGAGAGATCATGCCGCTGGATGGCCCCGTGCACCAAGCCGTAAATCATAGCCTGATGGATGCGCATCATCCGGTGATCCTGGAAGGCAAAATCGATCTCAGGCATGACTGCAACTGAGTCCCACCGCTTGTCAATATGAGTGGAGATCATCATGTTCTTGGTGGAATCCGGCCCGATGTGGCGGGAGTAATTGAAGTAGGCGGTGTGGTACAGCCCCGCATCCTTGCTCCCCGTCTCCGTAGAGTAGGGGGCGGCAAACTTTTTCAGTTTGTTGGGGGTTAGGTTGTAGAGGGCATTGAAGAAGTGGATCTCATACTTGGAGATGGTGTCCACAGCGTCCCCCTTGGGCACCAGATCCTGAATGCGGTAGGCCCGCATATCCAGCAACTTCTTGTTATAAGCGCACAGCTTGACCTCTCTGGCCTCCTCGTTAGTAATGCGCTGGATGCCGGGGGCAGACAGCCGCTCACCCATGGCGATTACCTCTCGGATATAGCGCAGATTTTCCTCGTGGGTAACGTTATCAAACACCTGGGTGTCTCCCGAGCCGTCCTGCTGCTCCCGCAGCTTGATGCGGGCCTTGAGGCGGTTCTCCTTGGCAATGGCCTCCACAATGTTCAGGTCAATGTTGTCGCAGTTCTGGCGCACATCCTCCTTGAAGTAGCCCAGTAAGATGCTGTCGAAGATATCAATACGCCGGTCATCCTCCACAATATCTGCACTGCGGATCTCCCGGGCAAAGCGCACGTTGGCCTTGACTGCGTCAAAAATTCGGCCATTGAGCTGGCTATCCATCATGGAGCCTTCCTCGCTGCTGCTGTTACTGGAGCGACTGATCTCCTTTAGAAGCTCCTTGGTAGCGCAGATGTTCATCACCGAGTCGCCCTTGACGAATTTCAGGGTGTCCACGATCTCCTCCTGCTTGCGGACCAGCGCCGTCACCTTCTCCGGGAAGGTCTCGTAGAACTCCTCGTACTTCTCACACAGGTCCTTCAGGTAGTCTGCCCCCAGCTTGTAGGCGGCCAATTCGGCGGTCCGATCACCCAGGGCGGTGATGTTAGCATAGTAGTCTGTGAAGCAAGCGTTGAGCTTGGCATAGATCCCCTTGTATCCACCCAGCTTGTCCAGAATGGAGGGGTCCTGCCCTACGCTCTTCTCTGCCGCGCACAGCTCGTCCAGGTTCTTCTCCTTCTTCTTGCGAGTATATCCGGCATCAAAGGAGCCCGTGTCGTTGGCGTCGGGAGAGTAGTTTTCCAGGTTGGTGGTAATGACATCGTTGATCTCAGCGGTCACGCTGTTGACGCGCTTGTCCATCTCCATCTTCACCAAATAGAGCATATACCGGGCCGCATTGGGATGGCAAATGTCTCCGAAGGCGTTTTTCATCACCGACTCCAGACAGTAGGGCTTGTTCTCGTTGATGGTCTTGGCCTCGTTGATGAGCAGTGCTTCTGCATTGCTCTCCGCCACCTTCTGGGCATTCTTCTTGATGACCGTCTCGTAGTCCCGCAACAGCTCCAGGTTCTCCCGAGCCTTGCCCTGCATGGAGGGGTCGTGTTCATAGTCGATCTCCTCCGAGAGGTGGTTGGCCATATCCTTGGCACCGCGGATTGCGGTGTCACTGTTCAGGCACTCATGCATCTGGTCGGCCAGAGCCTCAAAATACCTACTCACCCGCTTCTGGGCGTCCCGCAGGAATTTGCTCTGCAAATCCTTGGAGAAGGGGTCGGTGCCGGCCTTCAACTCACTGACGTACACCTCGCTGCGCTTGGGAATCTCTGTATCGGATAGTCCCTTTTTGCGCGCCTCCCGGCGCTTGATTTCGAAGGCATTGTCGTACCGGGTCCACTTCGCCGCCTGGCCCTCGCCGCCGATGCTGGAGATGGCCCAGTCGTAGGCCACATAGTCTGCAATGTCCTCGTACGGATAGCGCAACACACCCGCGCCGATACCGCCGAACCGGTTGCGCCCGAAGTTGCCGGGGTTGGACATCTCCTTGATGATGTTATCCTCCACAGAAAACGCCTTTTTCTGCATAGGGCCGATGTTCTGCTCATACAAGGACTGGGCCGCCTGTAGCTTGTACTGGGGCAAACTCACCAGAGTGCTGTCTTCCGCATTTTGCCCGTCCAGAAGGAAACAGAAGTCAAAGGGCAGCAGGGACAGAGATCTGAGCTCATCGGTACCTGGGTTGGTGAAGTCAATGTGCAAGTTGCTGTACCGTTTCAGGTCTTCATCGATGTCGAAGAAGCCGGAGCCCTTCATCATAAAAGCGTTGATCTCCTTGATGGTGGCATAGGCATTTCTTCTCTGGCTATCCCGCTCCACTGCGGAGTCAATGACGCTGTCCAGAGTCTCGGGCAGCATCACCAGCGCCCGCACATTGAGGCTCGTGTTTGGGTACTTGTTCCTTACATAGTCCCGGATCAGCATAGCCAGGGGCAACATAATGCCGGAACCGGTGCCGCCCGAGGCGGTGGAGGCAATGACGCAGCGCATGGCCTGCTTCATGGCCTTACCGGTCTTGCGAAACAGTTCGTCGATAGCATCATACAGGGGACGGATTTTCCCCGTTTTCACCGTGCTGTTCAGGGCCAGGCGAGAGATGGCGCGCACCTGTCCGGCGCCCTCAGACACAGTCTTGTCATAGAGCACCGCATTTTTGGGAAACCAGTTTTGCAGCGCGTCCTGATCGTAGTCCAGGTAGTTTCCCACCGTCTGGGTGTTGGAGGTCTGCACCGCCTTGATGGCAGCCTTGCTCTTGGCCACCCCGGTCAGATCATTCACATTGGTGTCCAAGCACACAAAGCTAATGTTTTCCACCTCTCCTGGTCGGCACATTTCGGCCACCATTTTGACGATATCGCTTCCAGTTCCGCCTACGCCTACAAACAGAGTAGGGGCATCCACCACATTGTCTTTGATGATTTCTCTGCTCATCTCGATCCCTCCATTTTTCACTGTTAGAATGGTTGATTATCAAAGGAACTGCAACTTGCAGGTGCAGGAGAAAGATGCGCCCGCTACGGTCTCCCCTGCGATGACACAATTGGCGTTGTTGCCCACTTCAAACAGTACCGGGTTTTGCTGCTTGCTCCCCTTGGTGGCCGCTGCGGGCTTGGGCCTGGCTCCAACCTTAGTGAATTTTCCCTGAGCATCCTTCTTGAACGTACTGGTGCCCACCTGGATAGTATGGATGGTGGTGCCATTGATGGGGTTGACCCGAACAATTCCAGCCCGTCTGGCTGCAGACTTTACTTTTCTGGGGCTCACTGCCACCAGTTCCAAGTTGAAACCGCCCTTGACCAGGGGGTCGGCGCTGCATTTGGGCACCGACACCGTCAACGCTCCGTTTCGTCGGTTTTTGCCGGTAAACTCACTCTTGGCGTTGCCCGCTACTCGGCTGCCGTCCACATTGAAGAGAGTGCTTCCGCTGCGCACCGAGATCTGCCGGGGCAGAATCTTTTGGTTGAGGATCAGCCAGATCAATACTACAATGGCCAGCAGAACCAGCGCCAGCACCACCCAGCGCAGCCACCAGGGGAACCGCCCCAGTTCGATGCATCCGCCGTCCTCCGCCTGGGTGGTCTGCCCGAAGTAGTCCTCAGCGGTAGCTCGGGCGGTAACTTCATACTTGCCGGACGCATAGCCCTCCTGATCCGCCAGCTCCACCGAGAAAGCGGACTGGCCCGGCATGGGGGTGCAGTTCAGGGTCAAGTCCTCGGCCTGACACTCCACCTTCACCGTCTCCAACTGCTGATCCGTCAGCGGCTGGCCCCGGTTCGTCACATGGAGGATCATGGGCTCGCTCCGGTCAATTTTGGACAGCTGATAGTACTTCTGTGGGATTTCCAGTTCCGCCTCCAGGTGGAGGCGATCATCCTCTAGGATGAAGGGAATGTCTATCACCTGACTGATCGCCTGTGGGCCATCTTGAGTAGTATAGGTGGCGGTGAGGTGTATGGTATAGTCCCCGCACTGGGTATCCTGGGGTATCTGGCTGTATTTCAGCTTCAGCCGCAGCCCGTCCTGGGTCTGCTCCACCTCATGTTTCAAATTTCCGTCTCCCATGTCCACATTGATCTGGACGGCATCCAGGGCTTCACCGGTCAACGTGGCATCCTCATAGTTTAGCTTCAGGTCGTATACCGCCTGGTCCTCCAACTGGGAGAGCAGGTATCTGTCCTCTCCTCCGGTCACCTGGATGGTCAGTTCCCCTGCCGGTCTGGCCGCCACCTGGTAGCCCCCGGAGGGCCAGCCCAGATCCGCCCCGCTACGATGGATATAGTACCCACTCAGATAGTACGCCTCCGCCTGCACATCCAGCGTGTCTCCGGCCTTAAGATCCACTTTCACCTTCCCAGCCTTAGCACTCTCCGTGGTGTGGTCCTCCCCGTTGAGGGTATAGGTGATGGTATAGTCTGTGCTGCCAAGCAACGGAGAGGTGGTAAAGTTTCCGTCTTCGTCTACTAGCCCGTACTGGATGTAATAGGTGCCCGCTGTACAGCTACCCGAGACTGGTTCACCCTCCTCATCCACAAGGATCGCCGCCAAATCGACGTTAGGCTCGTAGTAGACGCTGATGTTACTGGCCGAACCTTTGAGCTCCAACTCATAGTCGCCAGCGGGACAATCTTCATAGGTCACGATCATTCCCTGCAGATCTTTGTCAATAACAATGGGTTTGTAGTTTCCTGCCCCCTTCTCACCATATCGAACCGAATAACTATTGGCTACACGGCCAGAATTTTCATTTTTATTCTTGAGGGAAATATCACTGACGTTTTTGCCCTGAACAAAGACGATCATCTTATCCATGGACAAGTCCAAACTAATGTTTTCCCCCGTATTTGGTAGTGCATCCCGTCCAAAAATCTGGTTGCACATGGAAGTCAGATTATCCAGGACATCCCCAGTGTTACGAGATACCGCAGAGCCATGCTGTTTGCTCCCATCGACTTTAATCTCAATGGCGTCCTCTCCAATGCCAAGATAAAGCACGTTAACTTGATTATTATAGTGAGTCAATTTTTCTGAGAGAGTTTTTTGAGTGCTGCTGACCATAGCTGATGAACTTTGGTTATCTCCGCCAATCACATGACCATTTTCATAAAATACGGCTCCATCTGTCAATATGATCAACCACTGTTCTCTTTCTGTATACTTACTCAATCCTTCGTAAGCAGCAGTTACCGTTTCAATAGGGGTTGCTCCTGCTTTAGGTGTGTAAATGTCTCGGATCTTGGATACCTTGTTTTCGTTGTCGATTACCAATGGGTTATTTTGAGAGTATGACTTTCCATCCACCTCCACAGGGGACATCGGATAAATTTCTAGGATATCCCCTTGATTCATCATGGATGCAAACACTTCTATTCCATAGGTGGCTCGACACCAAGCTTTGCTCTGGTTGGCATCTCCCGTGTACATGGAACCTGAATTGTCAAACACAACTGCAATTGCCCTCTCTCGTGTGACTTTTCCTGTGGATGCTCGCGCAACAGTCGGCATTGGCATCAGAGCCAACAACATCCATATTGTGCAGAGAAAAGAAAACACTCTTTTTCTTTTCACTCCTACCACTCCATTCTCTCTTTGCCCATAATTCTGATTAGCCGCCGCAACACCAGGCGCCATAGCCACATTCTCTCAAAAAACACATATGCGGACAAATTCCCCTGTATCCAATCCAAGAGACTTCATCCGCACCATTGTCTTTCTGAGGTTCTGAACAGACCTGCTTCTATTTTTTTCTGACGATGGAATATATACACAGTAGTACCCCAACAATCGCCACTCCAATGCCCAGAAAGATAAAAATTGTGCCCGGATTTGTAGCACCACTTTGCAACAAGCTGGAAATCTGAGCCTCCAGTGTGTTGTTTTGCGTATACCCATATCCGGCGCACACAAGGCCTAAGATTATTAAAACAACCCCTAAACACATCACATGAACCCCTCCCTTTACTGCAATTTAAATCTTTCTTTTCCTAATGTAAACCTCTCCTTACTCTTTCTCCACTGTGCACGCAAACACAGTCTTCACTTACCATTACATCCATTTTTTTCTTCTTTTCTTTATAATACACCACATCATAAAAACATTCAACCATTTTTTGTGTTTTGTACAATTTTTTTCTAATTTCAATCAATCTTCTATGCATTCCTGACAAGCCGCAAAATTTTGCCCTGTTCTAAAAACATACATTTTAATCAGTCACTTAATTGTGTAACTTACCTATTTGGATCTACCAAAGAGCTAATATAGAATCTGGTTTGTCCTAATGCATTCTAGATATCCATTCATCAGAACGTCTAGATGGCCACCATCATCAGTCCAACAACTATAATGATGGACATGACCCTGAACAAGATAAGCAAGGATAATAAATCTTTTGCTGTTAGAAACCAAAGGATGATTTCAGGCTCCTAAATATATAAGCGCCAAATTATACTCCGTCTTGTAGCATGTGCCTCAGTAAGTGAGAATTACCTCAAAAATATGCAGACTCGCCAAGAATCTAATGAGTCATATGGTTTCTCAATGTTTTTCTCAATGCTTGTAGAGTCTATCAGATTAGAGAGATTTTCATAGATATACCTGGAAGAATATGGTGGATCGGTTTGCACAATTGTTTAATGACGCCGAAAGATGGGAGCAAGCCAGCTATAAGTCTGTCACTAAGGTAAAGCCCCTCACCTGTAAGCACCGCACCGACATCATTGAGCGGATGTAATATTCGTGTGAGATGGTGGAGCACCATTTGCCGGAGGAGGAGCATATTTGCGCTATATGCGGTACTGAGATGTTAAAAATCAGTAAAGAGGTCCGACGCACCCTGCAAATGGAGCCCGCCCGTTTCTAGGTGCGGGAAGACCGGTATTACACCTATGTCTGCAAAAACTGTGCCGAGGCGGTTGTGGAGTGCGCATCCAGAGAACCCTCTGTGCTTCCAGGGAGCTTTGCATCCCCTTCTGCCATTGCTGCCATATTGCCGCCTAAAAATATGTAAATATATGATGTACTCCTCGCTGTACCGACTGGAGCAGGAATTTGAACACATGGGACTGAAGCTGCCCCGGCGACCATGTCCAACTGGCTGCACATGCCACTGAGGACTGGTCGAACCCCATTTACGATGTGCTGCGCCGACAGCTGTGTCAACATCAGTTGCTTCATGGGGATGAGAGCACGCTGCAAGTGCTGTGGAACAGGGGAAATTTGCTACCAGCAAGTCTTATATGTGGCTACACTGCATCAGGGGAGACACAAAGCACCCCATCGTATTCTATGAATACAGCCAAACCGCAAAGCAAATCATACAGAGAGGTTCCTAGAGGGGTTCTCTTGCTGGCTCCATGCAGATGTCCTACCAGAGCTACCATAAGATACCCTCACAAATTTGAGTAGTGGAATGGATTGAAACCCTATCAATACCTGCTTTTCGGTACTGAGCAATACGCCGGGCTTGGCCCAGAGCGAGAGCGAATGGGCTGCAACCTAACGCCTGCCTACGCACCCGTCGAATGCAGAATTTTAAAATAAGTTTACCGTCATTGGGAAGGCACTGTGGTTCCCCAATGGCGGTTTTTCTAGGTAGTGCCAAGAGTTGGACCTGTTGAGAAATATAAAATATGGGCTGAGAATATGATTTCTCAGCCCATATTTTATATTTCTCAACAGGTCCAGAGTTTTGCGCAAATTGGATGGCAGCCTCCAGGTGCTTCATATTCATGTACTTCTTGTTGCCCCACTGGGTGCCGGCTACATGGCGCAGCCGGGCACAGACCAGCATAAGTGCCGAGTTACCGTCCGGGAAACTACCCACCACACGGGTACGGCGGCGGATTTCCCGGTTCAGCCTCTCAATGACATTGTTGGTGCGGATGCGAGTCCAGTGTTCACTGGGAAAATCGCAATAAGTCAGCGTTTCCTCGATGCCATCCTCCACCTTCTTGGCAGCCTCTTTCAGCTTCATAGTGCGCAGTTCTTCTACCACAGCTTTGGCCTTCTCCCGGGCTGTTTTCTTGCTCTCCTGGGCATGGATTGCCTTGAGCATCTTGGCCACCAGCTTCACCTTGGAGCGAGGGGTTACAGAGAACACATTGCGGTAAAAGTGGACGGTGCAGCGCTGGTACTTGGCTTCGGGGAACACTTCTCCTACAGCCTCCAGCATACCAAGGCACTTGTCTCCAACGATGAGTTTCACGCCATCCAGGCCATGGCCACGCAGCCACTGGAAGAAGCTGACCCAACTGGCTTTGTCCTCTTTCATGCCCTCTGCAGCACCTAAAACCTCGCGATATCCGTCTTCATTTACTGCAATCGCAACCAGAATAGCCACATTTTTCAATTCTCCACCCCAGTTGCGGCGCAGATAGATCCCATCCACATAGACATACGGATAATGCCCACCCTGCAAAGGACGGTTGCGCCAATCCTCGATATGGACATATGCTTTCTTGTTCAACTCGCTGATGGTGGAGGGGGATACTTTGGTGCCCCACAAGGCCTCTGTAATGTCCTCCGCGCGCCGGACGGATACTCCGGATCAGGGCCTCTTCCACACTGCTCTCCCTGCGGCGATAGCGCTCAATGATGGCACTTTCAAAGGAAATACCCTTGAGTCTGGGAACTTTGAGAGTGACATCTCCGGAAGTGGTAGTGAGGTTGCGGCTATAGTGGCCGCTACAGTAGCCCTGGCGCTGCTCATTGCGCTTATATCGAGCCGCTTGGGTTAGCTCCTCCGCCTCGGCCTCCAGCAGCTCATTGAGCGTTTCTTCCACGCTTCCGCGCACAAGTTCCTTGAGTTGCCCCTTGATTACCTCCTCGTTTAGCTGTGCAATCTTTTCAGACATGGTTTGCTATCTCCTTTCGAACGGTGTGCCGCGACTTCATTCTACCAGAGATTTGCAAACCATGTCTCTTTTATTTCCTTTTCAATTTGCGAAACTTATTCTACCTTATCCTGGCTAAAGTAAGGATTCTATTTCTGTGACCCCAACTATTGACGTAGAGCCAAGAATGTTGACACTACCGAAAATCGCCGTTGCTGTCTACCTTTATCAGGTGGGCAGCAGCGGCGATTGGGACTATGACACTTACTAAAAACAGTTCTCAAAGCAACAGTATATCTTCTGGACTACGGAAAGGAGAAGCCGCCAAAGAAAACGATCATCAGCGAATGTAATCTTTTGCAAAGAATACTGAAAACTAGCCCTTGAAACACCCTTGTGTCGAATCGTTACTTCTTCTTTAATTCCGTACGTTTTCGCAAAAGAGAGTTGATGTTAGATACAGCGGTGTTCATTCCACTCAGTATTTCTTCAAGATTGCCGTTTTCCAGGTGAGGAACTGTGTCCATCAGGAACTGGATTTGTCGGGCGATGTCGTTTTCACAGCGAATAACCGCATCGCTTCCATAACCAAAATCACTCTCCACAGACAGTTTTTCTTCAAGCTTTTTTACGGAATAAATCAGTGGATCAAGCTGTTTGTTGCTGCTTCGAGCTTTAGTTTGCTTTAATGCATTTGTCACATCCTGAATCATTAAATAAGGCTCTTTTTTTGTGAGGATGGCGTTTTCTACATTTGGTTCAGGCTTGGCCTGGAGCTGTTTGCCCACAAAGAACAGGGAGGCAATGAGGCCAGCCAGCCAGATCCACCAGAATATTTTCATCCCAAAAACAGCATTGATCTGCGGCAAAACAGCGTTTGGATTGCGAAAGGTGGCAATGATGTTCTGCGGATCTGTGAACAGCCAGTCAATAAACGATACAACCTGCCCATAGATGGAGGGGAGCACAATAAAGTAAGCAGCTGCACCAATCAGAAGAATAACAACAGGAATGAAAAATACAAATTTATTCATTACCTTTTTATCCAACGGGGCAGGCTGGGCAGGTTCACTGATATTGGGCGGAACAGTATCCACCACACGTTTGTTTGTATTCTGGACAATTGGTTCCACTGGACTTGCTTGCTGGGAATCCGGATTCTGGTTTACAGCAGTACTTTCCACATCCGGAACATTGACTGGCGGCATCTCTCCAATGCTTTCAAACAGATGCCTGTTGATGGTGCTGTTGTGTTCGTCTTCAAGGTTTTCTTCCGATGCAGGCTCAGAAAGCGTTTCACTCAAAGTGGCTGCATATTGTTTTGCTTCGCTGAGCGGCTGCTGACCAGATGGAGTGTCGAACTTGATCCTTTCGTCGAGCAGCTCCGGAGGAGTGCTGTCAATGGCTGTGTTCAACGCGGTTATGAATTCGTCGGCGGTTTGGAACCGTTCGGCGCTGTTGGAGAGAGCTTTCACGATGACACGGCCGATCGCTTCACCTCCAAGCGCAGGAGGATCGGGGATCTCGCTGCTCATTCTTTTTTCAAAAGCTGCGTCTTCATCATGGTCATAATACTGTTCCGGAAAGCGGGGAAGAAAAGGATTTCGATTATAATTTAAAAGCCTGTAGAGAAGAATGCCGAGGGAATAAAGATCGACAGATTTTGTATAGCTTCCCTTCCCGAGATACACTTCCGGTGCAAGGAAATTAGGCGTTCCTTTCATCGATTCGGCTTTGGCGCTGCCCTTCACAATTTTGGAAACGCCAAAGTCTCCGATCCTGTAGTCGCCAGCGTCAGACACAAAAATATTATCGTCCTTGATATCACGATGAATTACGCCATTGTTGTGGCAGGCTTGAAGCCCATACAGCACATCCAGGGCCAGCTTCATCACATCGCGCACAAGGAAGTTTTTACTTTTGATAAATTCTTCAAGGGGGGTCAGATACTCCATAAGAATAAAAACATCATAACGTCTTGGAGAGTCACTAACCAGAATATCGTTTTCATAATATCGCACGATATGTTGTACACCCTTTTCAGACAGATCGTTCAGAATTCGGATTTCCGAAACGATATTGTTGAGCATTAGGGAAAAATAGCTGTCTGCTTTGGCCACATCACCGCCCATGGAATTCAATACAGAATTATACTGCTTTTCCGTTGGGATCGTGATGTGCTTCAGCGCGCGAACATACTGACCGGCTGCATTGGTTTTAATGACTTTGTATACAGTGCCAAAGGCGCCTGAATCAATTTTTTCACTGACGGTGTATCCCAGGATGTTCTTGCCGATTAAGTTTGTTTGCGCCACAAAATCATCTCCTAAATGGTATCAGTATTGCGGTTGCGTTGTCCGCGTTGGTGGCTGTTACAGCCTCGCTAATGAGCTGTTTTCCCGCAATTACCGGTTCATGTTCTGAGTCCAGAATTTCCAGGATTCGGGCCTCAGGGATGAAGTCCGAGATACCGTCGCTGCATAGAAGAATTACTCCGTTCTCCAAAGCGGGATAGTATTCATCCGCCTGTAAAACATAGCCACTTTGACCGTAACCGATATAACGGTTTAGATGTTTGCGGGCAGGAAAACCGGAAAGTTCTTTCCTTGTAAGCAGGCCCAGATCCAGCATCCGTTGCCCTTCGGTGTGATCCTTTGTGATCCGGTCAAGCTGGTGGTTGCTGAACTGATAAGCGCGGCTGTCGCCAACGTTTAAGACGGCGCATTCCGCTCCGCAGACAACCAACAAAACAAGTGTAGCTCCCATGCCCTTCCATTCTGGTTGCCTGCGGCTCATCTCGCAGACGGTGTTGTTGATGTCGGCAATAAGCTGTTGAAGATAGCTTACAGCAGCTTTGATCGAGCTGTATTGCTGGAGCTCTTTGTGCGCAAGGGCAAGTTTCTCAACACAAATTCGGCTGGCAACTTCTCCGGCGTTGTGACCACCCATGCCGTCGCTGACGGCAAAAAGCTGCACCTTTGATGCAGGAGCGACGCTGGAAAAATAGCAGTGGCGATATGTCAGCTGTGTTTGCAGCTCTGAAGTCAGATAAACGCCGTTGAAAAGAAAATTGTCTTCTTGGTTGAGTCGCTTGCCGATATGTGTCAGGCAAGCAGCGGCAATGGTATCATTGTTCATATAATTTTGTGAGCTTGTCCAGAAATTCGGTCCGTTCAATATCTTCATACCCTCGGAAAACAATTTCTTTGATGTCTTCATGATTGAACAAGTATTGGAATTGATCCCCGATATGTCCTTCTGGATATAAAATTCCAAGATAATTGTATTCTTTTCCGTCTCCGCTGGCATCGCTTTGCATAATGCCGTTGATCATCAATCGTTTTTCTCCGTCTTTCAGGCGCACAATGGAGCCGATAGGCAATAAATCCCTGATTTTCATAATAATTCCTCCGCTATGTGAATGAGAGTTTTCCGAACCAACTTCCTATTGATTCCGAAACATTTTGTGCAGCATTGCTGACAGCATTTCCAATGGCTTCGCCGGTATCCAGAATCGTGTCAGAGATCCATTCCGTGGTTGTTTTTCCGGTCAGGGCCTTGACGCCTGCATTGATACCAGCGACAACAGCGCCGCTGGCGGCCACAACGACGATGCCGGGAGCAGCCACCGTGCCGAAAGCCGCTGTGACAGCCGCACCCACAACAATGCCGGCGCCATAGGTCAATGCAGTGTCGACCGCGGTTTCCGTGATGGTTTCCGCAACGACTCTGCCGTCAGACATCGTTCCGTTTGAATTGGCCTGCTCATCCTTGTTGCTGAACCAATTCAGCACACCGTTTACAGCAACCGCACCCCAGGATGCAACCGCTTTTCCAACACCGTTGGCACCCTTGAAATTATTGATGATATTTTTGAACTGTGCGTTAAAGGGGGAGGTCTTATTGGTAAGGTTGTTTGCAAAACGGGTGAATGGATTTTTTGCCGAGGATGCTCTGCCCAGAGCCTTTAATCCTGTGATATTTTTAGCCCACCAGCACATTGCGGTTTTGGTTCCCACCGCATTACCGATTTTTTTGTAGTTATTGTATGTCTTGGCGGCTCCGGACAAAAACTGGTAGGTATCCACGCCGGCCTTGGCAAAATCCCGCCAGCTTTTTCCGTTTTTTAGATCACTGATTAAATTGTAAATAGTTCCGATATATCCCGCCCCGGAAAGAAGCTGCTTCCAGCCGAATTCAGACCAGAATTCATCGGTGAAGGTCTGGAGCTGTCCGCCTGGACCCACAATCTTATTCACACCGGGGAGAGGAATGGGGGAGACAAAAAGGCTATTGTACTCGTCCAGTTTGATATATTTATCATGTGTTTCGTTGATGAACTGCTGATAGGCGTCCAATGCTCTGGAATAATCTTCGAGTTTCCGGGCGATCTGCGTGGCGGTGTTGTTTATATTCGATTGAAAACGAACATCCCAGTCAAGCTGGCGAACAGTACTTTGAAGATCAGATTGAATGGAATCTACGGCGGATGATACTGCTTTACATCTGCTGCTGATTTGGTTCAGGCCGGAAAACTCAACGTAAATTCTAGGCATTTTCCCATCACTTCCTTCCGGGTGAAGTGTTTTCCAAATTACGGATTGCGTTGGGTATACAAAATATCGAGGGCCTTTAGGAAAATATCCCGTTCGGGGTTGGTATACCCCGTAAAAATAACATCATTTATGTTGGTGTGATTAAACAGAAAGTTGTTATCCGATCCCACATAGCCTTCCGGATAGGGAACACCCAGGTAATCATAGACCTTGTTTTCCTCCGGCTTGACCTGCATAATGCCGATGATCATTAGTTTTTTGGTTGCGTCTTTCAGCAGCACAACGCTTCCAACAGGTAATAAATCTTTCATGTTTCCTCCCAGAGTTTTATGTGGTCAGTTCGACCCACCAGTTTCCAATGGCTTGCCCACATTCACGCGCCAGAATCTTGTATCCTTCGGCGGCTTTTTCATAATAGGTCATATCGGCGTTTCCGCTTCCGCCGGTTGCACTGTCGATGGCACCAAAAATCAGATCATCCAGGCCAAGAGTCAGGCTGTGACTGATCCCGTATATACCGGCCATTGAAATATCAATTCCGGTGGCTCCGGTGTCACCCAGATCCCATGTCCCATCTGCATAATACTTTTTGTGGCTTCGAAAACCTTGCGCGATTGAGCGGAATGCAGATTCACCGATGGCGGTATATACATTCATTACGCTCCAGGGCCCGGCCTTGATGTCTGCCAGACTTTTAATATCGCCGATGTGTTTAAGTTCGTATCCGGAATCGATGATCGACACAATATCCTTGCCACAATCTATATAATCGGCGACAATGCTTTGCCACTGCTTAGTGTCCAATCCATTGCTTGCAGATAAAATCGAGGCAGTTAAACCCATGAATCCGCCTGACAGACCAAGAATTTTAACGTTTTTCTTTGCAATGTCGCCAAAGAATCCGGTCTTCAGGCCACTATATGTATCCGCAAAATAACCATACAGGCCTTCCCACACATTGACGCTGGAATCGGCCAGATCAAACCAGTCGCTTGCACCGGTGATCCCTTTTTTATCACCGGTGAAGAAATCTTTGAAGCTTTCAAAATAGGAGATCACGTCTTTTAAAGCTCCTGCTTCCTTAACATTTCCCCATTTATCGTAACTCTTCAGAATTGCTTTTAACGTTTCGTGAAAATCCTCATCCATTTGATCTTTCCAATCAGCAGACGGGCATCCTCCAGGGCCAAGAGGGGTGAGAGCAGCATAGTTGATTTTCCCCAGAGAAACCAGATCTCCGAGAGAGTTGCCTTTGTACGCATCCAGTTTGGCGTACGCATTGTGTGTTTCTTCGAGAAAGCTCTGGCAGGCGTTCAGAGCTCTTGCGTATTGTTCCAGCTTTTTTGAAATCTGACTTGCCGTATTGTTAATGTTGGATTCAAAGCGGACATCCCAGTCAAGCTGTTGAATGGTATGCTGAAAATCCGAGCGAATCGTATCGACTCTTGACGATATGTCTTTACAGCGATTTCCCGCCTGCTTCAAACCAGAAAATTCAACGTAAACGCGAGGCATGTTTTTGCAACCGCCTTTCCATCAGTGCCCCCGGCAAGACACTGCATGTGCCTTGCCGGGGGCAAACGAATTATGATAAAGCTCAGAAAATCTTGCCCTGTTCCTGAGCTCTTTGAGTGCCTTCCAGTTCAGCTGCCTCATAGCTTTCGGCGGCTTCGGTGAGAAATGTGCTGTATGCTTTGATGTCCTTTACGATGGTATCGAATGTGCTCTGCATGCTGGCAAACTGCTTTTTTTCTGTTTCAATCGTGACGCCCTTCATGCGGTTTGCAGTGGTGGTAACCTCCTGGAGCATTTCTGCATACAGAGATTGGATGGTGACGGATGCGTTTTCCAGGGTCTTTGCCTTGTCGCGCATAACCGAAGAATCAACAACTACCTGTGCCATGATGTTTCTCCTTTCAATACAATGGGTTCTTTATTGCCCAACGCTGAGGCTGCTGGCTTTGCTCTTAATGTCGTCTTCCGTGGATTTTATCTTTTTGGCGTATTCGCGGAGAAACTGAACATAGTTTTTCAAAGCCTTTTCAGCGGCGGTGAAGTCGTTCTTATAGCCTTCGATTCTCTGATTGAAGGTATCGCTTGCTTCGCCTTTGTAGGTTACGCGGAGATCAGACACAGCAGTGTATATACTGGTGTATGCCTTTGTGAATTCGCCGGTTTTGGATTCGATCTTGGTTGCAGAGGTTTCCAGTTCTTCCGGGGTAACGTCAAAAGTGGTGCTTGGCATGATAGTTCTCCTTTCAATTTGTGGTTTGATGAATACTTAATGCCCGGGTTTCAGCGCAGCTGCACGTTCTTCGGCTTGACGATCTTCGCACTGAATCCTGTCGGCACAGTATTTGATTGTGGATGCCAGATTGGCCATTTGGGATCTTGTACGATTCATTTCACCGCGCAGCGTTCGGAGCTTGGCTAAAAAAGCTTCGGATGCCTGACCTTTCCACACAGAACGGCAATCCTGTTCCAGCTGTTCCAGCAGCTTGATCTGTGCGGAAAGCCGGGAGGCGTCTTCCGCAATGGAATTAGCCTGCGAAATGACCTTGGAATAGTTGATGCGGTATTTCATGGAGTACCTCCTTTCGACTAGAGCATCAGCAGCTTGGCACCTTCGGAGATACCAAGTTGGGCAAAGCTGCATTCCAGGCGCAGGGCCTTGTTGTCGCTTGTGTCGAATAACATCACATCGTTGTTGGTGGTGGAAATCCCATATTCTGAACTGAGTATCTTTACGATAAGATTCTGAATATTTTGAACAGGCATATTATTTGGAACGATGAAATCGTAGGTGTTGTCCAGAGCGGGGATTCTCACTGTGATCGATATTTTTTCCATGAATCTCACCACCTTATTTCGGTACTTTTCCCATTCAGGCAGAAATAACAGGCATTGGGTTTTACATCCTGCACAAGGGGGAGCGTTTCGATCTTGTCAGAGGCTTTTCTATAACAGTTGGGACAGAGCAGATAACTTTCAGCGTTTACGATCAGAGACATGAAGAGCCAGTCATTGTTTTTGTCGCCATTCACATCAAAGCCGCAGACAAAATAGATCTGATACCTCGGATCATCCATGTACTGGAAGATTTTTCGCATAAAAGCGGCTTGTTCATTGGAGATCATGCTGAAAAAGCTGTTGAACTCGGAAACAATAACGAACAATCGTTCATGCTGTTTTTCGGGATCTTCCAATCGGGCGTTCAGGTCCGGCTTCAGGTCCTCCATGAATTCCTCAAAAGCGGAGCAACCGTTGATATAGCGACAGGATGGGAAGTTATCGATAATATCTCTGCATGTGCCGATCTCATCATCAATGAATACAACTTTTCGGTCGCTGTATGCAAAGATGCGCTCCAGAAGATTTTTATAGAACTCCCTTAGATCATGCGAGCCATTGGCGCAGACACAGATTTTGGAATTCTGAGAAAGTGTTATTCCGTAGCTCAGCGCCCCGGGTTTGGAGGTCCCAAGAATCAAATTGTGTGTATCGTCATAAATGGATTCAGGCGGATTGCTTTGCGGATTCCTCTGCAAAGTAATGGAGGAAGAATTTACCGTGGAAACAGAGCCTTCGCCAGAGCTTTCGTCAGAACCGGTCAACAGGATCGGCGTGCAGCCCTGCCAATGCTCTCGAAGGGCCCGATATTTATCGTTTATTTTTGCGATCCGATCCGATTCGTTTTCGCCGTCAAAAGCAATTGCGGTCTGGAATTCAATGACCTCTCTGTTTATTACGGTGATGCCGCGTCCGTTGATCTCCTCCGGAATGATTGGCGGGCGCATATTCAGGATATCGAGGTAATTGCCGGGATCGTTCATCTTCAGGGTGAAGTAGGTGGCAATATGCTCGGTTACCTTGTAATAAATGGAGTTTCGGGTGTTTCCGGTGATTACAAAATAAACGCCGAAGGTTTTTCCCGCACTGATGATGTCGATGAAGGCGTCAGAAACATCCATGTATTTGTCCCGGAAAGAGGCAAAGTTATCAATGAGTACCACAATGGCAGGCAATGGATTGGAGCAAACAGCCCGATAGTCGGCAAAGGTCCCGCAATTATAGTCGGCAAAGAGGCGCTTGCGCTCGTCAATTATGCCCTGAAGCACGGATGCAAGTTCATAGAGCTTTTCCTCTTCGTCGGCAAAGACAACTCCGCCGGTGTGCGGCAGATCCGACAGATAGCCCAGGTTTCGGCCGCCGAAATCCATGGCATAGAGGTTTAATTCGGCCGGAGAATAGCCGTATTCACACACCATCGAATAGACCAGTGTTTGCAGAAATGTGGTCTTTCCGGTACCACTTGCTCCGTAAAGCCCGATATGACCCGTTTTGGCAAGATCCACTACAAGAGGCCGCTGGTCCTGGATCCGAACAAAATCCGCAAGACCGATCGTCGCGGAGCATAGCCCTTTGGCTCCTTTTTCAAGAGAACTCAGGAGAACTTTTTCGGGCAGTACATCCAACCACAACGGTTTGGCAGAAAGATTCTGCTTCTGACCAAGAGCAACGATCTCGGCCACAATAGCCTCCAGCTGCGTTTTGTCGGATTTGCCGTTTGAGAGCTCGACTTTGGCACTGTGTATTGGATTGGCGGTGTTGTCGGTCATCTGCACCGTGATTTCTTCATCAGGCATGTAGGTTTTCGTTGGAACATAGTCGGCTCCGCTGTAACCGGATTGAATGCACTCGTAAATCTCATCATAACCAACCTGCAAATACAGACGACCAGGGTTTTTGATCATGGCAGCGTCAGGCTTGTTTATCATATCAACGCTGTCCTGTTTATCTGCGACTTTCAGGCAAACTCTGAAGCGAGAATTACTCATAATCTGAGGATCAACAATACCACTTGGCTTTTGCGTCGCAAGTATCAGATGGATTCCGAGACTACGTCCGACCTGAGCAACATTGATGAGCTGAGCGAGGAAATCTGGTTGCTGTGTCTTTAATTGTGCAAATTCGTCAATAATAATGACGAGATGCGGTAGTGGTGTGTCAAGGCGGCCTCCTTTGTAATATTTGTGGTAGGAGTTGATGTCCAGCTTATCAACACCAAGTGCTGCTGCGGCTTCATTAAAAATACGCTGGCGTGATTTTATCTCTGCTTCCAAGGAAACCAACGCACGGTATAGAATGTTTCCTGACAAATTAGAAATTGTTGCTGACAGGTGCGGAAGTGCCGGAGCAAAAGGTTTGGCCATAAACGGTCTTGCCATATCGCCACCTTTGAAGTCTACCAAAACGAAAGCAATTTCTTTCGGACTATAGTTGATTGCCAGTGACAGGATAAATGCCTGCAAAAATTCACTCTTACCGGAACCGGTAGTACCAGCAACAAGGCCGTGACAGCCATGATATGCTTCATGCAGATCCAGGCTAAATACTTCACCGCCTGCCATAACACCTATTGGCGCAGCCAACGATTTTGCTGAATTGTTGTTGTCCCAATGACTTTCAATGCAAAGCTCCCTAACATTGCCTGCCTTGTACATTTGTAAGAACGAAATTCGATCAACGATGCCCAGAGAGCGAGAATCTCTTTTTATCGGCAATCGAGATAGCTCTTTAGCAAAAGAACGAATGTGACTCGTTTCTATGTTATCAAGAGCAAACGGGATAAACCGGTTAGCATTTTTGTTCTTTATGTAGTATCCAGTGCGAGTATCATCGCTTTGAATAATAGTTTTGCAGGATTTAGGTAGCTTTGTTATGTCGCCGTATGCAAAAATGGTAGTAATGCCGACTTGGTTGTCAGTATCATTGATATATCTAAGCAAAGCTTCTTTCTCAATTAAATTTTGCGCTGTAACGATCACAACAAAATAAGGGATAGGGGGATTATCCCGATTCTGAGCCCCTTCTCGTTCCTTAATCACCTCGTCGATGATGTTAAAAATGAAGTGAACCTCATCAGGATTGGTAGCAAAAAATCTAACTTTTTTATCATTGCTCCAAATATGAGGTACATTCTTGAAATCATTAAATATGTGTGCTTGTTTGGGAGAACTCACGAGTACCAGCTTCACTTCATCATAGGAATGAAGGGAGATAATATTCAGGATGGTCTCATAAAGAATAGTACGGATATTTTTCCGACTCCCTATAATACCGATGGTATGGTTAGTGCGAATATCAAGGGTCAAAGGCACATTGCTCAAAATACCATATTTCTTTGAAAGCTCAGTCGGTAAATTACGAAGTTCATCCTCGTATAACTGAAATCCTTGCTTTGGAGTTTTCAAGTGAACCTCAAAAGGTCTGCTACCTACCCCTATACGGATAGCAAGAAAGTCGTCATCCTCATAGGAACGTTCCCATAAACGGAGTTTATTGCTTTCATTATCAAGCATAGAGCAAAGAATTTCGGGAGAAGGACATAACGAGTCGTTCAGAAGTCGAACGGTACGTTCTCGTTTTGCAACTAAGCCTTTTTCAATATCGGCGATGTACGATGAATACCTGTTTTTTCTGTGGGCTTCTTCTGCCAGAGTTCGCCTCTTTTGATAACTTCTCAGCAAAGAAGGCCACATCAGTGAACCTAACAGCATACCAACCGCCATCGTGCCACTTGCAACAATCGCAGATAATTCACCGCCGCTGATTGCGTTTGTAATAGATACTCCCAAACTTGCCAACATCACCATGGACATAGTAAGACTTGGTCCCAAAGTCAGAATTGCGGGGGTTTTCTCTATGGTGAATGGGCTTGGTGGTGCATCAATTTCCACTTCGTCGTTATCCAATGATTTCAGGATTCGAGGAGTGCTGACAAAATACTCCTTTTCTTTCGTATCATCAACAGGTATTTTTACCAAAAAAGATGTCATCAATGACAGGGTGCTTCCAGTCCTTAGGTTACGAACTGCTATAAAATCACCCATGTAAATGATTGAAAGCCCCACGATAAAAACTTCATCAAATGGCTTCAATTGCTGCGAATGAGTAAGGTAACCATTTACATAAATGCCTACGCTTCGTTTCAGATCTTCAATAAATGCGTTCCCGTTGCTGTCGATATGTATTGCTGCGTGTTTTTCTCTTGAAACAAAATTACTAAAGTCATATGAAATATCATTGAGTGGTGTACGTCCTATAAAAATATTAGAGTCTTTCGACAGCTTGTACTTTTTATAGCCTACCTGTATATCCAAGGTGGCAATAAACAGAATTTTAACTACTCTGTTATTATTGTTATTCTTAAATACAAAATAGTCTCCACTATGTATCACACGGTCATTGCAAGGATGACCATTTAGCGTTACTTCATAGTTATTGTCGTAGTCTTGTTTCAAAGTATAAATGACAGATGCCTCTCCTTCTTCCCTTGAAAAAGGAATAGCAAAGCCGGTGGGAAGTCCAAGAGTTTCCAGGAACAGATGATTACTTCTGTTTTTCAGGACATCGCTCAGCATCCGTGAAATTGCTCGATCTTCAACGAAGAACGTTACCAAGAAATCCGACATCGAATTATTCTTGGATTTAGCCATCTTTTCACCACCTCTATAAATAGTGTTTACAATTTTCCTCCGCAGTTACCACAGAACTTCATTCCAGGCTTATTTTCAAAACCACAGGAAGGACATTTTTGTGCGCCAATAGGTTGTCCGCATTCGCCGCAGAACTTCATGCCGTCAGGGACTTCTTTACCACAGTGCGGACATATAATAGTAGCGGATAGTTTGCTTCCGCAACTACCGCAGAATTTCATGGCTGTATTGTTTGTAGCACCGCATTTTGGACAAGTTATAGTATCGTTGGTTGGAGTTGTATTCAAATTTTGCCCTATTCCAGAAAATACATTTCCAAATTGTCCGGCGGCACCTAGCCCCATGCCCAAGCCTATACCTGCATTAGCAATGCCACCGGCAGACGGATTTTCTGCAAGTTTTTCGAGAATATCGAGAGAACGGCGTTGTTGGTAGAAGCCCTGCCCGAGAGCTAATTCTTCCTTGTAACCACGAAGTTTTTCGTATTCTTCAGGCTTTGGTGCAATCGACTCACAGTAGAAATTAACCAGCTCAATACCGAAACGCTCAAATTCATCATTAAGAGTTTCTTGGAAAGCTACTGACAATTCAGACAAATACTGAGAGATTTCGAGAAAGGAAATCTGTTTTTGGATCATATAAGAAGCAGTAACAGATTTGATTTTCGAGTTAATCAAGCCATTGAAGTATCTTAAAATAATCAATGGATTGGTCGTCGTACCATTCGGAACAGCACCGATAATTTTAGATACGAACAAACGAGAGTCCGTAATTGTGATTCCGTACTGACCACGGGCACCAACGTTTAAGATAAGACCATATTTAGGATCTTCCAAGGGAATCGGTGTAGATGTTCCCCATTTCATATTAAGATTAGCTGTTTTGTTTATGTAGTAAACTTCAGCAGCAAATGGGGTTTTGCCTCCGAACGGCAAATTTACTATTTTTTTTAACAACGGCAAATTGCCTGTAGACAATGTATGCGTACCTGTGCCAAATAAGTCAAGAGCCTCTCCACCTTTGAAAAACAAAGCTTCTTGCCCTTGATTGACGATTAATTGTGAGCCGAGGACAAATTCTTCAGAGGGACATTTATAAATTAGCCATTGCGCTCCATTGGTTGGTCCATCATATTTTATTCTATCAATAATGGCCATTCAAATCCCTCCTTAATTAACCTTCTCTTTGAATTTGAGAAAGCAAAGTGTTCGTAAATACCTTGTAAGAATTATCTTGCGCAAGGGAATTTACATATGAGATAATCGTTTGTTTTGCTTGTTCGTTTTCGCTTTTTGCAGAGCGATACGCTTTCATGAAAATGTCCACAACTTCTTGTGCTGCTTTAGGTAAATGCTTCCCTGTGAAGAAATTCCCTTCCAATTCACACCATCTTGCCCTAATTTGCCTGAATTTTGCCATTGCGAAAAGTGCTCTCCAGTCATTTGGACATAAATCTACCGCCAACGAGGCAATTTCAGACTCATCACAGCCGATAACGCCAGAAACAAGATTAAAGATCTTGACACGTTCTTTGCTAGAAGCAATATTAAAAGCTCTAACAAATGCAGAACGTAGATGCTTGTCGGGAAGATAACCAGTCATATCAACAAAAGTATCGATTTCTTGTTGCTCCGTGGAAGCGAGACTATAGGCTCTGCGGTATTCAGGCACCATAGATAAATACCCGGAACGATTCCCACCAGTAGAGGCATATCCAAGGTGTGCACTCCAACAATCAGGCTCAATGTCAATGGCACGACTAAATTTGGCATTTGCTGCACGAGTATCCCCCAGGTCAAGTAATCTGTATCCATCTGCTAATAATTCTTCCACATCTTTTCCTTGATACCCATAAACGTGTTTGGTAATATTCTGTGTAATCTTTTGTACGATTTGATCCTGCTTAACAACAAACTGGGCAAAACAATTTTCACAGGTTCCAATTTCGTGTGAATCATCGAGAATGATATTCCCGCCACATTGTTCGCAAATCAAACTTATTTTTGCCATTTAATATCTCCCCCGGTCAAATTTCAAAAAGGCGGGACAAGATTCAATGTCTCATCCCGCCCTCAAGAAGATAGTTACTAGTCGTAACCCAATTTAGTTATCGTTGGTTACAGTTCTACTAGAAGACTTATAACCGCTATTACACTGCTTCAGATTCAAGATCCCAAATGCAGATTCAGTTGCTGCTTTAGCCGCAACAAAATACGCATTTCGTTTTTGCTGCTTGAAAGCATTATCCATCATTGCAGACAAACCAGCAAACAGGCCAGTTTTCTCTTGAATCATTAAATATACTTCAACATACAGATAGGTACCAACTGTTGTATTGGAGATCGCAATCTGAGCTTCATCATCCACCTGAATTACAACACACTGCTCCTTGGTTGCTCCAAGAGCCCCAAGAAGGCCACGACCACTAGCTTTAATTGTAGAAATAGTGGCCTTCAACGGATAACGTTTAGCCTGGAGTTCGTTTAGAATTGTTTGCTCTAGCTGATCACGCATCCCGCCAGCTTCATCGAAGATATAGCTTTCACTAATGCCAGTAAACTTAGAGTTTGCCATGTTATATTCCTCCTCAAACAAATTATATCCCTAAACAGCCTTTCTCAAGAAGACTAATAAAGGTTAATTTTATTCGTTCCCTTGCAAACTTCTTATTGTTTATACAAAACCAAGAGTTCAATCTAACAGTAGCTTCAGTCAAATTCAAAGCATCAATTACAATCACAAACATATCCATGACTTTTTTGCTTTTATTTTGATTACGTAATAAGTGTGTCTAGATTTTTCTATGCAAGAGTCATCACTTTCTTAGTCGCTCCCAACCATGTTCTAAGTACATGAAAGTTAATCTGTGATAATCATACTCAACAAGCCCTAAATTCTCTCTTTTCCTGTGTCTATGTTAATCCATCAATCCCCTTTATTTCTTTTAATTGTAAATTAATTCTACTTCTTGTCATCTCAATTGTCAATATGACATGTGAAAAATCGGAGTTGCATAATAGGAAATCGTGGCATGGCTGTTCATTATATGCTGTCGGCCACCAGCGCTATAATTGTAAAAACGCAGTCATTGTAACAATAACTAACACTTGAAAATACAACAAAAAATCTATAACAGTTGTCGATTATTTATATTTGTAAGGGTATGCCACACCCGACAAGCAAACTGAGCACACTCATTTTCTGTGCCGCTTATGCTTCGAACTAGCCGCATACTGCTACGGATCCCGATTCACATACTCACTTATTAGGTACAGTTCTCCCAATGTCTATTTTGCGCACCGTGAGAAGTCATGGCCAGCCTTTGCCACTCAGTGAAACCACAGCTCCACCTGTTGGCTTGTGACTGAGCAGTTACACAGGCCAGACTTCATTTCTCCGATGAGCCTTCCCGCGTCAGCGGTAGGCGCCTGCCACTGATCAAACCACCCCTATTACATCTCGTGTGACGATATATTTCACACAGTTCCTTCCGTCACCACTTAACTTGATACAGCCAGACTTTTGAATGAACCCTGTCATACATTAGTTCCTATTATGGAACTGATGTGCCATCCCAAAAGTTAATTCTCCATTGGTCTGCTTTCAATTTTCGCACAATAGGCTCAGAAATTTTCACAGCGACACATATACTTGGAGCCTTCGTATGCGTATTGGTATAACCGTTTCCCCTGCATAGTCATCTATGTGAATTGCGTTAGCACATGAATCAGTAAACACTAGACAAACTATGTTCTTATCCAACTCCCCCTTCTTTCCCAGGCGGAACTCCTACAATTCTTTTTAAGTGTAGCCGTCAAACCTAGCCCCGTCTTGTAGCTGAGGCATTAGACACCTCCTATGAGTCTGCCACCACGGTGAAGGTCCACCCTCCACAAGCGCCGCACTGGCAGTGTTAAGGATGTGATCTCACAAATTTGAGTTTTGGGTTGCTAGGCTCATGTAAAATTCAAGTTTGACGAAGCACTAAATATGGTGCCCAAAGGGCAGTAGCAGGCCTCAAAACTAGCAGAGGCTCTGTACTATTATGCGAGGCTGTTTTATGCTGAAGAACGATATGTCCAGCATCCGAACAAGAAAAACCTGTTCTTGATGCTTTGTTGGCGTGGGCCAATGACTTAAAGGCAAAACTGCATCCAAATCTGTCCTCGGAAAGGCGTTGTATTGCTTGATAGCGCAGTGGCCATGCCCTGGTCCGATATCCGGAGATCAGTCTGGTGCGATGATTTAACAGCCTGATCGAAATAGCAAAGGAAATGGATTGAATCCATACTGCTATCTACTCTTGGTGCGGAACAATGCGGCCAGGCCTAGCCCGCAAGAACTGTTGCGCTGGAAAGCTAATACCGCCTGCGTACCCGCCAAATGGAGAACACCTAAATAAGTTTACCACCATCGGAGATGGTTTCCCGATAGAGATTTCCCCACATATATCCAGATTTTGCAGTTGCGGACAAGTTTTGTGCGTGGACATCGCAGAACCTAACTCCCAGCTTCAGGCATTCCAGCACTATATTTTTGATGTTCCAAAGATTCTGAGCCATTTTTCACTCTCCGTCACTACTGATGAGTTTGTAGCGTAGCGGAAACAGGCCTGATGTAAAAGCAGAGGTTCTCCAGTGTCTGATATGCTCCCTCTATGAGAGGCAGTGAAATAAAACACTGTCAAACATAGGGGGAGCATTGCTATGCCACAGGAACAAAAGGTCAGTATAGAGACAAAGGTCACGATCATATAAGATTACATCAATGCATGCATTGGTATGCGTGAGGCGGCACGGAGGGCTGGAGTTTCTCACAATACTATGGGACAGTAGGTGCGTAACTATGAGATAGATGGGGTGGATGCATTTCCGCCACATAAAAATCGTGTATACAGCCCAGAATTAAAGAAATCTGCTGTGGAATCCGATGCTGGGGCGAGTCGGATATTTGCAGAAAATATCACATTCGGAGCCATCCGCAGTTCAGGGAGTGGATAAAAGTGTATAATGCTCATGGCGACTTCAACTCCGTCAAATACTCAGGAGAAGGAAGCTACATGAAGCAAGGACGGGAAATGGCACAGGAAGAGCACATCCAAATTGTTAAGGATTGCATTGCTAGTGGGAAGAATTACGGAGAAATGGCCCTGAAATACCAGGTTAGCTATCAACAGGTTCAGAATTGGACCCTTCGGTTTGAGCAGATGGGAGCGGCGGGGTTGGAGGATCGGCGAGGCCGCCGGAAGAAACACCAAGCCCCTCTCACCGAACTGAAGAAATCCCAAATCGAAATTGAGCAACTCAAGCACAAGCTATATCTGTTAGAAATGGAGAATGGTCTGCTAAAGAAATTGGACGAGATCGAAAGGAGAGAGGCCTGGAAGAAGCGAGACAGCGCCGTACATATCAGACCATTCAGGAGTACCATGAAAAGCATGGCTTTCCCATTGCGGCAGTTTGCAAGCTGCTCCATGTAGCCCGTTCCGCCTACCACAAATAGGCTTCTGGAAGGTTGAGCTGCAGAGCTGTGGAGAACGAGAAACTGGTAGATAAGATCGAGAAAATCCACTCCGAGAGCTCATTCAAAGGTATCAGAGGCTGAACGACAACTTGCGCCATGGCTATGGAATCCACATCAGTGATAAGAAAGTGCTTCGTATTTGCCGTGCCAGAGATATTCGCTCTACCGTGAGGTACAGCAACTACGGCTGTATCAGACGGGCCAAAAACCCTCAGTATCTAGCGGAGGACCTGTTGGAACGCCAATTCTATGCGGAAACCCCGAATGAAAAAAAGGCTGATCGATGTGACCGAGTTCAAGTGGTATAGAAGCGCCGCATACAGCCGATAGCCCCACTCCGGGCGCATGCGGCAGGGGCCTGACGGAGATAAGGTAAGTGTGTACCGCGTCAACATCGCTCAATCACCTTCCCATGATGTGGTCCGTATACCGTTCTGCATGGATGCCCCTGGCATAGCTCATATAGTCAATGGCTGGAACGGTTCCAATATCCTGCAGCCGCTTCAAGAGATTCAGCAGGAAAAAGACCAGCGATGCATCGTTCTCACAGTATCGCATAGCAGGAGGGGCAGCAGGGTCAAATTGGTTCAGGAAGGGGTTGTGGTCCACCACAAACGCCCCGCCGGCAATGGCACACACAAATCCAGGTGTTTTTGCGTGTCCTCCGTTGCAATGTGTTTGCCGACATGCTCAGCAACCTAACCGCTTCAATCACTTCTCGTGGTCAGTAGCCCTGCCAGAATTTGATGTAACAGTTTGGGCCCATACTCTCCCCCTGCATGCCGAATTGTGGCGGAGGAACGTGTCATCGTCCGAACGCTTTCTGCTTTTTCCTGGGCATACTCCATACGAGCTTTATTCAGGTTTTGCTTGACCTCAAAGACCGCATAGACACTTTCCGCAGGGGTCAGCTTACTTTCCTTCTACTCAAACACCAGGTAGGAATACTAAGCATCATAAATTATCAGACCCATCTGGTCGCTCTCTCCCATTTGCGTCGATCACGATGGCTTTATCCGCAGCATAGCGAGCCGGAAGGTATGTTCGGAACCATTGAATCCAGTTGGCTCCCGTGTTATTCCCCTTTGTACCAGGGTGAAGAAACGCCAAGCTCCCCGCATCCAGCGTCTTTAGCATCTCCTGCTGCATCCCTGACATAGGTTCATCAAATCTATCTCAGCATGTCCATTTCTCCTCTTTCTTCTGTATGCCATTGTTTTTCAGTAGCCCAAAGCAGGTGCCCGCCTTGTATGCTCATCTGTATTTGTTTTTCATTTTACTATATCCTCATATCCTCCAAAATCTATCAACGTCATTCCCAGAAAGGCGCAGTTCATTTTCAACGGCAGAACACAACCATCTTCCTCACTGGACATGCAAACACCCCACCACAAACGTCTCAAACTCCCGTTTCCAAGTCCGCACCGTCTGTTCTGAAACCCCATATCGCTGGCTGATCTGCCTGGTACAGCTCCGCTTCTGTCCAGCCAGGTAATAGTTCAAAATATCCACGCCCCAGCTTCTCCACTCCTTCAGCGCACGAATCAGTGCCTCCATATCCATCTTCTCAATGGCCACCATCTCCCAGTCGATGCCGTCACTGAGCTTTCCGCTCAGAGAGCCTTGCTCGTCTCCTTGAGCGTCATACTCCAGGGAGACAAACTTCACATCCTTCTCTGCCTGACGTCTGCGGTAATTTCGCTGGTTTTCTGCATGCCACAGATCGTAGTCCTCCCGGGTGGTTTCGATATACATGCAGTCCAACTCTTTCCCCGCATCAATTCTATCCTCAATAAAAAAGCGACGTTTGTCCCTGGGCAATCTGCGGTTCTCCTCCATGATCCGGTTCCACTCGCTCCTGCCCGCCACACGCAGGTTCCCGGTCTCCTTGTCAAATACCAGATATGTAGTTTTCATTGTTGTGATCTCCTTTGCGGTGAGTTTTGTTTGGGTCAACAAAGCTCGGAGATCACGGCGCTCTGGGGCTATACCACACCCGTCCATCCTCCTCAGGGCATAAAAAAACAGGAGCGTATGCTCCTGCTTTTCACCAGTTACTTGGGATGGACAGCAAACAGCCCTGGCACCTTTTACGGTTCCAGGGCTGTTTGCCTTTCTTTATTCAGTTTTTAGCGGTCACTGCCCACCCAGCGTACCTATCATACCCCTTGACAGGTCGGGTTTTCAGTAGGCAGAGGGTCCTCATCGTGTAGAGCTTCTGTCGGACCAGCTCAGCCAACAGACCTCCACCATTCATCAGCCAGTCCTGTCTTTCCTTTTAATTTCGGAATGGCATAGCCCCAAAGCGCCAATCCAAACAATAAAATCGCCTCTTTCTTTCGGTCATAATAGCTGCTTCGCTCCATATTCAACAGTTCCAACAGCTCCGTTTCACGATAATCAAATTGGCTCAGATAACATTTGGATAGGATATTGCAGTACAGCTCCCCCTTACAAGGATATTCCCGGATCCGAAGCAGGGCCCATTGAACCAGCTCCGTCATCCATTTGGTCTCAAACAATCCTCTCACTTTTTCTTCAAAATGTTCCCTTGCCTCATCCGGCGCAAAGGTCTCCAAATAGGTCAGTGCACCATCCAACTGTCCACGCCCCATGTCCAGCAGTTCCTCCCGGACCTCCTCTGCCCTGCTTTCCGTAAACCAACAGACATGGAGGTAGATCTCTAAAACCATCCGGGCCCGACTGTATAAAATTTTTTCGTTCCAATTTGCCAGCTCACAGATATATCGAATATAGTTTCGTGTTTTGGTAGCTTTTCGACTCATGCACGTTTCCTCTCTCTCTGCGCACAATTGTTTCATTTTATGTCTTTGCCTCTACAAACCATCGATAGTTCTCTTCATAGTACAGATAGGTCTCTCGGCCGCAGATCATCACTGTGTACCGCAGCCCGACACCTCCGGCTTTCCTGCTGGCCGCTCTCACACAGTGTTTCACCCGATCCACTGCAAACTTTCTGCCATCAGACCATCGGACCCACACCGGACGCATGGTCCCTTCCGGGCGGAATACCGCCCCAACCTCAACATACACCTTACAGCGAACCTCTTCACTCACACGCTCACCCTCTCGTCTTCCTGATCAAATTATGCTCCTGTCAGGTTTCCTCGCTCCATGTATCCCCGGGGATGTACCACATGATCCTCCCGTGCATTCAAACTGGACAAGGTCCGATCTCTATATGCCACTCCACGCTGAATGGAGAAGAAGCCAAACCGCCGGCGAATATCATCTACAGTAACATCCAATCGGTGTTCCCGATCTCTCCCCCTCTGGTCACAAAATAGATTCATCTGTACCGGAACATGATCCAATAACAGCTGGGTCACCCGCACGCCCACACTTCGGATAGGCCGGTTCCAATGGTAGTGGCAGCGAAACAATTCCATTCCCGCACCAGCGATCTCTCGCGTAATGTTCGTCGGTGCGGCCAGCTTTTTCTGCCTGGTCATGCTGCTCAGATCGGTGTCCCTCACATACAGCTCCACCACCTGTCCCACAAAGTGATGCTCCCTTAACCGGGCTGATACACTTTCTGCCAACAGGTACACAATCACAGATACGTCCTCTCCATTCACCAAATCCCGCGGTGTGGTCGTGCTGTTGCCAATACTCTTAATTGGTGCAGCCTCATTGGAAAAGCTCACCGGCGTCTGATCCTCACCGTTTGCAAATCGATGCAGCACATACCCCATCTTTCCAAATCGAGTTTTTAAATACTCCGGATCTGCCTGGGCCAGTTGCCCAATCGTGCGAATCCCATGCTGGTTGAGTTTGCGCTGAGTCGCCCTTCCTACATACAGCAGGTCCTCCACCGGAAGCGGCCACACGAGGTTTCGATAGTTCTCCCGGTCAATGACGGTTACTGCGTCCGGCTTCTTGTAATCGCTTCCCAGCTTGGCAAAGATTTTATTCCACGATACGCCAATGCTCACTGTCACCCCCAACTCCCGTTTGATCCTGCGATTAATTTCCCGGGCAATGGCCAGCCCATCCCCATGGTGAGAACAGCTGCCAGTCACATCCAGCCATGATTCATCCACCCCGAACGGTTCTTGCTGATTGGTGTACTCCCCATAGATTTCATGGGCCATGTGTGAAAACCGCAGGTAAAGGTCCATACGAGGGGGAACAAACGTGATCTCTGGACACAGCTGTCTTGCCTGCCACAGTGCCATTCCAGTTTTAACCCCCGCCTTTTTCGCCAGCTCGTCCTTGGCCAACACGATTCCATGCCGGCGCTCTGGGTCGCCCCCCACGGCCAACGGCTTTCCTCTCAATTCTGGATGATGGAGCAGCTCGATACTGGCATAACAGTTGTTCATATCTGAATGTAAAATGGTGCGTTCCAACCGACTCTCCCCCCTTGACAGATAGGCAATTCTTCTGTATGATATAGGAAAGTAATTTCCCATCCGTTTGGCTTAAGTATAGGAAATCATCTTCCCCTTGTCAAGTGGAAAGTTCAGGCTGTAGGAAACCATCTTCCCCTTGGAGGTATGATATATGACATTTGGAGAAAAGATTAAAGAACTCCGCACAGAAAAGGGACTTTCCCAAACACAGCTGGGAAATCTCATTGGTGTCTCCATGCGCACCATTCGCGGCTGGGAGACGGAAGGTCGTTATCCCAAACAACACGATATCTATATGAAACTGGCTCAAGCACTGGAGTGTGAGGTATCTTATCTTATGGGTGACCAAGAGGCTTTCCTGACCGATGTCACGCAACAATACGGCAGCCGTGGAGCGCAGCAGGCTCAGGCAATTTTAGACCAGACTGCTGCCATGTTTGCCGGTGGCGAGCTATCTGAAGAGGATCAGATTGCATTTCTCACGGAAATTCAGGCGCTGTATCTGGACTCAAAGCAGCGAGCCAAAAAATTCACCCCAAAGAAATATCACCGCAATGGCACCGATGAGTAAGTGCAGTTTATGTGACTTGTCCCCTGCCACACTGTGTGTATGCCATTCATCGGAGGGAATCAATGTATGAGGGACACCATCTTCCAAACCATCCAGACCCTTGTTGGTAAATACCATACCCGCGATCCCTTCGAACTGTTAGGCCGGCTCCATGTCGTTGTCAAGGAATCTGACGGCTACAAGAGTCTGAAGGGATACTGCCTCATGAGCTGCCGAACCATCTATGTGGTGCTCAACGCCTCCCTATCCGAGGAAGAAAAGCGCATGGTAGCAGCCCATGAGCTGGGTCATATCATGCTCCATCGGAGCGCACTCCAAATGGCTCCCATGAAAGACATTGCACTTTATGACATGACAAACTCCACCGAGTACGAGGCTAATCTCTTCGCCGCAGATCTTCTCATTGAGGACAGCGAAGTGGAGCGTCTATCCCAGGATACAGAACTGGACTTTTTCGGTATGTGCAGCTGTTTGAATGTCCATCCGCAGCTCATGTGTTTCAAGTTGTTCAGCCTTATCAAGCGTGGGTTTTCTTATCAGATGCCTATGGGGCTGAATAGTAAGTTTTTTAAAGCATGAAAATGCGCCCGCTGGGCAAGGGGATTCTTGCTCAGCAGGCGCTGTACATTTTCGTGTGATACTCTCCCTGTTTCACGGCTGCATAATTTCACTTGGGGACTGAGAGAAAACAACATCACCCCCTGGTCCAGTCAAGTGCTGTTCCAATGAATTTTAGATTGACTTTTGGTGACCTCTCTGATAATATCAAGAAAACACCGGTAGTTATGTGACTGGGCTAGGAAGAAATTCTGAACCCTTTGCCTTAACTACCGGTGTTTTCTTTCAGTTTTCCAATAACGGAGCACACAACTTTCCCTGCATCGTTCACTTCTGCTCCAGCCGTGCTTTCTTTCTGTCCTCTACCCTCTTCAGTATCTCCGCATTAACCTTCTCCAGGTGCCTTTGAAATTTTTCTCTCTCCGCTTTCGTCTTTAGCATTGGTTCCCGATCTTCCTTCCCGTTCATTTCATAAATAAATCTCCTCAGTTTTGGATCCAATCCTCTCTCGCTCATGCTCCGTTCCCTCCTTATAATTGCCAATATCATATGGCGCCGTCTGATTCTCAACATCTGCCCTACTTGCCAGAAGGGCTTTCCCTCGATACAATGAAAGCAAGCGGACCGGGCTGTCTTAACTCACCGAACAAAGCACGGAGACGGTCCAGAAATCAAATAGCTGAGGAGGATGAAACATGCAGCATGAATGCAGAATCACGGTACTAGAGACCAAGGTGTTTCCGGAGTACCAAGAGCAGTATCTTGCGGACCCCAAGTCGGGACCCTGTCCCTGTTTTCGGGAGGGAGACACCTTTTTGCTCAAGCGCACCCCAGATCGTGACGACTTTTATCACCTGATGAACGGAAAGTTCTGCGGGGAGGCGTGGGATGCCATCAGTCGGTATGTCTACACCGCCCTACAAGGTGGGTCTATCATGCACAAATGGACCAATGACGAGCGGATGATGATTGCCTGCTGCAACGACGGCACAAGACCGGTGATTTTCAAAATCGAGCGAATCGACATCCCGGAGACCGAAGAGGAAAAGGAATGGCTGGCAAAGCAGAATTTTAAGAATATAGCAGAGGACGCCTATACAGGCTGAGCTGCAGCTGGCGTTCTCCGTGGAGGCTGTTGATGCCTTCCTGGCACAAAGGAATCACTGACAGATAGCGGAGCGCTCACATGGGCGCTCCGCTTTTTATAGCGCTCTTTGCAGGTACACCATGTCCACCAGCTGCACCCCATCCTCGTAGATGGGGTGGTCGTAGTGGTCGATAAAAAAGTTCTTGACCAGATGGTGCCTGCGAAAACCACAGGCTTCATAAAACAGAATGGTGGATGGGCTGTCTCCGGTGCCCACCTGCAGCACTGTATACCGCTCCTTGTAAGTTCGGACAAGGAAGTCCACCATATTCTTTCCGTATCCCCTGCCCTGAAAAGCAGGCTCCACGGCGAGGTTTTTCAGCTCCAGGATACCGTCTCCCTCATCGGTCACCACACATTCGGCCTTGACGCCGTCATCCTCCAGCACATACATGGTCCCCCGCTCCAGATAGCGGTCGATCATATCCTCCTGCTCGTCGGCCAGCAGCAGCAACTCCAGGTATAACTTTTTGTTGGTTTCCACTTTTTTGACTTCCATGCATAATCCCCCCTCTGTCTGACGGTCTTGGACGGTCTTGATAGGACGTATCATACCATATGATCTGTACCTCGGCAATTCTTTGAGGAACATGACAGACAGTTGTCGGGTTCCTATGGTATAATGCAGGCAGAAATGTGAAAGGCGGTGTACCTTATGAAGATGGAGCGGCTCATCGGCATCCTGTCCATCCTGCTCCAGCGGGAGAAGATCACCGCCCCAGAACTGGCGGAGCAGTTCGAGGTGTCCCGCCGGACCATCCAGCGTGACATTGAGTCCCTGTGCCGGGCAGGCATCCCCATCGCCACCACTCAAGGTTCTGGGGGCGGCATCTCCATCATGGAGGGCTACCGGGTGGACCGGACGGTGCTCACTGCTCCGGAAATGCAGGCTATCCTGGCAGGGCTCAGGAGTCTGGACAGCGTCAGCGGCACCCGGCGTTACGCCCAGCTGATGGAGAAGCTATCCGCCGGAAGTGGCGGACTGGTGAGTGGCGGCGCCCATATGCTCATCGACCTCTCCTCTTGGTACAAGACCAGCCTGCCGCTGGCGACTGGTGGAGGAGCACGGGGCAGATTGTTTCACCGTGGAGCCAGACGGCCGGCTTCGCTTCACCGGCGGCTTTCCCGATGGAAACAGCGTGCTCAGCTGGGTTTTGACCTTTGGCGACAAGGCAGAGCTGCTGGAGCCAGCAGAATTCCGAGACAAACTGCGGCAACTGACCGAAACACTGGCCCATCGTTATAGGAGGAATTGACATGGCCTCTCATCAGGACTTTGTTGACTATGTGACCGAGCAGCTACGGGAGGCCGGAACCATCCGCAGCCGGAAGATGTTTGGAGAATACGGCCTTTTCTGCGACGAGGTGTTCTTCGCCGTCATCTGTGACGACCAACTGTTTGTCAAGGTCCCCCCGGCGGGAGAGGCGGCTTTTCCCCATCTGCCCAAGTCTCCCCCCTATGAGGGGGCTAAAGACTACCTCTGGGTGGAGGATGTGGACGACCGGGACACCATGACCGCTCTTACTCGCCTCACCTGTCTGGCCCTTCAGACCCAGCCAAAGAAAAGGAGGAAATAGCCATGGCCTTTGACTATAAGAAAGAGTACAAGGAATTTTATCTGCCCCCCAGGACACCGGGCATTGTCACGGTACCCGCCATGAACTTTCTGGCCGTTCGGGGCCAGGGCGACCCCAATGAGGAGGGCGGCGCCTATCAACAGGCCCTGGAACAGCTCTACACTGTGGCCTACACCATCAAAATGAGTAAGATGGGTAAACACCGGCTGGAGGGCTATTTTGACTATGTGGTGCCGCCTCTGGAGGGGCTTTGGTGGCAGGAGGATACCCAAGGTGTGGACTATACCCGCAAGGCAGATTTTCGGTGGATCTCCCTCATTCGCCTTCCTGAGTTCGTGACAGAAGAGGCCTTCCGCTGGGCCGTCCGGGAGGCCACAGAGAAAAAGCAGCAGGACTTCTCCGCAGTGGAGTTCTTTCCCTGGGAGGAGGGACTATGCGTCCAGTGTATGCACATCGGCCCCTACGACGACGAACCCGCCACCGTGACCGCCATGGCGGAATACGCCAAGGCGCAGGGCTATGAATTGGACTACAACCATGGCCGGTTCCACCACGAGATCTATTTGAGCGACGTACGGCGGTGCAAGCCGGAAAAACTAAAAACCATCATTCGGCAGCCCGTGAAAGAGGCACTTCGGAGCGAACTGCCGTACCATGCCTGAACTCACCAAAATCTCAAACCGTGTCGTTCTCTTTTCCCCTCCAATCCGTTAAGATTAGATTGTCAATGATAAATGGGACTGGCACAGGCAAATATGATATGCTTCCCCTCTCTGTTGCCTCCAGTGCCATCATCTATTATGGGCAACCGTTCCCATGTTCCACAGCCATGACTTGTGATATAATAAGGGCATCACAAGGAGGGATTGCTATGCGCAAGAATTTTGGAGCCAAGACCTGGACCTATCCCCAGCCGGTCTTTATCCTGGCCACCTACAACGAAGACGGCACCCCTGATGCCATGAATGCGGCCTGGGGTGGCATCAGCGAGGACAAGGAACTGAGCTTGTGCATCAGTGCAGGCCATAAAACCACCGCCAACATTCTGGCCCGCAAGGCCTTTACCGTGAGCATGGGTACGGCGCACCAGGCAGTGGCCTGCGACTATGTGGGGCTTACTTCTGGAAACGACATGGCGGACAAGGTGGCAAAGGCCGGCTGGCACACCACCAAATCGGAATTTGTGGATGCTCCCCTCATCGACGAGCTTCCCATGGCTGTGGAGTGCCAACTGGTGAGCTATGACCCGGAGAGCTGCCGCCTGGTGGGCAAGATCGTCAACGTAAGTGCTGATGAGTCTGTGCTGGATGGGGAGGGAACCATCGACCCGGAGAAGCTGCGCCCCATTATCTTTGACCCCATTCACTTCACCTACCGTGTTCTGGGCGAGAAAGTGGGTAATGCCTTCAAGGACGGCGCCAAGCTGAAATAAGAACCGGCATTTATCCCAGCTACAGATGGGGGACGGAGGTGTGACCTCCGCCCCCCATTCCCTTTCAGCCAGTAAAAGTGGTTTCCTCTTCAAGCGCAACCCGGATGCAAAGCAGGACGAATATTTTCTGGCCTACAAATGGCTACGGGACGGATGTACCCCCGTATGCTGTACTACTCGGCAGATAAACTGTGGAAACCTTACTCCGAGGGATAAGCTTGGACGTACTTGCCGCCAGATTTGTAATTTCAAAGGCAGAGAGCAAAGGATCTTGCGAACGATCATCTGATAAAGGCGATTTACAACCGACGCATGAATACGATTACTCAGTATCTCCATCGAGAAAAGCTTGACGAGCAGACCGCCAAGAAAATGAACCAATTGACGAAAAACAAACTGAACCGAACAATCAAGGAAGTTGCCTACGCACAGGGGCGATTGCGTCAAAGGAGCAGAACAGGATGCCTTGCTGAAAGAAGCAACAGTGAATAGTTTAATTTGACGGAGGATTTTATGAAGATAAATGATATTGAAACTTCAAGGCTTTTATTAAGAGGATTTACAAAAGAAGATGCTTTGTGGGCATATAGTATCTGGAACAATCCAGAGATGGGACAATATTTGCCAGATGAGGCAAAAGGAGAAATAGATGATGAATATTTAAAAATGTTAGAAGGCTTAGGCGAGGATGAGGAATGTTGTTATTTGATTCCTGTTTTTAAGAATTCACTAGAACGGGTGGGGACATGCAGTTTTATTGTAAGTGATGACAAAAAAGTATACGATATTGCCTATTGTGTACATAAGAATTTTTGGTGCCAAGGCTATGCAACTGAAATCGCTCAGGGATTGATAGATTATGCTCGTAGTCAAGGAGCTGAGAAAGTAACTATTTATGTGAGTCAGGAAAATGCCGCTTCTAATCGTGTTGCCCAGAAATGTGGTGGAAAAATCGTCAGCGAGAGCACATATAAGAAAAAGGGAACAGATATAATCATGAAAGATTATAAATACGAAATTGTATTGTAAAGAATTTCTTGCACACCAATTTTTAAGAGGTGCGCCGCCAATGACAGAAGAACGCTTCTGGGCAACCGATGAATATGCCGGAAATTCACTTCCATATCATCCCATATCATCAAATCAAGCGTGGGCGTGTGTATTTGATATGAAACCAGTGGTAACTATCCACTGCGATGGCTGCATTGCAGAGAGTTCTCCATTGCAGATCAATACCGTGTATGCCATTACCTTGACAGAACTGGCAGACTGGGCACAACGCAATAAGGGGTGAGCGGACATTTTGCGCCGCTCACCCCTGCCATTTAACAAAACTGTTCGCTTTGGCGGCATTCTCACGGCTCTATCTCATAGGGCCAGGTGTTGATGCCGCCGAATTCGTATATGTTGGTATAACCCAGTTTGGCCAGTGAAGAGGACGCGGTCTTACTCCGGTTTCCGCTGCGGCAGTAGACCAACACCGTAGAATCCTTTTCGGGAATCACCCGGGCGGCAGTATTCTCATCGATGGAACCCACTGGCAGCAGGACAGCCCCGGGAATGTGACCGCTATCGTATTCGTCCTGTTCCCGCACATCCAGGATGATGACCTCCTGGGTGTCCATCATTTCTTTCGCTGCTTCCTGGGTGATCTGCTGATAGGCGTTGTCTGTCGTATTTCCGCCGCACCCAGTCATCATCAGTAGGCAAAGCAGAAGCGGTAAAATTCGTCTCATTTTCATTCCTCCAAAAGTCTAGCAGCAAAGGCTTTACGCCCCTGCTCTGTGAAGTGTACGCTGTTGTAGGCCAGAGGGAGAGAGAAGCAAAGTCCTGTCAACTGTTGGAAACCATCTCTAGCAGCGCCTGCTCTATACGCTCCTTTTCGCCGCTTCCGTCTGTGCGAAGACGCAGCAACGGAATACCGCACAGTTCAAAAATCCGGTTTTTCTTTTCGTCTCTGCTCGCCTGGATGCTTCCAGCCGCGTGGAAGGCGGCGCCATCCACCTCTACAGCCAACAAAGGAGATTTGTCCATCCGGCGGAACAACAGGAAATCCACATGGGTCAGGGGATTTCGAGCGTATGCAATTTCCTCCTCTGTCATCCCGGAATAGTCTTTTACCAGATTAACCAGGGACACATGGGCCACACAATCCACGAAAGAAAACTTTGTCTTTTGGAGGATTTCTTGGATTACTGCGTAGAGAAGATTTTCCGAATCATATTCTGAAATTCTCCTATGCTTTGTCAAGAAGGCCCTCCGTTGCTCAGCATATCCCTGGTAGAGCAGATCAAAAACAGAGTAGACTTCACTTTCAATCACTGCACAGTTGTTATACTGGATATAGCGGGCCAGATCGCCGTAGTTGGTCCGGTCATTTTTCGGATCCTGGGACGTGACAACCGTTAAAGACTTGACCGCCCGAGATACAGCTACATTCAACATCCGAGGGTCATCCACAAATTCTGTAATAACATTGTCCACAGAAGTCAAGATAATGGCATCCTTTTCCCGTCCCTGGAACTTGTGAACGGTGGCCACCTCCAGCTCCTTGCCCAGCTGTGTTTGGATCGCCTCTACCTGGTCCTTATACGGCGTAATAATACCAATACTCCCATACCCTTGTTTCGACAAACTGGGAAGCACCTCCTGCCGGATCACATCTATCTGTCTTTGATTCAGATGACCACGGGCGTGATTGCCAGGCGGTGTCTGGTACATGGTCAGGACATCCGCTTCCTCATGGTCTTCCGTCATGACAATGAGTTTTCCCCCATAGAATTTTTGATTGCAAAAATTGATGATCTTGGGGTGGCAGCGATAGTGTTCCCGCAGAAGGACCGTGGGTGCCTCTGGCCATGTTGCAATGGCGGAAGATAGCAAGCTTTGGGTAGAGAAATGGTAGTTCTCCGGGAGGGAATACTTCTTCCAGGTTGCTTCGCTTTTCTGGATGTTCTGGCTGTCCAACACATTGGGCAACTGCTGAAGATCTCCCACGATGACGATATTTCTGGCACTGGCAAAAGCCAGAACGCCAGTGGCCAAATCTACCTGAGAGGCCTCATCCACGATGAGATAGTCGTAGATATGGTCAAAGTTCAGAGTACCCTTGATGGAATAGGTTGTGCTCAGAATCACCGGATACTCCTGATTGAATTCTTTGGACTTTCTACGGAAGTCCCGCATCTCAAAACGTGGGCGCGGCTCTTGCCAATGGAATTTTTTACTCAGCTCTGCGCGGAATAACCGCAGAGACATCTCCGTCAGTTCTGCCATCTTTTCATCAAAGGCATACTGCTCCAGCTTCTTCTCTAACTGCGCCCGTTCCTCCATCAACTCATGTCGGCGTACCGTATAGAATTGTCGTTGGAGGTACGGAATGACCAATTCCGGTGTCTGAAGAAACACTTTCAGTGCACTGCGATTAAAGCGAAACAGGACGGATAGTTTTTGGAACAGGCCCAATTTGCTCTCCTGTTGAGCATGCTGCTCATACTCCAACCAGAGAGATAAAATCTTTTGAGAGGACAGACCTTTCACCTCATCCCTGGGCGCTTGGGCATAGGTGCTGTAGTACTCACCGAAATAGTGCTGTTCTGGTGTCAGCTGTAAGAGTTCCTGCTCAATGGCAGCAATGCGATTTGTGGCGTTTAGCATTTCACTGAGCTCTTTGGATAGAGCGGTTACCTTCTGGTTCAGCTGTAACTTCTCTTCCGGTTTCAGAACCCAAGCCGACATATCGGGATATTTACCCGTCTGCATCTCCAGGAAACGATTCTTATTGGCATGGCTCCCCAGAAAAGCGGTCAGGAAAGCGAGGCCCTTCTTCTCCAGCTTTTCCGCCACATTCAAGGTAGCGGAGTTGTTGTTGGAGACAACTGCTACTGTTTGGCCCTTCCGAACTGCATTGGAGATGATATTCAAAATAGTTTGTGTCTTTCCCGTCCCAGGTGGTCCCTGGATGATACTGATCTGGGAGGAAAGGGCGTTCTCCACCGCTGTTTTCTGACTCTGATTCAGACCGAAGGGGTAGATAACTGCCTCAGGAAGATCCCTCACTGAAGGCTTCCTAGAGCAATCCAGGTAGTAGGCCAGAACGGTTTCGTCATTGATACTTTTGATTCTCTCGTATTGGGCACTCAGAATATTGCGGCCATCTTCGGCTACCAGACTGACTGCCGCCGCCGTTTCTTTGAAGTATTCAAAGATACCTGCCTGTTTCCGATTCGTAAGACAGTTTTTCTGGAGTTTCACTTGGCTCTTTGGATATGTAAGAGTTTTCCCCCCTGTGCAGATTAGGCGGTAAAAAGAGCCAAAATCCAGGATCTCCTCGACTTGTGAAACTGGATCTTCGTCCACAGCCACGATGAACTGCGATGGATCGATCCGGCTCTGAACTTTTAGGAGCTGTACTTTTTCAGCATGGTAGCGGTAGGGCTTCGGGGAGCCACTATAAACCACCTCGCACATACCGTTCTGAAAACGGAAGCTATTGACGGAGTCGGTTTTGTCCTGTCCATTGATCAAGAGCATATATTTTTTGCTGTCCATCGCAAACCTCCTCCGGCCTTTCCCCTATCATAAAGGCCTCCTCTTCATGTTATATCACTCCCAAGTTTTTTGAGAGAGAATCTGGGCCAACTGTTCAGTGTCTGGCATTTCTGTTGATCCAAGTACCGTGGTCAAATCAAAAATGCGTGTCCCCATGGGGGCGCGAGGCGTGCTTTTGCGAAAATCCGTTTCATAAAACTGTTTTACAAAGAAAGACGGCTGTAGTAGTGCGCCAGCTTCTCATCGCAGATCTGTTCAATTTCTTTCTTTTCTTCCCGGGTCAGTTTTCCCCAGACAGATTCATCAACCTGGACCACTCCTAAGGTTTTGGTGTGATGGAGCATCTGCATATCCTCAAACCGCTTGAAGGGATTTGATAGGATGTTCCGCTGGACCTGAGCGTCGGTATAGCCTCCCTTGGCGTAGATACTATTGGGCTTTTCCACTGCGAGTCCAGCCACCCGGCGGGCCTCGTAAAATTCTCGGAAGTAAGTGACGATATCACTGAGCTTTACCCTGCCCTTTTTATCCGCAAACTGGAGTACTGCCTTGAGTAGTACCGGCTTGTAGGAGTAGCTCATATCCATCTGTCTGGTCATTTCCATAAACAGATCCTTACGGTTGGAGTCGTCGATGAGGGTCCATCCATATTGCTCTGCATACTTTCTCAGGGTTTCTTCCTTGAAATACTTGAAGGTCCGGTGCTCACTCATAGGCACCACCAGATCGGGCACTAGCAGGCCATCCCGGACATATCGCTCGACGGTCTCGGTCTGCACATCCACCCGGCGAACATACTCCAGTTGGGAGATCATACCGGCAGCTTCCTCCTGCCAGTTGAAGATATCCACCAGCTCATAGTCCAGAGCATCCACCGGCCAGTCAATAATGGCGTCCGGGCGTTCGCCTTTGTCATAAAGCCCCTGTTCGGCGCTTTTCTGCTGTTTGGTGCTCAGCACCAGCGCACCAGGTCTGTACTCCTTCAATCGAAATAGGCGGTGCATGGAGTAGGGCATATTGTACTGACTGGCGTTGTCCACAAAGTCAAACACCATTAGGCTCTCCTTACCGGGAGATAGCCGCATACCACGGCCTAACTGCTGCGTATAGAGCACCTTGGACATGGTTGGCCGGGCCATAAACAACACTTCGGTGGCCGGACAGTCCCAACCCTCGTTGAGCAGGTCGCAGGCGCACAGCACCTTCGTTTCACCCTTCTCAAACCGGGCCAGCACTTCCCGGCGGTCGCTGGCCTTGATCTCGCCGGACACGGCCTCAGCGGCCACACCGGTATGGTGGAGCCGCCCAGCAATCTCCCGGGCATGCTTGACAGAGGCGCAAAAGATAACCGTTCGCTTGTCTCTTACATACTGGAGCCAGGTATCCACAATGAGTTGGTTTCGCTCCGGCACATAAATCTTGCTCTCCAGATCTCGAATATTGTACTGCACGCTATTAAACCGAACTTTGGTTAAGTCGATGTTGGTATGGATACGGATACATCGCACCGGTACCAGTTCACCGATTTCGACAGCTGTCTGAATGTCCAACTTATGGGCTGTATGCTTAAAAATATCCAAGATATTCTTGTCATCGGCCCGCTCCGGCGTAGCCGTTAATCCCAAGGTAAATTCTGGTGTGAGATAAGACAAAACCTTCTGGTATGTATCTGCAGAGGCGTGGTGGGCTTCGTCCACAATGAGATAGCCAAAATCATCAGACTTAAATTGATCTAGATTCAGGGCCACACTTTGGATGCTGCCACAGACCACCTGCGTTTTCCCTTGTTTCACGCTCTCCACATATCGTCCCACACTGACTTCAGGCCACAGCTTCTGAAACTGGCGAACTGCCTGATCCACTAGTTCCACTGTGTGAGCCAAAAACAGCGTCCGTTTTCCGACCCTCTTGGCATCCATCACAGCGGTCACTGTTTTTCCGGTACCGGTGGCGTGGTAGAGCAGGGCGATGGTCTCGAAGTTGCAGCGCATCTTCTCCAGAGCTGCCAAAGCTTCCCTCTGGTGCACCTTCAGTTCAAGGTGTGAGCCATCTAGAGTCTTTCCTTTCTGTTGTGGCAGGTAGTCCTCAATCTCTCTAAAGTTAGGGTGCTGGCCCAGAAAAACCCGCAGCTCGTCCTTCACGGTCTCCGGCTGCTGCTGCATCTGCCGTACCGCCCATCGATATACATCCCATCCCAGATAGATCATGCTGTTTTGCTTGAGCAAGTCGTCATAGAACTTGTTTTGAGAAATTAGCTTGGGGTTGTGAGATGCCTCATCATCGATCTCGATGGCTATCTTCCGCCCGCTATTCTCTAGAAGAAAATCAGCAAATCTGGTGTTCTGATAGATGTCCAAGAAGGAATATTGGGTGTAGAGATACCCTGCCTTCTCAGCACCAAAAGTATCTGAGAACAATTCGATGAACAGATCTTCGGCATTGCTGCCGGAGGCAGAGTGGTAGGTTGGCATAGGGGGTCACCTCAACTTTGCGGAATGAAAGTATAGTTCTTCTCTATATGGTTCAAGAAGCAGCAAATTCTTTTTAGAAAAATTAATTCCCCACTCAGGTTTACTTATTTGTCCGGGTTTCTCATAGTTTCGGTCAACAAGAAGTGCATTGGGCGCAGCCCATGCCGTAGACGGAACCACATAGCAGTCAGGTAAATTGCCGTCCGTGAATCGGAGGAGAAAAACCAACCTTGTTGAGCTGATTTCCATTTTATCTTTTGGAACAAAGACATATCCCCAGTTACGGATAGACTTCACTTGGATTTCATAATATTGACCATCCGCTGGATTTCTTGCTACAAAGTCCACGCCGTGATCGTCTACTTCAGAGGTGTAAACATCATACCCATAGGAAGCAAACTCCATTTTGGCATAGTACTCTGCATAGCGTCCCAACTGGAGATGGGATAGTTTAGACCAGTTTGTATTCGGCATTTCAGCCCTCCGATACTTCTTTTAGCAGAATCTTTTTCTCAAATCCGCCCCGATTGGCCGCTTTGTCTGCCCGAACTTGTTCCAGCTCTTCCAATGTCCAGCCACGGGCTTTCACGACAGCCTGCATAACCTCCAGAAGGTCGGCCAGTTCCTCCAGAGACTTGCTCTCCTGATACTCCGCCAACTCTTCATTTAATTTTTCCTCTAGGAAACGAATATAGTCTTTATCAGAAAGTATTTCATAAGTACAACTTTTCCCGGATGCTTCTATGATTTCCGGAATTCGATCCCGGACAAGTTTGTGAGAGTTTCTATCAGATTTATCCCGTCTGCGATGAGACATATAGTTCCAAATAGAATAATCCAAAAGGCGTACAGACAATCGAGGATATTTTTCTCTCAACGTCTTTACTGTTGCTGCAAGCAAATTCTGTGCCTCCTGGATCGAGTATTCCTGTCCTGTATGGTCCTTCAAAAAGCGCATTATATGACGGTCCGACTTGGACTGGGAATCATCTCCCGAAAGCATGTATAAGTATCTTAGAGACAGCCCACTTTTCTGCTCTGGAATGCGCATAATTTCCATCTCAGCTTTGCGTGGGAGGCCCTCAGAGGATATGTCTGCCAGAGTTTTCACACCGTACTTCTGCAAAACTCTTGCAAATCTCAACACAGCCTCTGCTTTCAATATTCCATTTCGCGTTGACGTACGCTGATGATTCTGAAAGATCACATCCGCACTTCTTTCAACTCCTATGGAGGTAATATGGTCGATAAACTGTGAAATGGTGTGTTTATCACCTTCCTTGTCATGGCACATATTATATACTCTTAGTCCGTAATAGGCACAGTAGTTCTTCACCACATTGGTCGTGCTGGTATATTTCACTCCGATAGAAAACACCGCATCAATCACACATTGCGGCAATGAATCGTAGTAATACGACGGACTAAGCACCGCATTTTCCAGGTCCAATGTCGCTTCACATGCTTGACACAGACTTTCTACGCACATGCGGGTCCCTCCCTCAAATTTACAGCTTTGTATGTGCTTAAATCGTCATCAGTTTTTCAAATTCTCCACGTCAGGCTCACCGTTCACTCATTTCATCTATGGCCCATTTTGTATTTTCTTACTCTACCAAAAACACTTCTTGCTCTATGGTCACGCCGTATTCCAATATTTTTTTCATTGCTTCATAAAAAACTGGATATTTTCTTCCATCAAGAGCAGCTTGCACTTCATTCAAGTATCCTTCTGTGCGTTTTAATCCGGTAACATGATGAATTTCTACATCCTCCTGAGACATTCGCATAGGAGTTAGAGTAGGAAAAATTTTTTGCAGGTTCTCAAACATTCGAAAACCTCCCAAATCGATATCAGCCCAAAACATAACTTGCATTTGCCCCTGTATCGATTCAGCAATTTTCTCAAAAAATTTTCTCTTTTTAGGGCTTAAATATCCTCCATGAAAAACCACTAGTTCCCCGGATTTCAGTTCGGATAAAATAAACTCATCGTAGTTCGTTTTGTTCTCGATAAAAATAATTCTTTGAATCTCACTCATATCAAATGTCTGTATGGAGTCAATGCCTGAACTAGGTAGTGCCAGCCCATAAGGTGTCGCCGCAGACACACTGATGCTTCCCTTCTCGGTCCGTATAACGCAATTACCACAGAGCTCATATAACTCTGGTCGTGCGTAGATTCCTAGATAGGCCAGCTTCTCCCGATCTCCCATCTGACTTTGCTCACATGCTTCTTTTAATTCATCGGAGTATTCGACAGCTATTCGCAGAAAACGATCTCGTACTTTCTGTTCAAAAATTTTGGTATTCTGATAACATCTATTACTGAACGCGCGCATAGTAATAGATTCCCCATGAAGCGAATCATACACAGCAAAAGCAGACAACAGATCCTCCAAAGGATTCAAGTCGCTCTTGCAATAAGATGGAACGCGAAGACTCTCTTTTGCCTGTTTACAGATATCGTCCCGCCACATCTGAATCCACTTTGTCGTGATATGGGAGAGCCTCGAGGTGACCATCTCCACTACCGCAGAGGCAAGCTCTCTAGGGTGTATCCGGCCTGTCATTCGATAACACTCTGACAGTTTCTCTAAATTTAGAACCACATGGGATAACACGGGACGTCTATTGACCCATTGAGCAAAAATGAAGCCACGCGCCTCCAGGTCCTTCACAACTTTGTTCCATTCATCCCGGATTTGAGCGTCTTCATAGTCATATTCTGGAAATTCTTGTTTTTCAATTCGAAGCATCACCCGCCGTGTGGAACTGCCCGGTTGTGTCAGATGTTTGCTTTTCTCATACTTATCTAACAAATGAGAAAGTAGAATATTCTGATTCATACTGACATCATCTCTTTCCCCCAGGACATAATGTGCATTTTATATTTATCTTTAATCACCAAATGCGTACGATCTGCCAACGGCATAATATCCGGAAGCTTTTCTGGTGGTGTACAAATAATCGCCTGCAGCCCCATCTTCCGCAACAAGCGAATACTTTCTATGATCCGATCGCTGTCCATTTTATTGAACGCTTCGTCAAACACCACCAATCGAATGGTATTGCTGGATAAGTCAGATTGATTGTAGACCTGATACAGTTGGGCAAACGAAGCCAACACAGCAATATAAAATGGTGTCTGGGTTTCACCTCCGGACTTGGTATTAAGGGTTTGGGAAAGCAGCTGCTTGGAGCCGTTCTGGTCGGTGGTCTCCAAATCGAATTTAAGATAGGTTCTAAAATCAGTAAACCGCTCTATATTCTGCTGGAGTTCGCTCTGCTTTCTTGTGTTGGTGGTAGTATCATCAGACATGGCAATCTGACTAAACAGAGTCTCTACAAGTTTTCCATATTTTTGCTGGAACGGAAGTGCAAACAGTCCACCCTCCCCTTCCATCAATTCTGGTGCCATAATCATATCGTAGTAATCGGCATAATCAGGATTACGATCTACTCGAAACTGATATTGATCTGTGCCGAACTTCGCCTGTCTCAGCGCCTTATTCAGGTTCCTAACCTGTTCCCGTACTTGATCAATGCTGGATTTGAGTTTGGATAAAAAATCATTTTGGAACTGCTCCATCGCGCTCTCTCGAGCTGCCTTAATTTTTTCCCGGTATTTAGGCAACTCGCTTTCCTCCAAAATGCGCTGCTCTGCTTCATATTCCTCATTGTCCAAAGCATCCACACGGAAGGAACATGGTTTGAACTTGTCGGCATAGTCACGCCTTGCTTGATATAGTCTTTGTTGATTCATGACCCGCTCATTTCTACTCCGAACCAGCTGATCACTGAAGTTTTTTTGGATCGCACCAGGATGCTTCAGTCTGCCCAATTCCTGCTGGTATCGAGGCAATCCCGTCTTTTCTTGATAATCTTGAGAAAAGGTTTCGGCCACAGAGTCCTCTAATTGGGACAACTTTTGATATTGCTCTGGCAGTCTCTCGTATTTTAACAGGTGAATTTTCTCTTTTAACCGGCCACTCCGCTCTACCGTCTTTTGCTGGTTTCCACGTAGCACTGCGATTTCCTGACGCAACTGCTCGATGGTTCTACGTTGTTCCTCCAGCCAGAATAGATCCAGATTAGAAAGCTCTTCTGTGATTTTTCCGATTTCATCCTGGATCTCCAGAATACGCACGTAGTCATTCAGCTTCCCGGGCACTATATTCTGCACAAAGAATTGTGTAAATAGTGCTTCTTTTTGTTTTGTCAACACTTGATAAATTGGGTCCCAATATTGAATCGCCTTCTTATTTTCGCTGAGATCGATATTGAGGCGCTGGATACGCAAAGCAACCGCTTGACGACCAATAAAAACATTTTCCATCAATGAGCGGCGTATAGGACGAGCTACATATCCCTGATACAGCATACCTTCTACTGTAATTGCTGTCTTATGATTTCTAAGTTCCTCAACGCGATCACAGCAGACCACCCGTCCCAGCAAATAATCTATATAACTACGAGCCAACTCATTTTTCGTCTCTACCTTTCTAGCTAAGCTGTTCTCCCACGGTTCTTGTTTTTCCTTTTCCCGCAGTCTGCCGACATCTATAATTCCGTATGAGTTTTTTCCAAAATCCCCCTTAATTCGGTTATATAATTCTAGTGCTGCCCGATAATAGGCTGGTTCGACCAAAAGATAAAATTTCTGTGTATTGAGATAGCCTTCTACTGCCCCACGCCATGTTTCTTCTTTCATTTCCAACACATCTGCAAGGATAAGTAACTCTACCGGGCTGCCCATCTGCTTTTCCAGCTCCGTACTCAAGCGTTTTCTAAGGAGGAGAAGCTCCTGTGGATAATCCTTAATATTATTATGTAGACTGGCCAACGCCGCCCGTGTTTGATCTGCCTCTTTCTTATATGCTTCTAGCTTATCTTTGATCTTATGGGCAGCACTGCTCATCTCTTCAGAGAGATTTGCAATGGTGAGCTGAGCCTGTTCAAAAAGGGATAATGGACAGGCAAACAGCTCCGATCTGACACTCTCCAGGGCAGCATATACTTTTTGAGTTTTCTCTGCGATCTGTTTCACCTTGTCAAGGCCATTTTCCTCTTCTAAATTGGTAATTTCTTCACACAGATGAGAAACTCTACTAACTTCTCGCCTAATTTTCAATTCGAGACTTCTGAGCCCATCTGTCAACCTGTTCTGCTCATCTGTAAGCATCTTTTTTTGCTGCCGGAGCTTCTCCTCTTCCTGGCAAACACTACTTTGGGCTACCGCACGTTCCAACTCCCGTTGTCGTGTCTCATTTTGTGTAATCTCCTCGCCAAATAGTCCAATTTGTTTTTCTGCATTCATCATTTCGGTTTCACAGTCCCGCATTTGCAGTTCCATATCATGAATTGTAGACTGCTGCACCTCTTTTTCCGCCCACAAAGAGAGAAAAGATTGTATCTTCCAACGCTCAATTGCTTGCTGCCAATCCTGGTAGCGCCGACCAATTTCCCGTAATGCGTCCAACTTCTCCTCTTGACGTTGCGCCAGCATCTCATGGCGCTTGTAGTCAAGAATGTTCTGTTGCATCGCTTCAATATCTGGCTTTTCCGGAATATCACAAATGTTCTCTGTGATAAATTTCTGAATATCTACAATAGGGCGAAAGGATATTGCTTTCTTCAACATTCGCATCACTTGTTCGCCGTGGATATTCCACTTTGCCTGCAAATCGATCCGGTATTGCTTATGAGTGTCATAGAGCTTTCCTTTTACTCCATATTCTTTCAAAAAAATACGCAGAGTTGGGATATCAATAGCCTCGCCCTTCTGAATAAAACAGTCTTCTGGGAGTGTACCGTCATAGAGAAAATATCGATCCTGGCGACTTCCATCGCTCCGGCAATCGAAAATAATACCGCCAACAAACTGTTTTCCCTTCACATCATCCCAAAATTCACAGGCAATAACGGTGGAAAAATCTTTCCCCCGCCTAGAACTCGGGTTATTTTCATCCATATCAGCCCGTAAATATCCATCCAGCGTCCGCTGAGATTTCTCGTTTGCTGCTTGATTGAAGTTGCGCGCATTCGTCTCTCCTAGCAGGACGATTTGAAGCGCATCAATAATAGTAGACTTTCCTGCCCCATTCTTCCCCGTGAAGAAATTAATATCCTCCACTTCAATGAGTTCCTTGGAAAAATAGAGCCAATTAATCAGTAGAATCTTCTTCAGTTTCTTCACCTTCGTCCTCCTTTCTCATCACAGATACAATTGCATTCAGTTTTTCGCTAGAAACCACAGATAAAACGGTGGGAAGTATAGCAAATTTACAGCTATTTTGATTATATTTCCCCTCAAGCCGTTGAATAACAGAGTGGTTATCCAATAGTGTGAGTGCCCGCTTCACCTCATCCATGTTGGGTTTCGTAGAAAGAATCGCATAGTCTGTAACTACTTTATCTAGAAGATCACGCACTGTACAGACAGCATCTTGTTCCAGTCCCAGTCGTTCAATGTTCTCCTCATAGATCATGCGAATTGCCAGAAGGATCGCCGTCTCTTTCTTATTCAGATTACAACGATTCGCATCGTCTGTATTCATAACATAAAAGTATCCATTCAAATCATCTTTTCGGAGATCCCAGTCCAGAAGAGCAAGATATTCCTGTATCGCTTCAAAGTGGGCAGACAGAAAAACATAGTCTGGATTATTGATTCGCCCTTCGCCCGGCTTGTATATAGTCCTCACCACATAGGTACGACTAAGCAGTTGATTGCAGATGGACTTAAAGCAATCTAGTTCCTTCTGTGTTGCCGTGCTAAGCCAATCAAAACTCATTTTCTTCCCTCCTTGCGCACAATTTTAAGCTGTGGAATGGTATATTCATTTTCTGTGAAGCTCCCTTCCAACTCTTTCACCACATAATTTGCGCTGGGGTCACGTCCTGTAAGCGCAGCCAACATGCTCATAATGTAGGCCCGATCATCTGACAAAGCCATATCTTTGGAGTAGCAAACCCCGTCATCCCCCAACCACTTTTCTATGTATGCAGCAATTTGAGCGCGGCTATACTCTGTTCGAAGTAGTTCCGCCGCCTGAGCCTTAGTTGAAGAATCTATCCCGCCTTCCTCTATCAGGACTGGTGCTACCTTTGACCGTTTCCCGGGGCGTTTGCGATGCCAAAGGCTCTTTTGCGAAAGGAACGATTGTTCATATAGTTGAAATACCGGCTGAATACGATCCACCAGCTCTGTGGCACGATGATTTCTTTCCAGCGCACTCAGAAGGTATGCCAAATTACCACGTACGTTGCCATCTCGGTTAGTCAGATTTTCTAGTTTCTGTGTAGTCGCCCTTGTATATCGGCGCACTTGACCATCGATTTCCTTCAAATAATCATGCTCTATACTATCATAACGATCATTTACCCAAAAAATTTTTTGTAGTATATCATGCCGACATTCATCTAGTGTAGCCCCCCGACGATCTTGTACCGCAGCGTTAGATATCGCCATCAAAAGGCTCTCATCCTCAGCCCATCCCGTGAGAATTGTCTGGATTGGAACACGATATTTTGGGACAGAATCTTTAATTTTTAATGGACGAATATATGCTTCCATCACTTTTTGCCCAAAATCATCAAAATGAGCAGCAAGGACATCATTCACTTCCCGCATTTTTACTTGCATTTGAAAAAAATGTTTCACATTGTGGTATACCATTTGAAGCAACTTGATCAATGCCTGGGTATTGTCATACGCACTATAAATCGCAGCCATTTTATCATAAACATTGTCTCCATCGCTTGCCACCTTCAATGCGGAATAGGTCCCAAATACATATGAATATCCACGAACAGGGCTGTCCTCTCGTAGTTGATGAAAAATATCTAGTAGACGGCTACTGTAGCCAGGAACTGTAATATATTCATCGAAGTCCTCTCCTCGCTCTTTTTCGAACCAACCTTTACTGTATAATTTACGAATCAGGAATCTGGCACGGCCTGAAATATCCCGCAGTTCTTCCTCGTCAATATCCTCTCCTTCAAATGTTGCATCAGCCAGCTGCTGCTCCATTTTGCTCCGTAACATCGTATACAATGTGTCCTCTGGTATTTTTAGATTTTCCCGATAAGCTTCCCAAAGTACATCTAGGGCATCAGCATACAAAGTGCGATTTGGTGATGCCAAAACAGAAAATAGATCGGTTGGAATGTGCTCAAACAAATTCATTACAATCCCCCTCTCATAGGAGATATTTATGATTGGAATTTTAATTAAAATGGAACCTTTTATGGAGGGTTACACTGCGGAGAATGTTTCTCCATCTTCGACTCAAATATAGGCTGGGTGCCTGTACGTCTTGAATTTTTGAGGATTGGGTATTGATAAATGACAACAGGATTAGCAAAGCACCTGTTCCATATGGGGCCCACGCAATGCTGTAGATTTCTTACCCCACCACCACTTTATTTGTCTTCTTCAAGAATTTCGCCGGGATAGGCCGGTCCAGCTTCCAGGTGATATTCATGGGCCTGCTCCCCTCATGTTTCACATAATTTGCTATTCCCAGAAATGTATAAACCGCAGCTCCACCGGTGATTCGGTCCGCCTTGAACTCCCGCACAAACAGCAGCACACGACTCCCCCGCTCCCGATGGTGGATATACCGCTGTCCGGTGGGAGAATCCACCGCAGTGGTACTCTGACTCTGCCAGTGGAACAAGCTTTCATTGATGGAGTAGTCGTTGTACATGGTCGTAGGTGAATAATCTTTATCCGCCTTATTCAGGGTCACAAAGAGCACATCCAGCTGTTTCTCTGGAAGCCATTTTACCCCCTCACGCACTGTCCCCGGCTTCATAAAGTCCAATGCCACCAGCAGCTGGTCTCTGGTATAGGTGCAGTGAAGATCCAACGGACACTCAAAGCCAAGGTCCACTGGCTCGTCGATGAAATCGATCTGATCGTACCGATATCTTAGTAAGTCCACCAGCTCTCCCAACAGAACCGGACTATCCGAGAGGGCATACAGGTTGTCCAGCACCTTATCACTGGACCAGCTCTCAGCTACTTGTCCCCAGACAGTAACATAGAACATTTGCAGCATCCGCAGCTCCACTTGGCTCAGTGCCGCAAAATCCACATCGTCCAGCCTGGGGAGCAGATCCAGCAAAAAGCGGATCCACCGCCTGGAGTCTATGATGGCCAGTCGTCCAAAGGCTTTTGTCAGGGTATCTTCCAGCGGCTCCTGAAAGTCCCCCACCACATTTCCACGTGCACAGATGCGAGAGAAGGTCGAAAACTTGTATATGGCCCGAGGATCCAAATGGTAATAGTCTAGAAAGTTGGTCAGAGTCAATTCCAAACCACTGTCCTCCTCAAAGCTGGCTACTCGGGACACCAGGCCCGCTGTGTTGCCGTAGGAGGCCCGAATATTCTCTAGAATGTACTTGGCCGTCTTTTTCTCCAATTGGATATAGCAGCCCTTGGGCGTAGAGACAAAGCCCTCTTTGATCTCCCTGGTCACGCTACGGGTTGTGTTATTCAGCAAAGCCGCGAACTTATCCTCAAAGTTGTACCGCTTGTTGGCCTGTCCAATGAAATCTAACACCGTCAGGCACTCTTTGCCCTCCGCCATGCGTAAGCCACGGCCAAGCTGTTGAAGGAAGATAGTCAGGGACTCCGTAGGACGGAGAAACAGCACGGTATTCACTTCTGGGATATCCACACCTTCGTTGTAGATATCCACTACGAAAATAAAACAGATCTCACCACCCACCAGCCGCCCCTTGGCGGCTTTTCTCTCCTCATCCGAGGACTTCCCCGTCAGGTACATGGACGGAATTCCACGCTCATTGAAATAGCGGCTCATAAACTCCGCATGTTCGATAGACACACAGAACCCCAGTCCTTTCACCGTATCCATGTCTGTCACATACTTTAGCAGCGAGGAGACTACCAGCTCGGCTCTGCGGTTTGCCACAGCGCCACTGAGGGTGTAGAGATTGGACAACTCCCCCTTGTCATATCCGCCTGCATTCCACTTCAGAGTGCTCAAGTCCACGGCATCGGTGACACCAAAATACTGGAACGGGCACAGTAGCTTCTGGTCGATGGCTTCTGGCAGACGGATCTCAGCGGCAATGCGGTAGTTGAAGTAGGGCAGAATGCTTTTCCCATCCATACGTTCCGGCGTTGCAGTTAATCCCAGCAGAATACACGGCTGATAGTAATCTAGTAGCGTTTGATAGGTGGGAGCCGCCGCATGGTGGAATTCATCCACGACGATGTAATCGTAAAAATCCGAAGAAGTCTTGGCAATAAAGTTCTGTGCATTGAAGGTTTGAATGGACATAAATAGATGATCAATGCTCTCCGGTCTGTAGCTTCCCACAAACAGTTCTCCGAAGTTGGTATTCTTCAAAACCGCCCGGAAGGTGTATAGACTCTGCCGTAAAATCTCTTCTCAATGGGCCACAAAGAGCAACCGGCATGGTTTGTCTGAATTTTGCTTACAGAATCGCTTGTAATCCAAGGCAGAGATCACCGTTTTCCCGGTCCCAGTGGCTGCCACTACCAGGTTGCGGGTATAGCCTCGAATGGTACGCTCCGCTTCCAGCTTGTCTAGAATCTCCTGTTGATAGGAATAGGGCGTAATATCCATGACATAGGCCGCTACATCATTGCTGTCAAAGTACTTTTCAGCCTTTAAAGCCCGAGCCAATCGCTCCTTCTGGTCTTCCCCATAATATTCAAACTCTCGGTCATTCCAGTAGTACTCAAAGGTTGCAGCGATCTTACCAATGGTCTCAGGCAAGTCCCGGCGAGTCACTTTGGTGTTCCACTCCAGGCCACTGGTGAGGGCAGCGTTGGACAGGTTAGAAGAACCCACATAAGCGGTGGTAAAGCCAGTGTTGCGGACAAAGATATAGGCCTTTGCATGGAGTCTGGTCTGCTTGGTATTATAACTCACCTTGATCTGGGTGTTGGGCAGCTGACGGAGCTCCTCAATGGCTTTTATATCGGTGGCTCCCATATAGGAGGTTGTGATGATGCGCAACTCTCCCCCGTTCTGGGTAAACTCCCGCAGTTCATCCATCAAAAGCCGCAACCCGCTCCACTTGATGAAAGACACCAGCATATCAATGCGATCGGCAGAGACGATTTCCCTTTTCAACTCCATGTACATCTGTGGCTCGTGGATGGCTCCGGTAAATAAGCTACTCTGGGCCATGGACGTTTCCGGCCGAACCAAATCAGTGGCCGTCTTTCCCACGGCCAGCCGTGGATCTTGCTCCCGCAAAAGCGCAAGAAGCTGCTCTGCCCGCTGGGCAATGCCCAGTGCAGCAAAGTCAGCTTCTTGTGTGGTATTTCCAATGAGTTCTACGATTTGGTTTGCAAGGCCGATCTGGGCGGAGATACCTCCGCCATTGTCCAGGATATTTTGCAGGCCCTTTTGCACCACATCCGCCAGATATTGTGCCAACACCTTGGAGGCTTCCGCCTGATCGATAGGTGCAACAGATTTGCGGGCCTCGGGAATCTCCGACAACTCGCGGTTTAATGCTTCGTTGATGACTTGTTCGTATAGGCCGGGGTGGAGCATATTTCTCACTCTCTCTTGTTGGAAAATTGTTGTTTCCAGTATACCCTTAAGGACAGAATCCAGCAAGTATTTAACCAAGATCGTCTATCAAGTCTGATAATGGTTTGATCGCCTGAATATTGCTTCGAAATAGCTTATCCCACATATCTAGGCATGTAGCACAAATCGAAGGTTGCTTCTCTCCTCTATCAAAAAGCTTGACTACACACTTGATTAGGTCGGTCACTTCCAAATAAGAGTGTCTGCGCACCCCCTTTCCTTGCGCAAATCCCTCCACAATCGTCATAAGCACCGGTGCATATTCACAGATATCCTCACCACTTTCATAGAGATACTTCAAAAACAAATGTACCAAATGAGAACTTTGTACCGATGAAAACAATTTGCTTAAAAAATCTTTATCCCGATGGATAGAAATTTTCTTGTGTATGAAAAGCTGTCCAAGTCCATCTATGCTCTCAGATGTGTTTTCAAGATAGTACAACAGAATTTCTTCACTTACTTCGTGAAATTCATCCAAATCAAAGCTAGAAATAGCTTGTCGGCATATCTTTGATTTAGCTTTCGTGGAGAGTTCTGCAGAAGTAATCCACTCTAATGCCTTTGAATCAGAAAAGAAGATTCCAACTGCACACAACATGCCAGCTGCACATTCTTCCAAATCCTCTAATTTTGTAGCACAGGCATCTATCAATTTATTGCGCAAAAACATACTGTGCTCCATATATTCTTCTCGTATTACTGTCCACGCTCCTGATGCATACAACACCCGCAGATCTTGACCAAGAATTTTTCGAAATACATCGTACGCAAATTTACGGTCTATCTGGTAGTACGCCTCCACACAATCCATCAAAGCAAAACGGACAGCTGCATTCTTATCTTTACTTACTTGGATTATCGTACTTTTAAAATACTCATCCAAATCACTATGGTTCCACAGCAGGGCTGCTACTGCGCCAACCGCTTCTCCTCTTACGCAATTTATGGAATTTTGAAGCAATGCGTTTGCAGTCAGATGATCTGGATCTGACTGACTTGTAACAATGTAATCATTCTCCTTGGGTTCTGGATGTGCCAATGCCATATTACATATCAACTCGAGCACTTCTTTTCCCCATACTCTACTGGCATTTCTGCTTATAAGCTGCGAAACCGACATTGCTATATTTCGATCACTGCGATGTGAAAATCGCTGGATGATAGCTTCAATCAGCTCTGTGGGGATATTTTCTCCCTTCTGTTCATCTGACAGCATGTTTAGGATGCTACATATATACGCAGCATCACAATTTTGAGGGAATGACAACGCAAGCTTGGCAAATCGTTCTGGTTCCTGTTCTGCCTGTTTCCTCATAGAGGACGCAAACATCCCGTGACTCGCCTCTATGCAATGATCCCCCTCCACCTGCCTAAACAAATGTTCCTTCATTTTATCAACTGGCGTAGAAATAATTTGAAGCCATCGTCGATCACTCAAGCGATCTGCATGATCATACACAGGCGAAACCACGCTCCCCCCAGGTCCTGATAAGACTCCACAATAATGGAAATGTGGAATACAAACCCATGTATTTCGGTTCAATTCTTGAATCAATGCTTTTGATTTTTCAGATAAGCGATTAAAATCCATACAAGGCAGCAATTCCTTTTGCAAATGCCCCCAATACGTCCAATATGCCCTTTGGTTCTGGCGGACTCTATTCCACTCGATACGGCGTTTCAGTCTACCAACCATTTCCTTGGAACTTTCTTTCCACGTGTAAATAATTTGTTCCAGTTGCCTGTAGACGGTTTCATCACAATGTATTGAGAATTTTTGAAGGATTTGTTTTGTATAGTGCAGATAATCTTCCTCTTTCGCTGAGTACACCAGTATTTTTCTGTCAAAGTCTTTACACAGCCAACCTATCGCTTCATTTGAGTAAACATCTGGCAGAGAGCAAATTGCATGCATAATTAGTTCATGCCCAACTGCAGAAGTGGGATATTCCACCGCACGGACAAATTCCATAACCCACGCAGGATCGATTTTAGCGTACTCCTCTATCGCTCGTTTACTAATATTCACGATTTCTCGTACAGTTGAATCGTTGTATCCACTCTGTATCCACTCACGGAACTCCCAATGCACTCCACATAATGTATAAGGCCACTGTAGTGTGTATTTTTTTGTAACATCGCAAATTTTCCCAAACAGTCGTTCGATAAACGCCTGATACTCGACTTTCGAATTCAACCCCCACAGTTCTAAATCTTTCACGTATATATGTATGTGGGCGTCTTTGCATTGCTCCCAGTTATCCAAGATGATTTCAAACACATCTATGATACGGATAGAGCGGCATTCTAAAAGTCTTGATATGCCCCAGAATTCATTTAAGATGATGGGATGTTTCCTCAAAATATCACATCTCAGCTGAAACATACGTTCAGAATCCTCACTAGGATCAGTACATAGTGTGTCGAAAATCAAACGATCTTTCTCTTCGTCTTGTAGCGCAAACGGCGCAACATAATCTGCAACATAATCTGGTTCTATGTCACTGATGGATCTCAAAAGGCGAGCAGATTGGTCATCAAGCTCTCCTTTCCACTCCTTCAAAACATGTCTGATATACTGCGGGTGCCTACTCAATACAGCCTGAATCACATAGGTTCTCCACTCCGACTGCTGTATATAGTCATCTAGTAAAGCTAGAACCTCTGCCTCCGGTTGCTCACACTGCCCCATAATTTCAAACACCGTACATTTGAAATAATATCTTACACCATCACTTTCCAACATCTTTTTTCCTTGCTCTGTGAACATGGACTGGTCTGTGTCAATCAGGGTCTGCAAAACAGATAATACTCGGTAGCGAATCATGGGTGTTTGTTCGTCGAGCCCACCAACCAAGGTGCAAAGATCTTCACCAAAATAGATTCTACGGTTGAGGTCAGACACGATAAAGTAATCTAAAAAACTTTGGTGCACAAAAGAAATTCCACTTGAGGGTTGATTGTGCTTCAATAACCCACTTGAGATAAATCTATCAACAACCTCATAATAATCATTCAAAAGGACTCTAGGGATGACAAAGCGCCCTCGGTTTTCCATATATTCTACAATATCATCTCTGCATTTTTTCACCGTTTCAAGTCTAATACCCGCCCTTTCACACTGCTTTTGAATTTGAGTCCACCATTCCCCCATCAATCCATACACTGATGAAACATGGTTTTTGGAACTGTTTTCTTCTAACTGTGTCCAAACATACAACGACGAAGGCGTCAACAACAGCTTTTGCAACCTGGACGGTAATTGCTTATATCGTGTGCCTATGATTTCTGTAACTTCCTCTTCCGTAAAAGAGTCAACCTTTACTCTGGACCACACCAGTCCACGCTGCCTCTCTTGATCTGAATTCTCAAATAAGCTTTTTAATCCTTTGTCATTCTCTAAATCAAATGTCCGCGCAGCAAAAATAATCGAAACATTTCCATTCTGATAACCGTTAATGGATTCTGCCTGTTTAATCAGCTCTTTGCACACGTCCAAGGCAGTACTGGAATGACTGTTGGTCCACCGCAAGGAATCCAGTTGATCCAAAATCAGCACACACTTCTCTCCCGCCGCCATAGCGGACAAACTATACACAGGAGACTCAGGCAGTCCCAACTCTCTTCCATAACCATCCGCAGAAACCGCTGGGGTATGCTTATCCAATTTTACCGCAAGATACAGAGTCCCTTCCTCACTCAGAAAATTGATGACCTCTTGAAGACATCCGCTTTTCCCAAAACCAGCCCTTCCATGCAGAATCACTGATTTTCCAGCATGCAAATCGTTTATGACCCGCTCTGTCGCAGTCCGATGTATAAGTTTATCATAGATAGCAGAGAATTCATCCCAGTGCATATGATTAAGTACATTTATTCTCTCTAATACACGCGTATCATACCCATAATGTCTGGGGTGGAACCCATTCTTTTCCATATAATCAATAACGTCCTTCGCCGTTATCTTGACCCCATATCTCCCAGTGTCATTGGCATACTGCTCCAGCAAAATACGAGCATTCGATTCGTTCCCTGTAAATTCTTGACTTATCCGTTCCTCTAGGTCTCGTTGAGCTTCCAAACCCGTAGGACTATGTTCAAAATAGCAATGGGAAAGGATGTACACCAGCTGTTCCAAATCTCCTGGGCAGTCTGGGTCTAGGTGTAACGCATTTGCACATTCCTTGAACTGTTTGCAAATAGTGTCATTGTTCAACTGACACTCAACGAATTGCTGTGGCGATAGATTTGTTCTGGCCCGTTTACACAACTCATCGATTTCGTTATATGGCAGCGGTGAAATAAAATAGTAGTCATTACCAACGTCTGAAACAATTTTTCTGGCACGATTCCAAACATCGTGCCCCTTTAAATCTGCTACTGACCAGAACTTTTTTGTCGAATTGCTCCCCTTACACTGGTAATAGTTTGTTTTTTCTTTCTCTTCAGCTATATATTCTACGCTGTCACTATTGGGCCCCAAAGGCTCGACAATAATTGACACCACGTTCTCTCTTGCCAATCTCAAAAGAAGTTTTGCAAAAAATTGATTTTCATATTTATTCCCATACTTGTCAGCACGGCCACCAGGCTCCAGGCTCACGGTCATCCCTCCTAGCACAAGGTCTCTGGTATATAGAAAAAAGCCAGCCGCATGGCAATGCCATACGGCTGGCCTGCAGGTTTATGGCCTGCCGCTAGTAAATTGTACCATATTTCAAGTATTTCTTCAATTCACATACACTCCGACACAGTCTAAAACTATTCCCTAAAGCCCAGAGCTACTCGGCCAGCCTACTTTGAATTCTTTGCCTTAGTCCTTCGTAAAACTGTGGAAATTCACCGTCCTGTACCAAATCGGAATGAACGTTCACACCATAGGCCTCTGCCAAAAGCTTTTTTTCATCGGCTATATTAGCATCCCAAAAGTATACACCAGAATTTTGGGATCCATGTCGCTTTTTACAATTTATCAGCCACCAAATATCCAATTCAGAAACACCCAGCCCAAATCCAATCGTATATACGTCCCCAATCATAAAGTAATCAACCCAGCTTTGCGGAACAAAATCCGTTTTTTGCTTTTGGCTGTACTGGTATCGACGAATGAACTGATGAATATATTGCTGAATCATGCTGGTCAGCTCACAATAATAGTAGTGTCCGATAATCATTGTGTTCGGCTTAGCTAATTCGCCATGAATATGCCAGATACGCTGGGTAGCCGTCTCTGTTGGAATCTCAAAGTACTGGTGTAACTTTCCGGTCTTCTTATCAACCTTTAAGTCGACAGCCTTCTTCCGATACTTGTGGCTTTTCCCTGTAGCAACTGAAAAGTCCGTCATCAAAGAACTCTCAATTTCGTATGTATAATTTGTAGTCAGAATCGCATCAGGATTCAGGCTGCAAAAGCCACGAATTAAATCCAATGTTTTTTCGTTTGCTTTTCCGTTATCTACTTCTTTGGCATTCTCAGCTACGTATTCCTTTAATTGTACGTCCACACGATCTCCAGTCAACACCACTGGACGCATAGGATATGGCAGTTTTTTTATCTGTTGGACTTCGTCGTCTGACAATTTGACACATTTTATTTTATCCAGAAGAGAATCCCACGAGTCTCCTCCGAATGCCTGGAGCACACCGCTTCCAATCAGAAAGACTACTGGCGTCTTTCCATACGGAATAGGAGGTAAATTTCCCTTCATCTGTTACAGCTCCCTCTGGGCAAAACCATCAAATCCATTGGCTCGTAGAAACTATGCTTCATTCCCCCAACGCCTCAAAGTGTTTTTTGGCGCAGCAAATCTTGGCCAATTCTGAGGAACGCAGACTTTCTTTCTCCACATTTTTCTTGGTCTCCACCCACAAAATAGAGTTTGTGCTGCCGTCGTCCTCCAACAACCGCACAGTTATTAGGCCCTCTGCTCAATGGCGACGCGAACCCATAATATCATGCCTGAACAGGCAGGCACATTGCTCTATGACAATAAGTCCATTTCCCTCTTTTGTCTCAATCATAGATACGCTTAACAGTCAAATCGTTCCAACCGCTTCTGTGAAACTGAGGTGGAAGCTTGCTTTCCTCACGATATTGTCAATCCATCTCAAAGTCAATGAAAAAAAGCCGCACTGGAGAAGGCCCTGGATAGAAACGGTCATAATATTCTTGCTTTTGGATTACTCAACATTTTACTTCTGGCGATAGTAATATTCTCATCAGGTGTCACAACATTCACAAACTCTTTCGCCCGCTCGTTAGAGATCTTTAGTGTCGATAAGTCGACTGATCACAATAGATGATTTTATATTAAAACGAAGTCCACATATAGCTGTTCCTGTGCCATTTAAAAATCGTTTTTGCTACAATCAGTAATTATTGGATTGACTTCTTGCCCACCACTATCGGCATACACTGAGCGCACTCGAGCATCATTCAACTACTCGATGATTCTATCCTTCCCCCGGATACTCCGCTTCTTGCAGCCATACATTCCCATATCCATAATCCTCCGATCAAATCCGATTGGCTCCACAAGATTCTTTGGGAACCTACTAAAGCCCATTAGCTTTCTTTAGACTGTTCTACGTATTTCTAAAGTAAGCCTCGAGTATCTAGGCTCCTACCATAATACAGAGTTGAATCTCACAAATACCTTATCGAAAGCCTTCTTTGAGATTATCCACGGAATGGAATTTTAGATTTACGAACCACAGTACCTCCAATTTCGACGCTGTCTGAATCTGTTGAGGGTAATTCTCCAGAGAGCATATGTACAACAGCTCTATAAATGAGTTCTTGATTTTGACCCGGCCCAACAATCAGACTCTTCACAATACTCTTACTTCTGTCTTTCGCTTGAAACACAACCTGCAGTGTGGGTTTCACAACGTTTTCCGACACATAATAATGCACAGGGAAGTAAACACCAGCCCGTTTGGACGAATCTGCATCTGCCGTATGAAAGATCAACCTAGTTTCTTTTTCTTCTTTAAACCCCTCGTCTTTACAAAATGGCATAAATAGCCCCGCCAGTAGTGACACTTCCTGGATATGTTCACTGTTTGTTTCATTCCACATATATAGTTGCCTGTGGTATTGCTCTTTCTCTTCTTCAGAGTATTTTACTGGAATTGGTCCGATTTTATCATCAAACATTGGCAGAACAGAGTTTTCCTTATCTAACAGTTCATAATGTTTATATTGAATATTATCCATTGCAAAAGAGATTGCAATTCCGCTATTTTTCCCATACCACTTCCATTGACTGAGCAGATCGTTGTTACCACAAAATGATATACTATACACATTATTTCTATACGTATCTTCAAGCCTAATCTTTCTGTTTTTCTCTATCCATTTGAAATCTTTATAGGCATCTTCAATTCCATTTTTTCTATGTTTCTCTAACCATCTGAAACCATCTACATATTCATTCGTATCATTCAGAAACCGCAGATGACTTGCACGCATGGTACATGTCAGAATTGGATATTGCTCATCATCATGGTATTGACGTTGCCCGACCAGTTTTATATGTTCATCAAAAATACTGACAAATGCTCCGGGCGAAGTATAGTGACAATACATCTCATCTTCTGGTGCTACTGTTTTTCTATATATAGTATATACTGTTTGAAGGCCATGTCGCATGGCATCCAAAGTTGTAAACTCCATTTTTACACTCCTCTGGGCTCTTTATTATAGTACAGTCGTGCATATATCAATCCAAAATAGTTACCATAGTAGGTGCCTTTATTGTTTTCATTTCCCCCCTTATCGAGGAGCAGCCTATTAATGGATGGTGGGTCATTATCTCCTTTGGTATGAAATATATGGTAAAACATTGGAAATGCCGGACTATCTCTTGTAAATTCATGTGTCTCAGGGTTATAGGGACGATAGCATTCTATGATTCTATCTCGATCCTCTTTAGAAAAATATTTTTCTTTCAGCTCTGAAAAAGCAGTACATTTATATGAACTTGTGAGCGTAATAACCAGCTTCCACTCTTCAAACCACTTACGTGCAAACTTATTTCTGATAATATGGCTTGCCAGTTTAAACCCTAATGTCTCGTCCTTGTCATCCAAACAGAGATCAATCACTAGCTCTAGTTTTTCCACCCCCGCATCTATCTCACTTTGTACCGTATCCAAAACAAGCCTAATGCCAGACTGTACATCCTGAGCAATTTCTCCATCTCTCAAACTACCATCGTCATTTAGACAAGTTGGATCATGGGATAAATCACATAAACAATCTACAATCTTTACATCTGACACCCCATCTTGTGTAAGTATGTCATTTAGTTCCTGTTTCTGTCTCTCCAAAATTATATTGTTATCATCAATAAAAATAACCGCTTTCATTTTTCCTCCTCTTACTTTCACTCACTCCAGACTGGCGCCACACACAAAAATTGTGACTCATATCCATCTTCTTTTTCTTCCATAGAAATACGGAAATATCGATAGTCTGACCCACAATGTTGGTTCAAATATTCGGTAAAAAACATTTTTGTAAAACCAATGTGAGAGGTATCGCTTCTCTGCTGTATAGGCAGTCTATTTTTCACCGTCATACGATAGCAGTGATCATAACTGGTATATTGATTGTTCTCTTTCATATCTTGTGGTACCACAGACTCCCCCATTTCACAAGATATTTCTATCTCACGAGATGGTCCTGAATGTTCCACCGCATTTCGAATAAACACATCAAGAATACCAATTAATTGAACCATATCTGGTACATCATCAGCTATTAAAATAGTGGGGACATGCCATATTTCCTTTATTTTTTCAAATGTGTTTGGAGAAATTGATACAGACATTTTATACTCCCCGCTTTGTAGTTGACCTGAATGTGCTTTATTCTGCATGCTTTTAAGAATATTCTCGAAATACCCAGATTTTTCATCTTCCAATATTCTAAAATAGTCTTCTAGGTCCTTTGCACAGTCTCCAGGCCTCTTCAATTGAAGCACCCCACTTCCAAATGGCTGCAGGCCAGGCGGTGGCGAAAAGATTCGTCTCACTACAAGATTTGTAGCTCCCTCCGCAATACACCGATTCATGAAAATATTTAAGGCATTGTATGCCTCGTACTCTCGGTCTGTCTCTTCCGTATCTCTCATCAGCGCAAACAGTCTCCTTACCAGTGACAGCATTCGAGTTAAGTCTTTTGATCGTCCATGTGACAAGGTCTTACCAGTTTCAAGGATTGTTCCTGCAGCCTTTGCTTGAATCGCCGCTTTTAGTGCGCCAGTTTCAATATCTGCCTGAACAATTTTTAAGATTGTTCTGCGTTGAATCAAGATTTTCCGTATTACCTTATAATTCTCAAGCTTTTCCTTTTGAAACTGCAGTCGAAGATAAACCCTCCCAATATTTTTTTCACAGTCTGGTCTATAGCTGCTACGTCTTTTGCTCTCTCCCCTCCCTTGTTCACACCGCATCTCTCTCCTAATGTCATGTTCACCCTTCGCCTGAAACATAACCCAAAAGCATTTTCCGTCATTCTCAGGAATAGAATACCCCATTTGTTCAAGTTCTTCTTCCTCTTTGGGGGAAAATCCAAAGTCTCCTCTACTCAACCGAAACGGTTGCGTCAACTCCACATTTTCCCCTCCAAAATCCGCATAAAAGGTGCACGTTAGTTCGGGTGATATATCCGCCAACTCCTTGCCAATGCGTCGATACTTAGTTATTATATTTTGATTATTATCTTCTACTGCTCTAAGGACTTTCTGCTGTACCACTTCATCTTCAGAAGAAAAACGGATATTCTCCAAATACAACACCTGATATAATTTTCTTCGTTCTCTATCCACATTGGTTTTCCAAAGAAGTTCAGTTAGTTCCTTTTCTGCACGGATAGTCTTTTCCCGACCGCTGACACCGCAAATCAATCGTTTTGTGTAATTGACTAAGAGTGTGTAAAAGCCTTGAATCCCTTCATTACGGAAATTTGGCCCACTGCTAAAACAGCAGTAATTTTTGTTAAGCCTCGCCACATACTTGCAGACCTCGTCAATATGGCCTGCTGTAATTAAATAGTTTGAGCCAATATTAGACAGACATGAAAGCAGGACACATAGTAACTGGTAATGGATTTTTACATAAAGTTTCTCTTTACCACTTTGTGAGCCTGTCCACTTTTTTACCCACTGCCTCCACGGCATATTTAGAGAGATTTGGAGCTTCTCTGCGCTTTTTTTAATTAGCTTGCAGAGGGAACAATCCGTACGAGTTCCTACTCGTTCAACTGGATTCAAACTCAGATATGATTCCAGTATGGTCAACATTATCCGCATAGCAGCCTTCTTCCCGTTCTCCTTATAATATAAAGGCGCTCGAGAAATTGACTTTAAAAAAGAGATTAGAACTTCATACTGCTGCTCCACCTCTAAGGTCCTCAATTCATTGGCAATAATCTCAATATATTTCTGGACAAGTTCGTGCTCTCCCCAAATATTTTCTGTCTCCTGACACAATTTATTTTCACAATACAACCTGGTAAAATGGCGCTGGCGTATTTTATATGTGTGTGTGGGAAATGCTTCCCTCGCCCCCTCTAAAGTACGAAGGTAGAGATGTTCCTCCCTCTCTTTCCAATAATACTCTGTACTACTCAAGCAGCAATTTTCTTCTATCCTTTTACATTCTTCAATCTCTTTACAAATAGGGCAAGTGTCTCCATAGTTTCCCGGTGTTGGAACAGAAAGTCGAAGAAAAGAGAAGTAATTCTCAATTGATGAAACATAACTTCTTCTCGTGCTGTCTGAGGTCCGATCAATCAATGTAAATACAGCAGAAAACACCTCACATCTTCTTAAAAGTTCATCTTTCTCTCCAGCGTATCGATGGAGAAGCGATAAAACAAAAGATTTTGCACGATAGAATGTTTCTCCAGTAATAATTTCATCGTCAACATAGTAAAAGCAAATCCTTGGCAAAATTTTACCTTCAGAATGTTGATCTACTTGTTTCAAAATGTATGCATAGTTAGAATATTTTGTTTCAAAATTGGAACGATACTCTCGGCTAGGGTCAAAAGATATTTCATGTGCAGCATTGTTGAAGACTCGTCGATTGATTTCATGAGGAAAACGATTGTTGCTAAAATGTAGTGGCGAAATTAAAATATGAAGTACATTTGCATTCTGCTTATTTTCAAACATATGAACACGCCGTTGGATTCTTTTACAATAATCATCAAATTGAGGACTTTTCATCACGACATTTCCAAAAAAAGAGTTTGTTCGTATGTAATATCGAAAATGGTGGTCTCCCCGAACAATATGAGAGTAATATAGGTAATCTCTATTCAAAAACAGATTGCTGCTCTGATCTTTTTTGAAGAACAACTCTAAGCTTTGCTCATTTTCTCTGTTTCTCATTCCTGCTGTAGAAGAAAACTTTTTGGGTACTGATGATGTTCCAATCTGTTGCACCGGTATAACGGCAGAGGAGTCTGTAATTACAAGCGGCCGTTCATCTAAAGAATTCTCAGGAAAACACCATTGACATTTTGTTGCCAACTCCCACTCCGCCTCTACATCGACTAAATAATGCACTCGAAAATTCTTTTCATCTGGGGTTATCCGGTCAATTACTTTCTGATGACGATCCCATTTCAAATAATCCATTTGCCCAAACGCAAATCCATCTTTTTGTTGAGCAAGGACTTGAACAATACTAAAGTAGTCCCACTCTATTTTCTCCAGTAGAACATCGGTTGCTTTGTCTTGTTGCAACTGGCACTCAAACGCGTTTCTCATTTTAGCAAATGTGCTAAGTGTCGAAGATATTCCACAAAGGAATATTACTTGGCCAATACGTTCTAATTTTTGTAAGTTATCTGGAAAATACCGAAGTCTAGCCTTGCTTACATGCCCGTTCTGTAAATCACCTGGTTCTTCATAAATGCAGTATTGAAAGTGTGGATTGCTATATTTTAGGTTTGCTAATAAAGGCTCAATATATGTATCATAACCAATTACAAGACAATTTCTTCCCAGTCTTCCTTTTAGTTGCTGCTCCAACCAAATTGTAAAACGTGATATCCACTTCGCATGTGAAAAGAGAATCTGAGCCTCAAAAAAGGAATTCATATGAACAATTCCAGTACCAATTTTAATATGTGTATCTTGAATATGACACCCTAGTGATTTTTGGTGGATATCATTCTCTAAAATATTTCTTAGTTTTTTTACCCATACTTCTTCCTTTTGTTCATCCAGACCATCCCCAATTTTTAATGAATAGCAGGACTCCCTTAATCTATATAGTTCATCGTGTGATCTATCCATTTCGTCCTCCTAGAAGATGAGCTGCAATTTTAATTGCAGTGTCTGTCATTCCCCCATATAGGCAACTGACAGATAGGCTTTCTTTAATGCTTTTCAAATTATTTCCATGAAATAAAATATCAAGTTTTCCATTGGAGTCCACCAAAAAAAGGCTTTTCTTTTGAGTCAAAATTCTATTATTTCCAGCTCGATCAAAAAATAGTGCAAACAGCCGAAAGAGTTTGATGACATCATACGGTCTGGTAACATTAACAAGTGCAAGGTTATCGAGTGTAGAACATTTATCGGCCAGATATAAGAAAATAGCTTTTACCATAACCTCATATGCCTCTAGCCTATCCACACTTAAATTGTTGACCACCTTCTCACAATCAATCACTCCAATATACAGATGCGTCGATGCTATTTCCTCCGGTGAAGCTTTGAATTGTTCACCCAACTCTTTCCAAAGCTTTCGTGTTAAGTCTTCTCTCTCTAATCCAACTGAAATAGGCCCTGAGAACTTGAAATCTATTCGCCGACAGTTCGGGACTGTATCATGTCTCCACGAGATTAAGTCCAAATAGTCTGTCTCTTCCTCAAGATTTTTAGATCTTAATGGAACATAAATAGTATAACTAGTCCCATACTCCCATAGGAAACCACAGGTATGCTTATATAAACCGCCTACCGATGAGTTTTCAAAGCAATTATTGTCTCCTGCCCCGCTTTGGACATAAAAATATCCATTCATAGACATGACTACACTATTTAGAATTGGGAGTCCATAATGAAACGCAATATTGTCCGGAGTTGATAGATAATCAACAAATGGTTTGCAGCTTCCTTGTCCAAGAAAATCCGACAAAGACATATGACAATGGTCAGGGTCAGATTTCAAATCCTGGATATAACTATTTAATTCTTCTTGAGTTTCTGCATCTTCTTTTTTTATCAGTTCGCTCGCATTTTCCAAACTTTGTGAGAGGTGGAATTTCATGTGTACCAAACGCTGCTCAGGAGAATTTTTATAGTCCTCACATCGTTGTTCTACATTTGCCTTGAATTTATCTACAATGCCCTGAAAGTTCTCATATTGTATATCTGTTAAATACAATTCCATAAAGTGTTCTACGTTCTCTACCAAACTGTGAGCTTCATCGGGCATCAGTGGGTCCAAATAAATTTTTTCTGCATCCCTAATCTTACGATACCTGATGGTCAATATACCACATCCAGATTGACCATCATCTCCCAGTACATGTGTCACTACATTCTCAACCAGCTGTAATACTCCTTGGGCGAAGTTCATACACGTTTCGTGCAAAAACTCCAGATCTAGAGATGCCTGTCCTAATGTTGTAATTCCATTTTGCACCTCAATATAGTTACACAAACCTAAAAAAAGCAGCGTCTCAAAACAGCTATCACTTGCTAAATATTTTAGTATTTCTTCACTCCGATTTGCATAAACACCTTTTTTTAAGCGCTCAAAATAACCATTACACAAGTCTTTTAATGGTCTTATCCAACTATTTATCTCTGAGTCTGAAGAATACGATGCCGTAAGCGCACTATAAATCTGCTTTGTGATTGGTATTTGCGGAAAAACCCTACCCAAAGGCATAGTTCTATTTTCTTTGGCCTCTATCTTATATTGTCTTGGTAAACTCGCCCAATTAGCCTTTTCACCTTTTTGTGTTTTTTTATGGTATACAAAAAAGCATTCATAGATTTTTTCAAAAATATGGTCTGTATTATCGCCGTTGTCTTCATTACGATTACGATAAAAATATAAGCTGTGGGCCAGCCGGAAATAGTCACTAGTCGTAACTGGCGTATATCGTTTAGTTTCCCCTTTCCCTGCAGAAACCAAAACTGTACAATCTAACCCATCATGAAACATTTTCTGCATGACCAAGAGCAAATATTGAATATCAGTAATATCCTCATTTTGCCCAATCACCAATTCCAGGACTACTTTTTGCAAGTTTGTCTGCACAACTCCCATCGAATCATATTCTTGCAATATTCGTTTATCTTGACGTTGAAAAATCCTACTCCACTCTGAACCCGTTCTTGGGTTTAGAGCGCAGATATAAAACCTACAAAATAAAAGGTTGGAATCGACTGTGTCTACTTGCGAAAACCCAGAATACGCCAATTTCAACAACAACCCAATGGAATTTCGTCGGCATTGAAGACGGCAAAGACATACCCGTGTCATGACAATCCCTTCTCTCATTGTTTTTCGCAAGACAACAGTATCTAGAGTGTAGAATTTGAGCAAACACCATCAAATTAATTTTCCATATTATAACACAGGATCAGCATAATGTCTAGTTCCGCATAGAAATACGCGTCTTTTTTGTTGAAATCGATGCGCGGAAATCTATTAAACTACTCTAAGCCAATGTATCATCGTTATACGAACTGCGTAATATTCATGTGGCTGTACATGAATATACTTCTAAGATTTGAGGAGACATTTGCTTACGATTGTCTCAGATAATGTGGCCTTAAAGTACAGGGGACAGTATCGCTCCGCACATCGCACAGTCTCTATCACAGGATATTTCTGTGGCAGAGGCTGTAGTTTTATGGTATTCTATAAATTGATGTAAAATACACTTTTAACATTGAGGGCATGGCATATGAATGTGATAACTTACAACGGCGCATTAACCGCAGAGCAATTTCTGTTCTATGAAATGCAGATTTCAGCCAAATTTTACCTGCAAAATATCCCCTTAGAAGATGCAATTTCCGCTATCAAAGCGGGTAATCTCTTCCAATATCCCACAGAACGGGAGGTTTCGCGCATGGCTCGGGCCTGCTACCGTCGTTTGGATGCTTTGGAGAATCAAAATTTGGTGGAAGCACTTGTAAATGCACCATTGGAAATGGCCAAGCAGATCAACCTGTATGCCCTCATGCGATATAATCGTCTTGTGTGGGACTTTATGGTTCAAATAGTCGGTGAAAAGTTTCGCATTCAGGACTTTTCTTTTCAGCGCAAAGAGTTAAATATATTTTTCTCCCGACTTCAGGCGCAAAATGACACTGTGGCCAGCTGGAGTGACAGTACCATTGGGAAAATCAAAAGTGTATTGGTACGTTGTCTGGTAGAGGCAAAGTTTCTGGACAACTCCAGAGCCACCACTTTGAATCCTGTTTATCTCTGTGAGGAACTTGAGCAAGGCATTCGAGAGAACAACGATTTGGACGCACTCCCTGCGTTCAATTGTTTTCGTTGAGGAGGACACAAACCGTGTTAAAAGCAGAATTAGACCGTATTCGAGAGCGGATCTCTGACCCCAGTTTTCTCAATAACAAAGGTTTGAGCAATGAGGTAGGGATCCATGTTTTTTGTTATGATCCATCCGAAGAACTGATGGTTCAGGACTATATTCGGCGGTTAAAGGAAGATGCCCTTGCCCCCTACCGTATCATTGAGTGCGACCTATACGAAATCTTTCTTCAACTGTTGGAGGAAAAACGAGTCCTTAAATCCACACCAGGGCTGGAGGAAAAACGTGGCAAAGACTATCTCTTGCAACAACTGCAAAAAATCGCCACTGCTGAGGCTCTCTTAGCCAAAATGGACTATACCCCCCATGTGAAAGGTCAGGATGTCCTGTTCATGACCGGTATTGGCAAAATTCATCCGTTCATGCGTTCCCACAAAATGCTGGACAGTATGCAGCATTTGTTTGCGGACATCCCTGTTGTCATGTTTTATCCCGGGACCTTTAATGGACAAACACTAAGCTTGTTTGGCGAGTTTGTGGACGGAAACTACTACCGGGCGTTTAATCTGCTGTAAGGGAGACAGAGAGCTATGAAAATACAATCGATGTTTCAAAAGGACATTAATCGAGATATTAACGGCGTGGTCAAGGTGGCTCAAGACGACGAGCGGAGCCTAAAGCAAGAACTCAGCGAGTATATCATCACCAAGGAACTGCGCCGTCATTTCCGCACCTTTTTTGATAACTACACCAAGGCCATCGATCAGCCCACCGACAAGATGGGCGTTTGGATCTCCGGCTTTTTTGGCAGCGGTAAATCTCACTTTCTGAAGATGCTCTCCTACCTGCTCTCCAATCAGGTGGTCAGCGGAGCCCCAGCCATTGATTACTTTCAGGGCAAGTTTGATGACCCCATGATGTATGCCCAGGCGGTCAAGTGCGTCTCTGTCCCCACGGAGTCCATCCTGTTCAACATCGACATCGAGGGCCCCATCAACAAGGATAAAACCGCCGTTCTTCGTACTTTCGCAAAAATGTTCTACAATCACTGTGGATTTTATGGCGACGACTTAAAAATCGCCAAGCTGGAGCGGTTCATCGACCGACAAGGCAAAACGGAGGAATTCCGCCAGAAGTTTGAACAAGTCAACGGCGCCCCATGGGCAGAGACGCGAGACTCCTTTGCTTTTTTCGAGGATGACGTGGTGGAGGTGCTCCAGTCTGTCCTGGGCATGAGCGAACAGGCAGCCCGCAATTGGTTCAACGGTGAAGAGACCAACGAATTGAGCATCGCTCAGCTGGTGTCCGACATCAAGGAATATGTGGACAGCAAGGGCGACAAGTTCCGTCTGCTGTTCATGGTGGACGAGGTGGGCCAGTACATTGGAGATGATGGGGATTTGATGATTAACCTCCAGTCCCTGGTGGAAGAGCTGGGTTCCAAGTGCATGGGCCAGGTCTGGGTCATGGTCACCAGTCAAGAGGCCATTGACTCTGTCGTCAAAATTGCCGGAGACGATTTTTCCAAAATTCAAGGGCGGTTTAACACCCGTCTAAGCCTGTCCTCCTCCTCGGTGGACGAAGTCATTCAAAAACGTGTGCTGGCAAAAACACCGGAGGCCGACCAACTCCTGCATATGGTGTACGACAAGGAACAGGCCGTTTTGAAAAACCTGTTTTCTTTCCAAGATTCCGTCTTGGACATCAAAGGTTTTGCCGATGGCGCAGAATTTGCCGCCACGTTTCCATTTGTCCCCTACCAGTTCATCATCATCCAAAAGGTGCTGGCAGAAATTCGCAAACACGGAAATTCCGGCAAGCACTTGTCTGGAGGCGAGCGTTCCATGCTCTCCGGCTTCCAGGAAGCCGCTCAAAAGGTGCAGGACAAGGACGAAAATGCGCTGCTCCCCTTCCATCTGTTCTACGACACTGTTCACACCTTCTTGGAGAGCTCCATTCGTCGGGTCATCGATCGCTGCCAAAACGCGGCAGACAACCACGATGGCATTGAACCTCATGATGTAGACGTGCTCAAATTGCTCTACCTGATCCGCTACATTGATGATATCAAGTCCACCATCGATAACATTGCCACCCTGATGGTAGATGACATCCACACCGACAAAATCAACCTGCGTGCCTCCGTCACCGCCTCCCTGGAGCGGCTGCATTCTCAGAACTATATTTCCCGCAATGGAGACACCTACACGTTCCTCACCGATGAGGAACAAGACGTAGCCAACGACATCAAAAACACCGTGGTGGACTCCAACCAGATCACCCAGAGCATTGCTCAGGCCGTGTTTGGCGAAATCTACCCCAGCAAAAAGTTCCGCTACAACGAGCACTATACCAGCATTCCTGTGGACCAGTACATTGACGAAACCCTCGTCGGCTCTTCCAGCGGCGGCATTCGTCTGCGTATCATCACCGTGGCCAGCGACCACTATCGGGACGCTGACCAGAAACTGATGCTGGAGTCCCAGGTGAACAACGAAGCTATTTTGGTTCTCTCCGGCGATACTCAGTATTATGAAGAGCTGGAGCAGGCCAAGAAAATTGAGGAGTACCGGAAAAAGAAAAACGTCTCTCAGCTTCCCGAGAGTGTGCAAGACATCATCCGCAAGAAAAACACGGAAAAACTGGCCATGGAGAAGCGGGCCAAGGGCTATTTGGAGAAAGCCATTGTGGACGCCAAGGTGTTTGTCCACGGGGAGCTCATGACCATTAAGCTCTCCAACGCCAAGGACAAGCTGGACGCCGCTCTGCGGGGCCTGGTAGAGAGCGTCTACTCCAAGCTGAACATGGTCAATCACTTTGTGGACAGCGACGCCGATATTTTGTCCATTCTCAACGCCCCTGCTGAGGCGGACATCAGCTTGGCCGGTTCTGGTGCCAACAACGAGGACGCTCTCAACGAGATCAGCCAGTGGCTGGAGTTGAAATCCGTAGGCCCTACCATCTCCATGGGGGATGTGCAGCGCCGCTATCAGGCCATTCCCTACGGCTGGCGAGAAATTGACATCGCCGCCCTGATGGCTCGCCTGGTGGCCCGCCAGAAGATCTCCATCAAATACGGCGGTGCAGTGGTGTCCAAGGACGACCGAAAGCTTGTGGATTATCTCCGCAAAAAGAGTGAAATTGACAAAGCAGTAGTGACCCGTCGAATCGCTCCCTCGGAACAGCTCATGCGCAAGAGCGTTGCATTCCTCCGGGAGTATCTGGGCGCCATGGACATCCCCTCAGACGAAGACGGTCTGGTGCGCTATGTCCTGGACACCTTCGAGTATAAACTGGCCCACTATCAAGACCTGCTGGAGCATTACGAACAGAACCAGTATCCGGAACAGGCCATCGTCTCCGCTGCCCGAGATTTGGCCCAAGATGTACTCAGCCAGCGCAAGGACAATGTAGCTCTCCTCACCCGCATGGTGCAAAAGCAAGATGATCTGCTGGACGCCAAAGAGGATTTGGAAGATGTGGAGCTGTTTTTCAAAAGCCAACGTGGTGTCTTTGACGAGGCCGTCAGCCAGATGCGCCGTGTCAGCCGGGAGCAAGACTACTTCGCCACCGACCCGGCCACCCAGGAGATCATCCACACCATTTCCACCATTCTGGCCATGCCAAAGCCCTATCGCCGCATTGGGGAACTGCCGGAACTCATCGGCAAATTGAAGGCAGCCTATCAGTCTCTGCTGGAGTTGAAACAAGCGGAGGTTGCCGAGACCATCCGCCAGTGCATGCAGGACGTTCACCAGTTGGCCGGAGAAGCCCGGAATACAGAAAGCCTGCTGCAACAGGCCGACCACCACTTTGCCGAAAAGCGAGACGCCGCCCAAGCAGCGTGCTCTCTCACCGAGCTGGACGCCATGATTACCCAGCTGCTCAACTACAAGGACAGCGTCTGCAGGCGCATGGAAGTTCTGGCAGCACCTGTCCCGAACCCTCAGAACAAAGAAGACAAAGATCCCTCCCCTACTCCCAAGAAAATTACAACCGTGCGCCGCTATGACCTGTGTTCCGTGAAGCGGCTGCAATCCAAGGAGGACATTGACGCCTATGTGGAGGGCATCCGGCAAAAGCTGTATCAGACCCTGGAGAGCTGTGACGGCGTGCAGGTCAACTAAAGGAGGTACCTGGGATGAACAAATCTGCGATACAAAAATTTGCCGTATGGGCCCGCACCACGCTCATGGAGCAGGTGGCCCAGCGGGCCTACCAATACGGCATCATCAAAGACGGCTATGGCGATGCAAACGCCGTCACTGTCAACGGCAAGGCCCTCTCCACCCAGGAGCAGGGCCAACGCCGGGAGCTGGTGCGGGAGATTCAGTCCAAGGGCTATGACCAAGTGATAGAAGAAGTGGCCTATACCTGGTTCAACCGCTTCATCGCCCTGCGGTACATGGAGGTCAACAACTACCTGCCCAGCCACATCCGGGTGTTCTCCAATGCCCAGGGGGAGTTTGACCCAGAAATTTTGAAGGAGGCCCTCCACATGGACCTGCCGGGGCTGGACCAAAGCCAGGTGGCGGAGCACATCGAGAAGAACGAAACCGAGGCTCTGTACCGCTACCTGCTTCTCACCCAGTGCAACGCCCTCAACGAGGGCCTGCCCAAGATGTTTGAGAAGATGGGCGGCTATACCGAGCTGCTCTTTCCCAACAACATTCTCCGCCCAGATAGTGTACTGGGGCATATGGTGTCCGACATTCCCGAGGAGGACTGGACCGATCAGGTACAGATCATCGGGTGGCTGTACCAGTATTACAACACCCAGTTGAAGGCTGAAACCTTCGATCTACTGAAGAAGAATGTAAAAATCACCAAGGAGCGCATCCCCTCTGCCACCCAGCTCTTTACCCCCGACTGGATCGTGCGCTACATGGTGGAGAACTCTCTGGGCAGACTGGTCATTGACAATTTGAACTATGACATCTGGGCAGAGAGTGAAAAGGCAAAGATTGATCTTTTAAAAGCCAAATGGAACTACTATGTGGAAGAGGCCGAACAAGACCCGGACGTGGATACAGAGCTACGTATTTTTTCACACAACAAATACGCCAGAGGGGACAAACTGCCCTTTGTAGACACCACATTTTTTGATCCCTGTATGGGCAGCGGCCACGTTCTGGTCTACGCCTTTGATGTGTTCATGGACATCTACACCTCCCAGGGGTGGAATCCCCGGGACGCCGCCCAGCGGATTGTAGAAAAAAATCTGTACGGCTTGGATATTGACAAGCGTGCGGCCCAGCTGGCCTATTTTGCCGTGATGATGAAAGCCCGGCAATATGACCGTCGATTTCTCACCCGTGGCATTCAGCCAAACCTATACAGCCCTGGAAGCTATGCCGATGGACAGGAGTATGGCTCCCTGCTGGTGGTAGACGAACTGGAACCCAAACCCGAAGCACCAGAAGAGTTCACCCTGTTTGATGCGGATTACGAAGATCAGTTGAACAGCTGGAACTTCCGCCGCCTTCTCTCTCAGGAGTACGATGTGGTAGTGACCAACCCGCCCTACATGGCGGTGAGCAATGGAAATGCCGCACTGAACAAATACATTAAAAAAAATTATCCAGACAGCAAAGGCGATTTGTTTGCAGCATTTATCGAACGCTGCTGGAAGTACTCCTCTCAATACCTGGCCATGATTACCCAACACAGTTGGATGTTCTTGTCCAGCTTTGAGAAGCTGCGCACCAAGTTACTCCTCTCCACTGACATTGTCAACATGGCTCACCTGGGAGCCAGAGCCTTCGAGGAGATCGGCGGTGAAGTGGTACAAACCACCAGTTTTGTGCTGCGCATGGGCTATCACGAAGGCTACAGAGGAACTTACTGCCGCTTGGTGGAGCCCACTACTCAGCAGGGCAAGGAAGATATGTTCCTGGGTGGCGAGAGTCGGCATATAGCAGTACAGACTAATTTCTTCAAAATTCCTGGTTCTCCGATTGCGTACTGGATAAGTAGGACACTCCTATCCATATTCTCCGAAAATAAAAACGTCGGGCAGCTTTCACAACCGAGGCAAGGTTCTACTTTAGGTGACAACGCATCCTTCTTGAGATTTTGGTTTGAAATTAGAGAAAAAGGAACAAAGTGGTTTAATTGCATGAAAGGAGGGGAATATCGTCGATGGTACGGGAATATCTTATATGTTTTAGACTGGGAAAATAATGGTGCCCATATTAAATCTACTGGAAGAGCGACTATTCGTAGTGAAAATATGCTTTTCCGTGAAGGAATCACATGGTCAAATATTACATCTGGAAAATCATCTTTTCGCTATATGCCAGAAGGATTTTTCTTTGAGAGCACAGGATCTGTTTGCTTTATAGATCAAGAGTTGCTGAACTATCTACTCGGATTTTTGAATTCTCCAATTACTGATAAAATAAACTATATAATAAATCCAACATTACATTTACAATCTGGAGACATTGCAAAAATTCCGCTAATCATATCCAATGATAAATTAAGTGATATTTCTTATTCTGTTTCAGAAAATATCACCTTTTCCAGAATAGATTGGGATTCTAACGAAACCTCCTGGGATTTCAAGCGGCATCCATTGGTGTGAGGTGACACCATGCTGAAGCAAAAACTAAAGCTCAAATGGATAGTTATAGTAGCAATAGCAGCCATCCTTATATTCATGCCAAAGATAGTGGATTGGTTATTCAGCATTTATGTCTGTGATTTTACTGCTTTAACAGTTGTTAATGCTCACGATGTGATCGGGTATGTTGGGGCTGTTTTTGGAGGACTATGTGCTTTAGTTGCCGTAGCAATTGCTGTACGACAATTCTCCATTGAAAAGTGTCCAATTATTATTCCACAAAATAAAATCATCTACTATTACCAAAATTTCGACAGAAAATATGCATTCCAGGATACGCCGGATATGGAGAAACAGCCCCCTAATTTTAGTCCGCAAATACTACAATATTTCGTTTTAGAGAACGCTTCAAACAGTCCTGCAATAGCATTTGACATCGTGATTCGCTATCATAACGGCGAATGGTATCGTTCAATCTGCAATCTAATCGGTGGCGCCCCTGATGAGATTTTGAACTCTTCGTTTGAAGATGATAAATATTTCAACCAAGGTGTTTTTAATGCAAATTCAACCAGAAAGCTAGTAATCCCTATTAATGTAGAATACATCACAAAAGGAATAAGTTACAGATTATATGAACCAACTGCAGCCCCCAAATGTAAAGCAGGACGTTGGGATCACTTTTTGCGCAAAACCCACAAAATAGCAGAAATCCGGATTTGCTCACAGGATGTACTTGGTAAATTACGAACGGATTCATATGATATGCAGATTGGAATCACAGATTGCATGGATAAACCAGTGTACGAAATCTCATTTACATTCGTAAGCAAGAAAAAGTGAGGCTCTAAACCATGGGACAATTAATTTCCAACAAATTCACCGCCTGGCAGGCGGAATGTGAAGCCCGGTTTCAGCAGCTCAAAGCCAATGAGGAGGAGCTGAACCGCATTTTCATTGACATCTACGGTCTCCAGGACGAGCTGACCCCCGAGGTGGCCGACAAGGATGTCACCGTACATCGGATTTTCAACACCAAGGACGATGTCCCCGAGTCCATGAAGGGGAGCAACTACGTCCGCACCCTCCGGGATGAGATTGTGTCCCTTCTCTCCTATGCAGTGGGCTGCATGTTTGGCCGCTACTGCCTGGACAAGGATGGGCTGGTCTTTGCCGGCGGGAACTTTGACGATGTGTACTGGCTGTTCAAAGGCCCTGCCCCCTGCAACAAAGACGGCTCTCTCCTCCCAGGTGCTGGCTATGCAGGCGTGAGTCTGGCCCAAGCGCATTACTACAAGCTGCGTGACAACGACGATCCCGACAAAGCCACCACGCTGACGTTTGAGCCAGACCGTGACAACATCATCCCCATCTGCGACGACGACTACTTTGACGATGACATCACCGGGCGGTTTGTGAAGTGGGTCAAGGCCGTGTACGGTGAGGACACTCTGGAGGAAAACCTGAGATTCATTGCCGATGCTCTGGGCGGGAAAGGCTCTCCCCGGGAAGTCATTCGGTCCTATTTCCTGAGTGACTTTTTCAAAGGCCACTGCAAGACCTATCAAAAGCGGCCCATCTACTGGCTGTTTGACAGCGGCAAAAAGAATGGTTTCAAGGCCCTCATCTACCTGCACCGCTATCAGCGGGATTTGCTGGCCCGGATGCGCACCGACTATGTCCATGAGCAGCAAGAGCGCTACCGCACCCAGCTCTCCCATCTGGCCGATTCCCTGGAGCACGTCTCCGGATCCGACCGTGTCCGCCTGACCAAGCAGCAGAAAAAGCTCCAGGAACAAAGCCTAGAGCTGCAAGCCTACGAGGAAAAGATTCACCACCTGGCGGATCAGAACATTGAAATTGACCTGGATGATGGGGTAAAGGTGAACTACGCCAAATTTGGCGATGTGCTGGCAAAGATTAAGTGAGGGATTGTTATGGGTAATGTCTTTGCGGATTTTTTGCAAAACAGTGGCTTATATGATGAAATAGCTATAACACAAGAAAATATTCAGGATTTAATTTCACTGATTGCTGGAGATGTTCGGCTGGATGTCTATTGCAAAGAATGTGGTGCAAATCGCATTTTTACAATGGCACCCCTCCCATGTTTTCTTGGCGCAGAAGAGAACACCTATACTGCCGAAAAACTCTCTAATGTTCTACAACAAATCCAAAATAATCAAGCAACTGATAAAGCGTTTTCATTAGTACCTCGATATGGTACGGAATGGGTCTGGAACACATTGGTCACTGATTACTATACGGGTGTAATTTCATTTCAATTTGTATGCACTCTGCATCCAGAACATCATTTAGACTATATTGTGACTACGCGTTCTAACAAAATGCGCAAAATTGGCCAATACCCATCGGTAGCAGACTTGACATTTCCCGAACTTGATGTCTACAAAAAAGATATTTCAAGTGAAGATCGAAAGGAACTACGTAGAGCGATTGGTCTGTATGCCCAAGGTATTGGAGTAGGATCCTATGTTTATCTTCGCCGGGTCTTTGAACGCATCATTGATAAAGCGAAAGATTATGCTATCGGGGACCAAAAGTTTAATCTTGATAACTATCAAAAAGCAAAAATGGATCAAAGAATTCATATGCTTCGTGGCTACCTCCCCGCTATACTCACAGAGAACAAAGGGATCTATGGTATAATCAGCAAGGGAATCCACGAACTTGCAGAGGAAGATTGCATTGAATATTTTCCTATCATGCAAGAAGCAATTTTTATGATCCTGCGACAGTGGAAGCAAAAGCGAGAGGAACTTGAGTCCACAAAGGCCATTGCATCAAAAATAGCAAAGATTGCGGAGAAAGTGAAAGAATAATAGGAGGAGTCCACCATGTCCATCGAATCCATACAATCTAACCTGAGCGAGCGTTTTGCCGCTCCCCTGCCCGAATTTCATCAACGTCACATCATCTTCTGGCAGGATGAGGACCGGGAGTTCGAGGCCATGGTGGACGAGCTGGATCTGCCAGGTGTGCAGATCATCAAGCTCACTGGCTCCAACAACTTTGCAGTCAAGAAGCTGCTGCTCCACGACGATCTCACCAGCCATTTTCTCATCTACAACCCCTTTGCCTACGAAAACTCCAAAGAGAACTGGCTGAGAGATATTGAGCTATTCAGCGAGGAGTACCGGGCAGACTATATATCCATGCTCATGAGCGAGCTGAACGTTGCCTCTGGGCCTGCCATGCGCAAAACGGTGAAGCTCTACACTAAATTTCTGGATAGCAAAGAGCGCAAGGCCAAGCTGCAAAAGATCGGACGCAGCTATGAGGCCCCCATCCAGTTTCACATTGATGTGATGGCCGTCTTGGCAGGCGTCCCCGGCGGATCTGCTCAAGATGTCTTCATTGCCGTCCTCTCCCACGGGATGGATGCATCGGAAAACATGCCCTTGGTCAACATCGGCAAGTTTGGCAACATAGACGCCTTCTGGCAGCTGGTGCGCAAATACACCGGATACCAGTATGAAGAAGGCCGTTCCCTGGACGGCTTTGCCGCTCATGTGCTGTTGACCGCACTGTCTCAGACCATGAGCGCCAGTGTGTTCAACGGTCTGGAACGTTTTCTCTCTGACTCCAACCGTGCCTATTGTTACAGCATGATCCACGAATGGCAAAATCGAGAGGACAACGCCATTTTATTGGAGCTCTGCCGCAATGTGGAGCAAGCGTTGCAGCTCCCAACCCGCTTTGACAAGCAGGAGGTGGAGGCGCTGCTCACCGGTGACATTTTCCCCGCTCTTCACGAGAGCATTCTAAAACGCTTCTTTGACGAGATTTCCAACCAGGTCGTTCGGACAGAGCTGATTTTAAAAGTTGTGGAAAACCGCCGCACCTCCGGTTGGTATGAACTGTTTGCCCCCTATTACGAGTGTCTCTATTATGTGGCTCGAATGCAGCATTACTACCAGGACAACGCAGGCGGATTCCACATCGTGGAGCCACAGTCCATCTGGAAGCTCTACACCGAAAGCGCCTACCAAATGGATTCTGATTACCGCCATTTCCATCTTCACTTTGGTACCTCCCTCAAGGATAGCAATGCTGTTTTGGAGGATAAGCTGAAGCATACCTCTCAGTATGTGGAGGGACTATATCAGAACTGGTTCCTTCGGGAACTGACTGCCAGCTGGACCAACGCAAGTGCGGACGACTGGGCCGCTCTGGGCTATGTGTCAGAGATCCGCAGGCAACGGGATTTTTACAGCCGCTATATTCGGCCTCTGGCCAGTAAAAAGGCCCGCGCCTTTGTCATCATCTCTGACGCCCTCCGCTACGAGGTGGCCTCAGAGCTGTGTGAGACGGTGGTGCGCACCACAAAAGGCAACGCCAAACTGGAGTCAGTACAGGCCACCTTCCCCTCTATTACCAAGTTTGGTATGGCAGCATTGCTGTCTGGTAAGGAACTGTCCATTACCGACGACATGGAGGTATTGGCCGATGGAATGCCCACCCGCTCCACTGCGGAACGCCAGAAAGTTCTCTGTGCTGCCAATCCCAAGAGCGTGGCCGTCCAGTACAGCGATGTTTTGAGCATGAAGCGCGCAGAGCGGCGGGAATTGGTCACCGGGATGGATGTGGTCTACATCTACCACAACACCATCGACGCCATCGGGGACAAGTCCGCCACAGAGCAAAAGGTCTTTGAAGCCTGCGAAGACACCGTCCAGGAGCTTTCCAACCTGCTGCGCATCATCATCAACGATATGCAAGGAACCGACATTTTCATCACGTCAGACCACGGTTTTCTCTACACTTACAGCCCTCTTTTGGAGCGTGACAAGCTGAGCAAGGATGCCTTTGAGGGGAGCGTTCTGGAGCTGGGCAGACGCTATGCTCTGACCACACCAGATACCACTGCCAACTATCTGTTGCCCATTCAGTTGGATGGGCAGTTGAGGGGCACCCCTGTCCAGGGATATGCCCCTCAGGACACCACCCGTATCAAGGTGAAGGGCGGCGGAGAAAATTACGTCCACGGCGGAATCAGCTTGCAAGAGATGGTAGTCCCAGTGATCGTCTTTAAGAATCTGCGCACCAGCAGCAAGCAATTTGTGGAGCTCTCTAATGCACAGTTGGGTCTGCTCAGTGAAAGCCGAAAGATCACCAACCTGATCTTCTCTCTGGACTTTTTCCAGCGCCAGCCCATCAGCGATAAGGTTCAGCCCTGTACCTACACCATCTATATGACGGATGACCAGGGCGTCTTAGTCAGCGATCGCCAGAGCATCATCGCCGATCGCACCAGCAGCAACGCCTCGGAACGAGTCTTCCGGGTCCGGTTTAATCTGAAGGCTGGCAGCTACGACCGAAACGAGATTTACCGCCTGGTCATCAGCAATAACGTGGATGTGCCAGAAGAGGCTGAATTTCACATCGACATTGCCCTGGCAGATGATTTTGGGTTTGACTTATAAGGAGAAACCGATATGGATGACTGGAAAACAGAAAATCAAACAGATGACGCCAATGCTGTTTTAAACCAAAAGCTACGGCAATACTTTGACGGACGCATCGTCCGTAAAGATCTGACCAAGTCCATCAAAGAGGGTGCAAATGTCCCTGTCTATGTGCTGGAGTTCCTGTTGGGACAGTATTGCAGCTCAGACGATGAAGAAGTGATTGAGAAGGGTGTGCAAAATGTAAAACACATTCTCTCAGACAATTTCGTTCGGCCCGATGAGGCCCAAAAGGTACTCTCTCTCCTGCGAGAACGAGGCAGCTATACTGTCATCGACCGGCTCACCGTCAAACTCAACATCAAGCTGGACCGTTATGAGGCAGACTTCTCCAATTTGGGCATTAAAAATATTCCCATTGCAGCAGAGTATGTATCTCAATATGACCGACTGCTCTGTGGCGGTATCTGGTGCATCGTGCAGCTAGATTATGAATTCTGCGAGGAGGACAAACACAACTCCCCCATTCAGATTCGCAAAGTCACCCCTATTCAGATGCCCCATATCGACCTGTCCGAAATCAAAAATGCCAGGAAATATTTTACCAAAGAGGAGTGGTTGTCTCTGCTTCTCCGCTCCACCGGCATGGAAGCTGATAAATTCACCCAGCGTGAAAAGTGGCTTCTCCTGGCCCGTATGCTTCCCCTGGTGGAAAACAACTTCAATCTCTGCGAGCTTGGTCCTCGAAGTACCGGCAAGTCCCACCTCTACAAGGAGATCTCCCCCAACAGTATTCTGGTATCCGGCGGTCAAACCACGGTGGCCAATCTCTTTTACAACATGAGCACCAAAACAGTTGGATTGGTTGGACTTTGGGATTGTGTGGCCTTCGACGAAGTGGCTGGTATCACGTTCAAAGATAAAGACGGCGTACAGATCATGAAGGACTATATGGCCTCTGGCTCCTTTGCCCGTGGAAAAGAAGAAAAATCCGCCAGTGCCTCCATGGTCTTTGTGGGCAATATCAACCAAAGTGTGGATGTGTTGCTCAAGACTTCACATCTTTTCGAACCCTTTCCCTACGCCATGGCATATGATACTGCCTTTTTGGATCGCATGCATTGTTACATACCAGGTTGGGAAATTCCAAAGTATCGCCCCGACTTTTTCACCAATGACTACGGGTTTATCACTGATTATCTGGCCGAATTTATGCGGGAAATGCGCAAAGAGCCCTGGGGCGATGCCTGCGACCGGTACTTCCGCTTTGGCCGCAACCTCAACCAACGAGATACCATTGCCGTTCGCAAAATGGTCTCTGGCTTTACCAAGCTTCTCTACCCTGATGGCATCTTTTCACGGGAAGACATGGAGGAAATCCTGACCTATGCCTTGGAAATGCGCCGGAGAGTAAAGGAACAACTCAAAAAAATTGGCGGCATGGAGTTCTATGATGTGAACTTCTCTTACATCGATAATGAGTCCTTCGAAGAGCGTTTTGTATCTGTGCCAGAACAAGGCGGAGGCAAGTTAATTCCGGAAGGCATGGCCAACCCTGGCACCGTCTATACGGTATCCCATGGAAAATCTGGCATGGTTGGTGTTTTCCGTCTAGAAACCCAAATGTTGCCCGGGAATGGTAAATTCGAACGCACTGGGCTAGGCAGTGATCGAGAAGCCAAAGAAGCTGCCAATACCGCCTTCAACTTTCTCAAGGCCAATGGCAGTGGCATATCCCGTTCCATCAGCACCACCCAAAAGGACTATATCACCAATTATCAGGATCTCAATGGGATTGGCATGACCAAGTCTCTCGCTCTTCCCACAGTGATTGCCATTGCTTCCGCAGCCTTAAACAAGCCAACCCTCAGCAGTCTTGCGGTTTTGGGCGAGATCAGCATCAGCGGGGCCATCACCAAAGTGGATGAGTTGGCCAATGTCCTCCAAGTTTGTCTGGACAGCGGTGCAAAAAAGATTCTGCTCCCAATTACCTCAGCTGTAGATCTGGGCAGTGTTCCTCCAGATTTGATGGGATCTTTTAGTATCATCTTCTATACAACTGCGCAGGAAGCCGTATTTAAGGCACTGGGTGTGGAATAGAAAAATGGATGTGATTGCAAACGGCCCAGCCTCCATTGGCTGGGCCGTTCTCTCATATTGTCTACAGACATTGCAGCTCTGCCAAAAGAGCACTTTTAGCACATAGGCACCCCGTACCCCATAATCTCATAATACCCAACAGGATAGCTTCGCTGTCTGCAGGCGTCTCCGGAGTTTCCTTCAATGGTGTACACCCGCCCGTCTTCCACCTTCTCCACAATGCCAACATGGTCAGGGACACCGTCCTGCGAGCCAGAGATGCCGCTAGGATCATCCCAATCGAAGAAAATCAGTGTACCAGGCGATGGTTCCATGCTGTTGTCCGCCCACTGCCCTCGTTCCTTAAACCATCTGACACCGGTAACGCAGCCCGCAAACTTGGGAATCACACCGTTCTCAATATATCCGCACTCATTGGCGCACCAGGACACAAAACAAGCGCACCACTCCACATGGGAGTGGAATCCATACCAGGACCAGTACGGTTCACCCCCCAAGTTCCCCACTTGGGAGAGTGCAACGGCGACAATCTGTCCATCGGACGCTGTGATGCCGTACAGAACCGATGACCAGAGAACAGAATTTTCATCAGCCAGCAATTCCCCCAGCATCTCCTTCTGTTCCTGGTGAAATCCGTATTCTTCCGCCATCTCCTGGGCCGTCTTGTGACTGACGGTGATTCGGAGATAGGTATTGGTCACACTCACCTCTTCCTCTATAATCGTTCCGTTCCCATCATCTGTCTCCACAAGTTTCTTCTCTACCTTGTCCTCCAAATCGTAATCAATTCGATTCATTGCCCAGAAGATTTCCTCCAGCAGCTGCTGCTTTTCTTCTGTCATAGTGGCCACTTCCTGGGGCCGCTCTGGGTCCATGGTGGTCTTGACCGCATAAACAGCAAGCACTTCCGGCCACACCGCACGAGAGCCCGACATTTCCAGCACATCGTAGCTCACCGATGCCTTGATGTCATCTAATTTATTCTGATACTTCTCATTGATTGTCTGCACCACCTGTCTCATGGTCAATTCGTCACCTCTGCCCTCATTGGAAAAGAAGATGCCAAAGCAAGAGGCGACAACCCATGCGATGACACAGATTACGACTACGATGGCCACTACCACCCATCCACCTGCCGCGATTGCAGTCACCAGAGACTTTGTCCCGGCCATGACGGCCTTAGCCGCAGAGGCCGCAGCACGCCCTGCTGTACGGAGCGTCACAGGAGACTGTTTCACCGTACCTCCCGCCCGCTGCAGTGCCATTCGAGATGCTTTCCAGGTGGTAACAGCAGATTGTTTGGCTGCCTGAGCGGCCTTTTCAGGGGCTTCCGGTGAAATTCTGGCCGCATGTTTTGCAGTTGTTTTCGTGGATTTCGGTGTAGTCTTTACCGATTTCCCGACACCAGTCGGTTGTGATGTTTCGGTTCTCGTCTTGATTCTCTTGGTCTTGGTCCGCTTACTGTCCTGCCGGTCTGGTTGGGGGCATGCTCCACCTCTGTCTTCCGTCTCAGGCGTCCACTCTCCCCTTGCTATTTCCATCTTTTCTGCCTGCTTGCGTCGTTTCCGGTGCATATAAGCTGTCCTGCCCTTCTCCACCGCCTTTACTCCTGTGGACCATCCAGCATGACCGGCATCGGCGATGCCATCCTCTAAGGCACTTTGCAGATTGTCGGATGCATACTCTGAAGGGGAGTTCTGTTCACCACCAGATAAACGGTCTGCTCGCGCACGGATGCGATCGGCCGCCCCCCGCATGTGCTGCCCTGCTGCGGCTGCTCTGTCCAGTATCTTAATGTTTTGCATCTTTTCCCTGGTTTTGATATCTGCCACAGTATCACTTTCCTTTCTCTGTTCCGCCCATAAAGCGCAAAAGGAGGACAGGCATCACGCCTGTCCTCCTGCAAAATCACCCTCGCCGGGTCGGGTCGTCATCCGCTGATACATTTTTGTATCCTTGGGAAAATGGTTGACAAACGGCACCAAGGCACCGCCATATTTGATCAGTCCGCATCCAGGCTCTGCATTGGTCACATAGCTCATCTGTTCATTGGAGATATTCAAAAGCTTGGCCAGCTTCTCCCGGTCCTGAGCCGCCTGGTTGAACATCACAATGAATTCACTGTTGGAAAGCATGGTACTGGCCTGCACAGAGTCCAACAGGTACTCTACATTCTGGGTAATGGCCGTGGGGTAGGCATTGCGCTTGCGGAACTGACGCCAGGCGGAATTGAAGAATGCAGCTGAAAATTCATTCTCAAACACCACATGGAACTCATCGATAAACACATGCGTCCGCTTTCCCTTCTTCCAGTTCAGAGTCACACGGTTGAGCATGGTATCGGTAATCACCAGAAGTCCCGCAGGCTTCAGCTGCTCCCCCAGCCCGTGAATGTCGAATACCACCACCCTCTTATCCAGGTCCACATTGCTGTGATGTCCGAAGATATCCAGCGAACCTGTGGTATACAGCTCCAGGGACAGTGCAACTTGCTTTGCCTCCGGTTCCGGCTGCTCCAACAGCTTCAGCCGCAGGGTATTCAGAGTGGGCACGATCCCGCTCTGTTCTGCTTCATGGTACACCGCAGCAGTACAGCGGTCGATGATAGACTTGTGCTGAGGCCCCACGCCTTTCTTATCGATCTGCTCTACCAGGGACATAATGAATTGAGATTTCACCACAATGGGATTGTTCGCTCCATACCCCTCCACCATATACATGGCATTCAGCCTGTCCCCTCCACTGGCAGAAACATGGATGGTGGAGACGTCCTGAAGGCCACGCAGCATGGTTGCATACTCGCCTTCTGGATCGCAGATCAAAATGTCGTCTTCTGTGCTCAGAAGCAGAGAGAAAATCAGCATCTTGGCCGAAAACGATTTTCCGGACCCAGACACGCCCAACATAAAGGTGGACTGGTTCATCAAATTTTCCCGGTTGCACATGATGGGATTGTGGGAGATGGCGTTTTCTCCGAAGTAGATACCGCCCTTGTCCATAATTTCCTGGACCTTGAAGGGCATGAACACCGCGACGGACTCGGTTGTAAGGGTGCGAAAGGCATGGATCTTACGTACTCCAAACGGCAAAACCGTCTTCAATCCATCCAACTGCTGATACCGGAGCACCGCCATTTGGCACATATGCTTACGGGCAATGGCCAGGATGGCCTCCGTGTCGCTGTCCAACTGCTCCTTGGTGTTCGCCACATGAACCATTGTGATAACGGCAAACATCATTCTCTGGTCTCGTACCGTCATGTCATTGAGATATTCCTTGGTCTCCTTTCTCTGCATCTCCATGTCATAGGGGACCACAGCAGAAAAATTGTTGTTGGCGTTCTGGCGCCTCTGCCAATCGGTGATGTTCTTCTCCACACCCAGCAGGGTATTCTCGATACCGCGAATGGCCTCATCGGTGGGCACCGGGTTGATGTCAATGGAGAGCATCAGGCTCCGGTTCAAATCGGTCAACTCGGTCACCATAGAGTCCTTGATATAGGAGGCGTAGTCCTTGAGATATAGCACCCGAGCATATCGTCCCCCAATTCTCAAATAGTCACTGTGTTTTTCCAGGGAGTCCGGACAGATATAGTCCCGGAAATCATGTCCTTTCTTCATCATATCCTTGAGGTCCAGATGAAACTCTGCGGTGTCACCGGGATGGAAGAACGTGTGGAAGATTTTCAGGCGGTCTACGGCACTCAGTTCCGCACACTTGGAGCCCAGAACGGCAAAGTGGCTGGAAAAATCCGCTCCAACCCGTGCAAAGTAGGTGCGGGCTTCCTGAATATCTTTCTTTGGCACAGAAGTTGTAATGAATTTTTCCTGCACCATCCTGGTTCCGCCGGTAGCTTTATCCAGGAGCATCTGGTTGCACTCCATACAGTATTCGTCCAGCTCATTTCCTCGAAGCGGCATGAGAATGGACTCCTCGAACTCTCCTCGGTTGACCACATGGTTAAAAATCGTAATTTTAGTGCTGGCTCCGCTGTCCAAGCTATTCAGCAATTCAGAATAGTCCAGGAACATAGCCTCTTTATCTTCTTTGGATGCTACCAGGTAGTTGATGTCCTGGAAGCGAAAAGTCTTGGAAAACTTGCTTCCAGACTGGAAGATTCCATCCTCCCACATGGTCTGAATGGGAATCACGTCCTGTACCTTGCCAGGCAGTCGATACCGTTCTTTTTCCTGATGCATCAGTCTTCTGATCGTCTTAATCATCTATGTTTCTCTCCTCTCTTCTTCCGCTCTGTCTTGATGCTCTTCCATGCTTCGTAATAGATGTTATTGCCTCGGAATACCAGCTGTTTCGGCTCCAGGATCTCGGAACGAATCCATGCCCAGAAAAACTTCTCTGCCGTCATACCGTGGTAACGGACAAACCCCATCGCGCCAAAAGGAAGCGCACTGAGCACGCATAGCCAGCTCACCCCCTGTGTCCCCACATAGGGTTTGAGCCAAAAATAAAAGCCGACTGCGACTGCAATGGCCAAGATTGAAAAAAAGGACTGTCGCATGGACAGCCCGAAGAACAGCGACTCGGTGTAATCCCGAATTTCCCGATTGATTTTTACTTCCAAAGTTCTGCCTCCTTGTATTTGCACATTTTACATTCACTTGCTTGTCTGGTATGATGGGGCCATCCAACAAAAAAGAGGTGTACGATTATGACCGCAATGCTTCTTCTGTCTCTTTGTATCTCCATTGGGCTGGCCGTTCTCTCTCTAATCCTCAAAGTCGCCGGCAAACTCCGCCTGACCATTCCCGTGCTGTATCTGCTCATCGCTTCCTTCACCACCCCATTCAACAGCTGGGTCTCCCGGCATGAAGCGCTGGTGATGGCCGTGTTCTATTTCCTGCTGGCCGCTGTGATACTCTCCTGGATTGTCACTCTGGCCCGAACCATTCGGCACAGACGCTTCATGGAAGAAGATATGCTCTGGCAGATCCATCGCGCCCGGGAACAGGGCGTGCCCATGGACGGTATTACTTTTGATGAAAACGGAAATCTCATTGACCCCAGGACTGGGAAACCAGTCATTTACGGCACCGACCGCTGAGTCGGTGCCGTTTTTTCTTACAGCCCCATCATCTCCCGCACCACCCGGTCAGCCATCTTTACAGCGCCTACCAGGATCAGCATGTTGAAGATCAGCTCTCCCACATAGCTCCACACCATGGTTGCCGCTTCTGCATCCGGGTTGACCACCGGCGGTGATGCGGCAAACACAGAGAAAATAATACAAGCCAGCACAATGATGGCCCCTTCAAGGCAGACAGCGGCGTAGCTCTTTAAAAAACTGATTCCTACGCTCTGGCTGGGCGCACCTGCAAACGTGGACAGCGGAATGGGCGCAATGGCTGTGTACATATACATCCGAAAGAAGCGGCCATATACACTGAGAATCATGACAAAGGACAGCACCCACACAAACAGGCCTCCAATCAAGGTAATGGCCCAGAGTGGTATGCTGTCCACAAAACTGCACGCTTCGATGGCATCAACAATCTCTGAGGGAAGAACAGTCTCCTGTATCACGCCCAGTCCTGCGGCATTCATGATAGTGGAGATTGTTCCCTGGACAACGGCCAGCAGCGCCAGCATCAGTTCCATTCCGTACGTGATCGCCCCTTTGGCGATGGCAAACCGAACGAACAGTCTGACCACTTGCTCCGGCCGTTTTGCTTCGGCAAACGACCCGCAGGTTCTGACCAGCCCCGTGAGGAAAAACAGCACCAGCAGTGCATATCCAATGGCCTGCAAAGCTCCGTGGATATTGACCACAACCTGCCAAATCTCACCACCCTTAAAGCTCTCCGGAGACTGTGTAATGAGGGTCCATATTTCGCCCAGCTTTCCGTTCCAGGTGTCCAGAGCATTCTGCAAATTTTGAACCACCCAGTTATCCGACATTCCAGCACCTCCTTTCCCGACAGTTACGTGTGATTCTTCTTCCAGCCATCAACCCACAATCAAGTTCAGGATCTCTTTGGCAAAAGTGACGACAATTCCGCCAGCCACAGTCAGAAATCCATTGGCCCGCTGAGAGGGGTCATGGGCATGGAACGACAGGCCCACCTGGACAATGCCCCACCCCAAAAGGATTAAGCCAATCGCCCGGATGAGGCCGAAGATAAACTCCGACAGGTTATTGACCACAGTGAGGGGATCATTCCCTGCGGCGAAGGCGGGACTGGCCAGTCCACAGACAATGGCCGCAGAGAGCACTGTCATGGCATAGCGGCGGAACCCTTTCTTGACCTCATCATGGGTTGTCAGCTTTCGATGAGCGCTCTGCTTATTCTTGATGTTGTTTTTCATGTTCTTCCTCCAAATGATTCAAATATTCTTCCAGCTCCTCTTCAGAGAGAAGCTCAAATTGTGTCTCAGCCTCTGCATATTCCAAGGCGTTGCTCAACAGTTCCGGGTCAAATGTGATGCTGGCATAGCTATGGGTGTCCGCTCCGTGGATATAGGCAGGTGACCCTCCGTCTGCAGTAAGGGCCAGGTTGGGATGCCTCATTATGTCATATTTCAGGTCCATAATGGGGCGCTCGCCTCGAATAAATAAAAGCGCATATCGGTTATCCAACATGCGCACTTCATCCGGGGTCATAAGCTCTCGGCCTGCCAGCTGCCAGTTGGTGGAGTAACTGCCATTTCGGCCTCTGGACTGCCCATAGGTGTTGGTGTCAATGGTCTCCTTGCCCAGCAGTTTGGACACATACTCATGGGTGGACTGTTCATTCCCTCCCAGATAGAGAAACTCATCGCAGTTTCCCACGATACTTTCCCACTGCTTTTCAAACAGAGCCTTCAGCTGGGCCAGGTTCTGAATGATGATGGATACAGAGATCTCACGGCTTCTCATGGTGGCCAGCAGCTTGTCAAATTCATCCGGCAGTGCCACATTGGCAAACTCGTCCATGACAAAGTGCACATGGACTGGAAGCCGTCCTCCATGCACCACATCTGCCTGGTAGTAAAGCTGCTGGAACAGCTGGGTATACAGCATTCCAACGATGAAATTAAAGGAGCTGTCATTGTCCGGGATCACCGCAAAAACCGCAGTCTTACGCTCCCCCAGGTCTCCCAGCTCCATCTCATCAGTTTGGGTAATTCCCGCCAGTGACTCCAGATTAAACTTCTCCAGGCGGGAAATCAGGGTAATCTGGATGGACTTCAAGGTCTTCGCCGAGCCCGAGTGGTAACTGCGGTAGTACTTCAAGGCGATGTGCTCCGGATTGCGGCGTTCCAGCCGGTCAAAGAGCTCATCCAAGGGAGATTGGTAGCTCTCATCTTCCTCCCGAACCTCGCCTGCTCGAATCATCTCCATCACCATGGGAAAGTTCTGCTCATCTTCCGGCGCTTCGTAGTGAAGATAGAACACCAGCGCCAGCAAAAGCATGGTGGCAGCCTGGTCCCAAAATGGGTCCTGACTTTGCGTCCCTTTGGGGGTGGTGTTCTTAAAGAGGTTTGTCACCAGGCGCTGGATGTCGTTGTCACTGCGCAGATAGACAAAGGGATTGTAGCAATGACTCCGATCCATGTTAATGAGATCCACGACCTTAATCACATAGCCCTGTGCTTTGAGCAGATTCCCGGTGTCTCGTAAGAGCTCGCCTTTCTGTCAAGTGGTTTTCCGATAAATTTTCAAAAAGTTCATAAATCAGCTTCGGGTAGAAAAATTCAAGCGGCGGTTTCGACTTCCAAAGCCATCGCTTCTTTCTCAATCAAAGCCTTTACGACTTCTTCCTGCGTTCGCTTTGCGCTTTCCGACGGTAGCGCATTGACAATGAATGTCGTGCCGCCGATTTTCTCGACAAAGCAGGTTTCCTTTTCTTTCACGGTCATCACCTCCCTTCATAGAAAAACGGGACACCCGTTCCCGAATGTCCCGTCAAAGACCGATATTTAAGTGTTGATGAAGTTATAAAGTCGGCAATACAGTCGAAGGAGTTATCTTTCCAAACCGTCTTTGCCTTTTCTGCGGCGTTCAGATCGGGCGGCGTTCCTGTCCTCCCGTTCCTTTCGCTCCTGCGCTTCCTTTGCTCCAAACAGTTCCTTTACCTTGTCTACAAACGCCTTGACAAGCTGCGGGAAATGCTCCATTGCCTCCAAAAACGGACGGCATTTTTCTTTCAGTTCCTCATACCTCGCCTGCATTCGTTCCAAAGAACTTGAAGCGTTGAAGTATCTCTGTCGATAGTAGGAAACGCTGTCGTTCAGTTGTCGGATTTCTCCTCGGCTCGTTATGCCCTCCTTTGCAAGAGCCGTGAGCTTCTGATAATCTTCTTTTGTCACAGCCACCTTTCCTGTTATGGTTTTCTGTCCCATTTCCTCGATTTCATTTACCGTCTTAAAGACTTCGTGGGCAGGCTCGTATTTCGTTTGTTCGGCTTCTATGCGCCGCTGAATGTCGGCAAGCCGTTCCTTGTCTTTCTCAATCTGGAAGTCCAGACCTTCCAAATGCTCCGCCGTACTTCCCAATTCGCCACGCTCAAAGCCCGTAAAGCCCGCCGCCGTCATATGCTCAAAAAGCTGGTCTTGCAGGACGGAATAGGACTTGCGGAACACAGGCTTTCCGTATTTGTTCACTTCCTGCTTTCCGTTTTCATCGAGGACAGGGACGTTGTTCTTCCACTTTTTGGAGTGGGAGACTTGATTGATGACCTCCTTGACCGTACCCCTCAACGCCTCGTCCTTACATCGTTTCGACCAGCGTATCTCTTTTCGGACGGTGGGTATCGCCACGATATGGAGGTGGTAATGGTAGACGGGTTTCCCCATCTGCTCCGATACCGCCTTGTTGATTTCATCGGCGTGCATGACCGCCGAGACGATATTTTCCTCGCCGTAAATCCCGCAGGCGAAACGGTAGGCTTCTTCATAGAACGACCTGGCATACTCATAGCCGCCCCGTTCCTCAAAGTACCTTGTGTTCACGTCAACGACCAGTTCATTGAAGATTGTCGCTCCTTCTTTCTGTCCTCTGGTGGAGATTTTGCCCTCGTCGATGAGCTTCTGAAAAAGCTCGTTGTAGGTCAGACCGCCCGTGTCCTTGAAGTGGACATTGAGGGGCGAACGCTCCAAATCTACATTGATATTTCCGTAACTTTCGTTCTTGCGCTCGTTGTGCCTTTCGACTTTCTGCGCTCCCGAAGCGGTGATTTTATCCACCCGGACAACGCTGAAATTTCCTTCCGCCAATCACATCACCTCCAGTTCTGCAGAAAGGGCGGGGGAACGGTTACGCAACTTTTTCAAAGTGCGTAACCCACTATGACACTTTCAGCAAGCTGAAAGATGTCGTGGGCGAGGCGTTCCCCCTCGACTCCCTTTACGGCTCGCTCAAAAAGGCAGTCCGTCATTGTCTGCGACAGCCTGCCTTTTATCGTTCGCTTCGTCAACCTCTCGCAAAGACCAGTACCAAGAAAATCCGTCCTTCACAGAATGAACGCCGATTTTCTTTTTGGCCTTTTTGTAGGTTGACTTCTTGAAGCCTGCGGCTTCAAGTTTTGCTTCGCATTCAACAGCGGAACGGTAGCCGTCCGAGAGAAGCTCACGGATAAATTCCGCCGCCGCTTCTTCACGCTCGTTCGGTCTGCCAATTCTCGGAGCGATTTCCTTGAAAGCGTCCTCCGCCGTCAGCTCCACCTCGTCCAAAAAGTTTACGCCTTTGTCGGCAACCTCAAAGAGAATTGCCGAGCCGGTCGGCGCAAGGTTTGATTTTACCTGCACAAGATAACGCTCTGCGGGATTGGATTTGTTCGCCGTCCTCGTAACGGCAAGAATACTTCTCGCCGCCCCCGCAATATCCACCGAACCGTTGGTGCGGTATAGCGGGCTTGTATCTTTCATCTTGTTCATGTGGGCGATAATAACGATAGCACAGCCCGTGTCCCTCGCCACCGTAATCAAGTGGTTAAACTCGGCTCTCGTTTCGTTGGCGTTGTTCAGAGAACACTCGCCGCCGATATACGAACTCATAGGGTCAAGTATCAGCAGCTTTGCGCCGTACTGTTCCACAGCCTTGCGAATACGACTATCGCCAAAGGTCAGATTTTTCTTTTCCTCTCGGATAAAGATGAGCCTTTCACCGTCGCCCCCTGCGGCGTTGAACCTCGGCACAACGGTATCGTCCGCATCGTCCTCCGTAGTCTGATAGATGACGGTCAGCGGCTCGGTCTGTTCTTCATCGGAAAAGGGCAGATCTTCGCCTTTGGAAAGTAAAGCGGCAAGAGAAAGCATTAACTTACTCTTGCCGTCGCCGGGATCGCCTTGCAGAAGCGTGACTTTCCCGAATGGGATATACGGATACCATAGCCATTTGACCTCTTTCGGCGTGACCTCGCTTGCCTTGATGATTTCAAGCTCCACGCCTTCGCTTGTTTGATTGTCAGTCACTTTGATTTTCTCCTTTTCGTTTTGATAGATAGTTCGGGCATTCGATAACCGTCACCCGAAAACTCTGCTTGCAGTCGTGTTGACACCTCCTGCAAAGCTCGTTGTAGGTGATACGGTTTCGCTCATTGAGAAACAGCGCCCATTCCTGTTTCCGTTTTTTGCTCATTCTCGGCACACAGACACCACCTCCTTTCCGTTTCTGCCAGAGAATAAGAACCTGTCAAGGGTCTTTGACCGCTTTGCGGCTTACGCCCTTGACAGAACCTTGTTTCGGGTGTGTTTTACACCCGAAATAGAACAAGCCCTTGCTTTCTGTAAATTCTCGGGGCGATTTTCGAGCTTTTTTCGCTCTGTAATCGCCTTTGAAAGCAAGGGCTATGTATTCTTATTCAGTCGTAGCCATACGCCATAATGGAGCGTTTGGGGGAGAAAAAGACCGTTGACTTTTTCACCGGGGAGCCGATGTGTCAACGGTCTGTCTTTCGGTATTCAGTTGTTGCGTTCAGTTCGGCAAGCGGGAATATGATTATCCCCTTGAAACAAAATGTTTCGTTGGTTCGTTTAGATGATAGATTTCTTCTTTCAAAAACGCAGGATATATCGTTACTTTTTGGAGTTCTTCAATAGGCATCCAACCAAGAATCACATTGCAATTATCTTTCTGTGAAACAAACTCGTTGCATTCGGGAATATCCAATTCATCACAAAGATTGATCTGATAATAAAAAGCAATTGTGTGAGCTTGCTTGCCATTCCATTCCCAAAAAGATTCTTCGCTCCACAAAAGACGAACGCATCGTATTCCAACCCCCAATTCTTCCATTGTTTCACGAATTAAACCATCCTCCAGTGTCTCACCTACTTTTATATGACCACCCGGCAAAGCATATTCATTTCCGTCTATTTCTCTCTGCACTAAAATCGTATTATTCCGAATCAGAACTCCGGCGGCTCTAAGACCACACACATATCCATCACTGGTAAATAACCAATCTTTATTCATAAAACCTCCAAATCCCAGTTTATCGTTCATTGTTATCCGGTGGCATATCACGCAACGCTGAAATTTGATCCCTCCGCCCGTAGATCACCGCCGTGACCCATACGGTTTTCTTTTCCTCATCAACAAGATAGTAAACGAGAAAGTTTTTAACGGGCATTCTGCGGATTCCCTTCGTGTGCCACGGTTCTTCCTCAGTAAGAGGATATCTTGACGGCATAGAATCCAGCTTTTGAATTTCACTTTGCAGCGTATCCGCCCACTTCCGTGCGATTTCCGGTTCCAAGAGAATTTTGGAAATATACTGTACCGTTTCCTCGATTTGCCCAAAAGCCTGCGGAGTCAACTTCACTTCATACCGCATACTCAAATGCCCTCACGGATTTTGGCAAAGGCTTCGTCTACGGACAGTCCCTCGCCGGATTTCGCTTGATTGTAGCCTTTTTCCATCATGGCATTAAACTGCTCATCGGTCAAGCTGTCTCTTGTTGGCAGTTTGGGGACGGTAAGAGAATACGGAACGCCGCCCGTCATAATAATTTGTCTGTATAAGGTATCGATCAGAACCGAAACAGGCAAGCCGATTCTGTCCAAAACCGCCTCCGCCTGCCGTTTGATTTCCGGCTGAACACGAGCCGTTACATTTGCGCTTTTTGTTGCCATCATAAGCACCTGCCTTTCTGTTTCTGATTATACCATATTGTATGGCGAATTGCAATACATTATTCAGAAGTTCATTAAAAATTCGCAGATGTGTTTTCGCAGGGCATTCCTTCACACGCAAAAATGAAGCGTTTGGGGAAGAAAAAAGCGTCCAAGTTTTCGCTTGGACGCCATCTCGCTTTTATATGACTATAATTATTTATTTGCCCTTATCGCAAAAGGGTTTGTACTGTAAATTCAAAGTTGCCTACATCAAATTTGTCTCCCTGCTTATGACTCGCCTGCCTCGCCAACCGCCTTACCTCGATAAAATCCTTTGTTACCGTCGCTAAATACTGCTTTTCGTTTTCCTCCACAAGATAAAACCATTTGTCGGTGTTTTGCAGCGACTGAATAAATTCCATCATATTGGCAAACGGCGTGGTCAACCACAAAAATACCCCTATTTTCTTTTCTTTCTTCGTCATTATTTGCTTGTGCATGAGCATATAGATTTCGGCTTTCGGAAACCTTTTTCTGACTACTTCGTCCCGTAGCTTATCCCATTTGAACCATCGGTTTTTGCCCGTCGCGTTCAGGCTTTTGTAATCATCCAAATTGATAGGTTCTCGGATAACGGACATATCCAGTTTGTTTCCGTCATCCAGAAGATAGTCAATACTCACGGAAAGCGCCTGTGAAATCAGTTTGAGATTTTCCACATCGGGTATGCCTTTATCGCTTTCCCATTTTGTGATTGCCTGTCTTGACACGGACAAGATATCTGCTAATTGCTCCTGTGTCATTTTTTCCGCTTTGCGGGCTTCTTTTAATTTTTCGCCAAATGTCATAGCGTATACCTCCAATTTGTTTTTCGGTTTCCCGTCGTTTTCATTGTAGTAGCAGACTATGTGGCATTCAAGAAATGTCCTGTGGCTACGATGCAACGCTCTGTGGCATTATCATTTGTCGGGTAATCCTGTATAGTATGATGCTATGAATAAAGCAATATAAATTCGCGTTTATCGAACGGTTGCACACTCAACGCCAATCATTATAGCACTCAAATGTGAAGAAATCTACCGCAAACAGCTATTTTCTCGGCAAGAACACTTCCTTCGACTATACTGCCGACTTTATGACTTCTTGAACACCTGCTGAAAAGGAAAAGCCGCCATCGGTTGACAGCGGCATTTCCCTATGTGGTCGAGCGTCAGTTGTAAATCAAGTCGTTGTAAACGACCTCTGCGGCTCGGTTGCGGATGTTGTTCATAGCCTGCACCCAAGCCATTTGGTCTTTCGCTTTGAGGGTTTCGGTCACGCCTTCTTTTTCGGCAAGTTCCTTTACCAGCCGAGAAAACATTGCTTCGGCGCTCTCGTCCAACTCGGCAAGATAATCGTTCAGCCTGCCGCTTGTCAGAAGCTCGGAATAGAGGATTTTCTTGTGTTCTCGGATATACCGTAACCGTCTTTGCCCCCAAATGCCGATGGGCTTTCCCTCCGGCTCGTCCTCGCCTGCGATAAGGTAGTAGTCCCCGACAAGCTCGTACTTCAAGCCAGTTTTCTCGTCCGTGATGAATTTTTCCATTGTGTTTGCCTCCTTGATTTAAGCTAAATTTCCGGCTTCACGCTCGGATTTTTTTTACGGTGGTAGTATTCAAGTTGCCTGCGCCTGCGGTTCTCTGCCTTGCATTCTTCGGAGCATAGTACCTCTTGTCCATTTACAGGCCAAAATGGTTTGCCGCAGAGTATGCAGTTCTTTTGGCGGAAGGTGTGATCGCCTTTTTCGGCATAGCGTTTTCTTTGCTTTTCCGCCTGTTGATACGCCGTAGTACACTCCTTCGTGCAAAAGCGTTGTTTGTTCCCGTTAGGCCAAAATTCCTTGCCGCAATACTCGCAAACACGCTTCGGGAATTTGTGTCCCTCGTTCGCAGACCAACGCTCTGCTTTCGCTTTCGCTCGAAAAGCGGCGCTGCGTTCTTTTTGTCGTTCCCGCTTGCGGAGTTGCGCTTCCGCAGTTTTTCGCTCGGCGTTCGCTTTTGCCTGTGCGATTTCTTCTGCGGTGAGTGGTAAATCAAACTCGCCAATGAAGTTATAGTAGATGTCTACCTGCTGCTGTCTGTTCGGCTTTTTGCCCTCCGCTTCGTGAACGACGATTTTATCAATCAGTTCGCAAGCCATTTCTCTTGTCAGTTCGGTCGGCTCTTTGTATTTCTTGATGAGCTTGATAAAACGCTCCGTCTGTATAGGCGATACCGCCGTTTCAGAAAGTCCTTTTTCAAGTGAAGCCGCCTTGCTTTCAAGTTCCGTCTGCTCCGCAGAATACTTCTGCATAAGCGATTTATACTGCTTTTCGGGAAGCAAATCAGAGATATAGTTTTCGTACAACCCTCCAATCAGTCGGTCAAGTTCGTCAAGCCTGCGCTTCACCGTGAGTAGTTCTTCCTGCTCCTTTTTCGGCTTGTCGTCGGCTTTCGCCTGCCAACGCTTACGCAGTTCCTCGGCAAAAGCCTGCTCGTCTGCAATCACTCGGTTCGATATTCGCTGAATGGAGCGCAGAACAATCTGATGAAGCGTCTTTTCGCTGATATAGTGAACGGTGCAGCTTGAAGTATCGGTTGAATATTTGCCGCAACGGAAGCTGTGATAAACTTCTCCGCTTTTGTAGTAATGCGCTTCATACGCCATTCGACTGCCGCAGTCAGCGCAGAACACAAGCCCCGGCAAAAGGCAATCCGTCTGATGAGTGCCGTCTTTCAGTCGGCGCATAGTGTGTTTCAGACCTTTCTGCGCCTTGTCCCAAAGCTCTCCGTCAATGATAGGCTCGTGCGTGTTTTCAAACACAAGTCTTTCCTCGTCGGTTGCGAAACGGCGGGCGTCGGTCTTGAAATTGACGCCTATGGTTTTTCTCAGCACGGTATGACCGAGATATTCCTGCCTGTTCAGTATCTCTCGCACGGTGTTCGCATTCCACTTCGTGTTGCCGATTTCCGCTTTCCTGTTGCATTGTTCGGGGTGGTATTGAAGCGTATAAGCGGACGGTATCAAGACCTTTTCTTCGGTCAGTTGTCGTGCGATAGCAGGAGGGGAAACGCTCTGCGCCGCAAGTTCAAAGATGTGCTTTATCACTTTGGACGCAACAGGGTCTACCACCAATGTCTGCTTGTCTCCGGGCAGTCGATTATAGCCGTATGGAATACTGCCCGAACAACGCTTTCCGTCGTTCATACGGGATAGGAAAATGGACTTGATTTTGTTGCTTGTGTCTTTGGCATACCACTCGTTCATAATGTTAAGGAACGGCGTGAAATCATTGTCCTGCGGGTTTTCGCTGTCAACGCTGTTGTTCACGGCGATGAAGCGCACGCCTTTTTGCGGGAAAAGGATTTCCGTATAAAAGCCTACTTGCAGATAGTTTCTTCCGAAACGGCTCATATCCTTGACGATGACCGTTCCGATTTTCCCCGCCTGAATGTCGGCAAGCATTGCCTGAAATCCGGGACGGCTGAAATTGCGACCTGTGAAGCCATCGTCCGTGAAATGCTGAATATTCGTAAAGCCGCTTTTATGTGCGTAGTCTTGCAGATACTTTTTTTGATTGAGTATGCTGTTCGACTCGCCCTGCTGTTCATCGTCTTTTGAAAGTCTTTCGTAGAGAGCAGTAATCCTGTTCAAGTCTCGGATTTTAGGCATTTTCCGACCTCCTTTCTATCGTATATTATTGCCGTATCCCTGCGGTATGAACCGCTTGCAAGAATTAGAGTAATACTTTTTTTCCGTTCGGGTCCAATACCACAAAGCTGGTATTACAGTTCATGATATTGTCCTTGGCAAAAAACCTGGTTTTACCCGCTCCGGAGCCGCCACAGCACAGAATATTGAGATTTCTTCTGTGTTTTCTTCCATCCAAGCCGATGGCCACATGCTGGGTCAGAATCTTGTTTTCCGTCTTGACCTTATCTGCATATTTGCTGTTGATGGCTTTGGGATTTCCCCACCGAGCGGAGCCGTGCTCCTCCCGTCTGCGGTAATTCCGCTCGCTGGATAGAAATACCCCTAATGCCACCCCGTATAACGTCAGAAAAGCGAGGACAGCTTTTCCGCTGTCCTCGCATAATGTCACCTGAAACGGATGCTGAAATGCCTCCCCTGCGTGGGTCACCAGCCCTGGCAGGCCGTCTCTGAGATAGGGGGCCAGAAGCAGCGCCTCCCAGATCACCACAATCAATCCACAGAGATAGAGCGCCAAATAGGGCTTGGAAAGCTTATCTTGTCTCACGGCCCGGCCATCTCCTCCCCTTCTTTGTGGGGGCGTCAATGACCTTCAGGATCACATGGTCCACATCCTCTGTAGGTTTCCCATCCTGAATCAAGTCGTTGCGGAACTCGTTCATCCCCCGCACCAGGACCCGCTGTTCAAAATCGGTAAGCGTCAAAATCTTCTCGTCCATCCGATCACTGCCCCCTCCCTTTTGGAACCTTCGGCTTCTTGGCAGGCGCGTTGTGCCCGGCATATTGCCGTCTACTCTGATCCCGGCTCTTCGCCGCCGCAGCCTTTGCCTGTTCTGCCCGGATATTCCGCAGGTCCTGCCTCACAGACGGACGGGGAGACCGCTCCACATCAGAGATACCCCCTGCGGTGCTCTCTCTGGGCTTTGAGGTAAGCTCGGACGGACGGGACAGTCCCGTCCGCCCCTCGGTGGGGTTTCCCTGCTGTTCCTCCTTACGGTGATCAGACTTCTCTTTCTGGGAAGCCGCCCCACCGGCTTTCTCATCTCCACTTCGCTCTGCCGTGGGCCGTTCCACCGCCCGCTCGATTTCACTTTTGATGGTCCCCATATCCACGGTGGCCAGATGAAACCGCTCATAGATGCGGTTGATCTTTGAGGCGTCCTCTGCCCGTATCATCACATCCGTGACCCCGTCTTTTGCGTGTTTGTTTTTCAGCACACAGTAGAGGGCCCCGTATGCCTTTGCCTCCTGACAAAAGAGTTTCAGGTCCTGATCCTTCACAGCAAAGACCTTCAGTTCTTTTCCCGAGCGCAGCATATTTGCCAAGCGGGTCTTTCCCTTGGTCTTCTTCTGATCCCTCAGGATTGCATAGAGCAGCACAGCCAGCTCTTTGGCCGCTGCGCCCGTAATTCTTGCGGCAACTTCAACGCCGTTGAGTGACATCCTCACGACTTGATCCACTGCTTCTCCAGATGTGTTCATTCTGTACATTCTCCTTTTCGTTGATTTGGGCATCCAAATGCTCCAGGTTTGCAGACACCTGACTGGAGCGCTGCGCTATGTCATCACATAATTTCACCTCCCTTCGTGTGGTTTTGATTTGACCGGAGATCTGGGCAATCTGAGCCTTCAAGGCTGAAACTTCTGAATCACTTCCCGCTCGAACGGCGGATTTCAAACTGTTGCGCAGTTTGCTCCGCTCCTCTGCCAGGCTTTTCATCCTCTCCTTTAGGGACCTCCGGAACTCTTTCAGCTCTATTTCTGTATCAATTCCCTCCCGGGCCAGGAGTCGAGTCTGGGCAATATAGCGCTCCATCTTGGACACATCCTCACGCAGCAAAAAAGACACCCGTTTGACGGATGCCGGATGCTTGACAATGATGTGCAGTTCATAGCAGTAGCGAAAGTACAGCGCCCGCAGTCCCTTGCATTTCATCATGGGATGAGCCCGCATCTCCTTGCGCAGCCGCTCAGCCGCCTCCTGTTCTGCCTCCGGGAAGGGGACCTGTCTTCTCGAATTCTGATAAATCCGATCCATCACCTCGTCCAATGTGTAGCCCTCCCCCAGGCGGTGGAAGCGGAAGAACCCTTTGGCGCCCGGCGGCTTCAGCGCCGGGTATTTCAGCCGCTCCCCGGTAGACGTCCGGGTCTTGAACACGTACCCCATGGCCTGCATGGTCTGGATAAATCCCCGTTCCGTGGTGGCCGATGCAATGGCCCGGTCAATGTCCGCCCGAATGCTCCCTCTCCGGGTGGGAAGCCCGTTTTTCTCCGCCCGCCACTCTCCATAGTGCTTGGACCTGGCTCCGGCCTGGTCAATCACCGAGAGTTTTGCCTCCCGGCACAGCCGGTCGGACACCTCCCGCATACGCCGGTAGTCCTCTCTGGAGTTATAGAATTTGCGGCCATCCATGTAGGAGACAGAGTTGATGACAAAGTGGTTGTGATAGTGGTTGGTGTTGCAGTGGGTGGCCACTACCACCTCAAATCGATCTCCCCACAATTCCTTTGCCAAGGCCACTCCGATTTGATGGGCCTGCTCTGCGGTGACCTCTCCCTCCCGGAAAGACTGATACCCGTGATAGCAGACCCGCCCATCCTCCTTGCCCCAAAACCGCTTGGTCTGCATGAACTTCTCAGCGGCTGTCTCCTCCGTACATCCAATCCCGCTGACATAGCTCCGCTTCTCTGTCTTGACTTCATCCATGGTGTACTCCATCACGTCACGGATGGCATGGAGCGCCGTCATATCCGGCAGAAAGGCCTCACTGGTCTTTTCCGGATTTCGCACATAGGTGATGACCTGGTCAAACCGCCCTTTGATGGGCCAAATGGAGGTGACTGCCACGGTCAATCCTCTCTGGCATACGCTTGGGCAATCATGCGCTCCACCCTATGAAGCTCCTCCATGGTCCTGCTCACGCCGGTCTGGTCCGGCAGGCCTCTGGACTTCAGAAGCTGATCGAGGCTGAGTTCAATCTGGCGCAGTTCCCGAATGAGGACAGGGATATCTGCAGAAGGAGCCTGACGCACCTCCGAGTCATTGAGGACACGGCGGCAATACCCTTCCCGGGAAAGCCCGGACTTGCGCACCTTCTTGGTGAGGGTCTCCAGCTCACTGCGGGTGAAGTAGATCTCAATGCGGCAATTTCGTTTTCTCATGATGCGAGCTTCCTTTCTTACACTGGGGTCTTAGGGGCTGAGCCCCTGAAAATTCTGAATTGCGCAAGCCAATTCGTTGCTTGCGGAGCCAGTGCCGCGCATGGCGGCACGGCTCATGGGCACTTCCGTTATCTCTCCCGCTCCTTCCGGTCCGGCACATACGGGATGGCAAGGATCTCTCCGTTGAGGCTGGCAAACCGCTCCGGGAACCGGAACATGTCCAGGTATTCCTGCGTCTGCCTGGGCGACAGGCTCCCGAAGTTTTCCCCGCTGCAGTCGCAGATCAAGAAGGGGCCGGCAATGATATCCACCAGCTCCCGTCCGCCCTGCTCGTCCTCTCTCTGGACATACACAGCCCGGTTGAGAGGCATGCCGTTGAGCTTTCCCTCTTCATTGCAGACGATGCACACCTGTTCCTCGAAGGGGTAACAGGCCTCGATGTAGCCGCCCACCACCTTCTGCAGGCCCTCCAGGCTGCCGTCAATTTCTGCAGCTCGTGCCATCTTGCCAGGCTCCAGCAGCACCACGTGGAGGGTCTTTTCATGTTCTGTGGTCAGCTCCGGACGGAACTCCACAGGCTGAAACCCGACACAGTCGCAGAAATAGAACCCGGGTGTCATCCCAGCTCCCTCCACAACCTCCACCACGTCCGACACAGAAAGAGAGTGTCCCTTGAAATTCAGGGGACACTCCGTGTTGAACACGCGGTAGACATCTTCCAGGGATGCCGCTTCCACGTTCCCCTGGTATACCCTGTCATAGATTCTGCTGTTGATGTCCGGAGTGCCCTGGAGATCCGCAAGGCTGTCCAGGCCCAGAAATTTGATCCGGTCTGTATCCCGAGTGTAGTTAATCTGATAGATCTTGATATTCATCATCGCTGAAGTGTCCCCTTTCCTTTTATCAGCCCCACACGCAGCATCAGCATCTCGTTGACATCTTTGCCCCGTGCAGGTGGTTCATCGTATATCTCGTATTGATCCTGCAGTCCCTCCATGATTCCTTTCACAGCACCGCGTCCCACCTGGTCATTGTCCAGATGCAGATGCAGGCTCCGGATGTTGGGATGGTCTTTCAAAAACTGTTCCAGCGCCACAGGCACTACCTTCTCCCGTTTGGTGACAAACACCCCGGCCAGTGACAGCAGGGCATCCTCCTGCCAGGGTCTTCCCTTCAGCAGCTCCAGGGTGGCGTGGCTCATGGCATCAATGGCCGACTCAAACACATGCACCCGAGTGCTGTCCGGGCACTCTGCCAGGGAAAAAGAGAATCGTTTGTCACTGCCTGTGGCCTCGCCCTTATAGGCTCCTGACGTGCCCCGTATTGCGGCGTAGCGCGGGACTCCGGAGCGGTCTCTGCCCACGAAAACCGCGCTGTGATAGGGCTTGGATTCATACAGGGAACCGTTCTCCAGACAGTGGCGGATGACCACAGAATGGATGCCGCGCCCCTTCAAATACCGCTGGACGCAGAGGCTGGTCTCATTGGCCGGAGGCAGCAGCAGTTTCCGCTCCTGCTTCTGTTGGGCACACACCGGAGCTGGGTCATTTCTGGCCCGCTGGCCCTGAACCGCCTCCATGGCCTGGATAAAGGTATAGCCCTGGACCTTGATCAGGTAATCCAGCGCCGTTTTTCCTCCCACCCCTCGGGAGAACCAGTGCCATTTCCCGTTGCTGATTTTCAGGCTGTCATGTTCCCGGGTGCAATAGGTGCCCCCAGAGAGGCGCACCAGCTGATGCGGCTCACAGCTTTGCAGATAGGACAGCAGATCCACCTCTCTGGCCCGGGCAATCTCTTCTGCCGTGAAGTATGCCATGCCCTCACGCCCCTTTCCCGCTCAGGGCGAGGCGCTGGCACAGCGTTTGTATTTTCATTTGAATTCCTCCCCATCATGTGCGACAGCCGCCTAACGCAGGCAGGCGGCTGTCTGGATTCATCGCTCTCGTTCCCGGCGCTTCTGCTGGACCTCCAGCACAGAGCCCCGGGCCCTTTCATACTCCTTGTCCGTAATCAGCCCCGCCTTCCAGTCCATGAAACTGGCCGCCGCCTGGGCATCCCGAATGGCTTTCACCAGCGTCTCCGGCTTCTCCCGGATGGACTGCACCCAGGCCTGCACATAGGCCTTGTGGTTGTCGATGTGCGCCGGTGTGGCCTCCGCTGTGAGGTTCACCCCCACAAAGCAGGAACACATCTCCGCCACCAGCTCCTCATAGGCATATGCGGCGCTGCCAAAGCCCCCGCCCTGCTCCCGGCCCAGACGGCTGGGGTGGCCGGTGGCATGGGCCAGCTCGTGGAGCGCAGTGGCGTTGAAGGCGTACGCACTGAGGAAGGACTCCGGCGCAGGCAGGTGGATCTGATCGTGAGCGGGAGAGTAGTAGGCCCGGTCTCCCCCATCCGTGAAAACCGGCACTCCCATTCCTCGACTCAGCTTTCCAATCAGTTCATCCGCCGAAATATCTCCCGCCTCAGGGCGTTCCCACGGGGGCATTCCCTCCACATCCCTGGCGTTGAACACTGGAGTATACCGGGTGGAGAGCCGGAACTCTGTGTCCTTTCTTCCATGGCTCAGCTCGTCCCGGTACTGCTCCCAGGTCAGAGCCTTCCGATTCTTTGTATCATAGGGATACCAGTACTCCACATAGGTGGCTTTGCTCCCCTTTTTCAGGTGCCACTTCTCCTTGGGGTGGTACTTCCCGCCCTGGTCCATGATCTGCACCATGGTCACCCAGCGGGGATCGTCATACCCTTTGACCATGGAAATCAGGGACAGCCAGAAGGCGTTGGTGCCCCGGTAGCAGGCTCGGGTGACACCGTTGTGGGGGGCCTCTCCGCCCCGGCCGCTCCACTCCTTTTTCCACTCCAGGCCGTGTTCCTCCAGCACGTGGGCAAAGGCCTCGGCCAGCTGGGCCCGGTACTCATCCTTGTTCATTGGTCTGGCCATGGTTTCCAGCCTCCCATTCCTCTGCCGTCAGGGTGTCTTCATCCACAAACACCAGTTCCTTTTTCACTGCTTGTCCTCCTCTGCCATTCGAATGACGATATCCAGATCCACCTTGGCCGGAAACAGGGACGCAAACAACAGCCCCGTCCGGGCATTGGACACCCCTGTCACCAGGCCGTTGAGCCTGCACACCGTTTGGTTGATTTCCTTCTGACTGTCCGCATAGTAGTAGCCGGAGTCATCACTGCAGATGGGGTGTCCCTGCTGGCGCAGAACACTGATTTTCCGGCGTAAGCCTCTTCCATCCACAGAAAAAAGCCGTTCCAGTTCTCGGCTGGATACGGCTCGTTCTTTTCCCGTATGATATTCCCTCAGATAGGCGCAGATGGCGGCTCGTTTCCCCGGGCCTTCCAACCCTTTGGCTTCACAGATGGGACACACCATGCGCCCCTCCGGCACATAGCGCCCACAGCATACACAGTTATCGCTCATGCCCACACCTCCTGTGTGTCTTTGTGGTTTCCGGCAACTGAAATCCGTAGATTCTGGCAATGTCATCCCCCAGCCTGCAGGTGACCCGTTCCAGGTCATCCCGGTTCATGGTATGGCCCATAATCGTTTCCAGAAATACTTCCCGGGCCTCATCGCTGATCCCGGGGCGGAACTTGCGGTACAAGTAGTGGTTGTGCCCGTCGTGGTGGTACCCATCCATGCGGAAGTCCCCTTGGCGGTCCACATACCAGGTGACCCCGTCCAGCTCACTATACAGGCAGTCCCGAAGATTCCCGCTTGGAATCTCCCGGTAGCCCGTGTGCCGCCCATCCCACAATCCCAGATCTGCAATCAGAAGGATGGGCGCCCCCACATTCACATCCAGATTCATGCGCTCATCCCCCAGGTATTGGTCGTTGAGCTCGCTCATCATTTCATACAGCTTGTCCTCCGGTACGGGGCCGCAGTCTGCAAAGGCATCTTTCCACTTCTCCCAGTCCAGCTCCTCATTGGACCAGATGACAAATACGGGTTCCATTCTCATCCTTCCTCCCTCCATTTCTTTTGACTGCGCCCCAGTATACGGCCTTCCATCGCTTCCATTCCGGCCTCGCTCTGCCAGCTCACAGATGTAATTTTCCATTTGTTATCTCCCTTCTTTTTCTCTGCTCAGCGGCAATGGTTAACATCAGCACCACCGCCGTGCAGGCGCTCAGTCCAAACGCCACAACTTGCAGCCTGGATTCCAGAACAATCTCTGGTTGGGAGGTCTCTGCCGGTGTCTCCTGGACGTCTGGTTTGTCCCCAGCAGGCTCCCGGACAGAAGGCTCCTCCTCCACCCTCTGGCAGTACACCAGGTACCGATAGGTGCCCACAATATAGGGGTGACAGGTGAGCAAGGTCACCATGTCCTGGCCCGGCTCAACGGCCACAGCCTCCACTTCGTCGGGCCAGATGATGGAGATTCCCGTCACCTGATAGGTCAGGGTCTCCCAGAGGTTTGTGAGGTACACCAAGTCCCCCTCCTGAAGCAGCTCCACATCCCGGAACATGGCCTTGCCATTCCAGCCCCGGTGGGCGGCAATGACACAGTTGGTGGAGTTTCCCCCGATGGGCATGCTGGTCTGACCCAGCACCGCCGCCCCGTCGCTCATGTGCGCTCTGGAGGCGCCCAGGTAGAGGGGTAAAATGACATCCATGGCGGGGATTTCTACATAGCCTACTGCATCATCAGCCCTCATTCCGTAGTCCTCCAGGTTCAGCCCCGGCGCTTCATAGCTGTCCACGCTGTCCAGGCCGGACTGGTCCTGGGCCAGCTGGAGATTGTACTTCTCCATGACTTCTCTCAGGTCTTGGTGAATACCCGGGTCTTTCTGTTTCTGCTCCACCACGGCAATCTCCTCTTTCACCCCCTGCTCATACACCATGGGGGCAGCGATGGGCTGGCACAGAATCACCATCAGCGCCAAATCCACCGCCAGGGCCAGCCCCAGCAGCCATCTAGCCATGCCGCAACTGCTTCTGGGGACAGTTTGTTTTGTAATTCATTTCATTCACTCCTTTTCTGTTGCAAAGAAAACGCAGGAAATCTCGAAAGATTCCCTGCGTTCGGCATAATTATAAAATTATATTCATTTATCCAATGATTTTTCAAATGTGGTGGACTATCTGTCCAGCTTTACCTTTTGTGGTTCATTTGCGATCAGCTCAATATGTCCACATACCGGACACACATAGCATGTCACACCACTGATTCGCTCGCTTTCAAAGATGCCCTTTTTCTTATTCGAAAGATATGCGCCTGTCCGCACAGCATCTGCACAGAATTTCGCTGTAAACATTTCTGCCTTACACCTTAGACACTCCATACGCACATTGCTCCTTTATTGGAAAATCAGAGTTCATTTCTCACGTTCAAATACCACCGTGCCGCATTCGTAGGGGTGGTCATAAATCATGACATCTTTTCCACCTGTTTTGTACGTCAAAAGTTTCCAGACAATCAGGAAATCTCCACAGCCTGCAAAGAGCATAACTTCAGACAGAAGAAATAGCAGGTCGGACTTCAAAACAACAGAAGCAACAGCCATTCCAAATCCTAGAATGAATGTTGGCATCAATCCCCCAAGAACATATTGCCATCTTTTCAACGGTTCCCCGCAGGTACAGTATGGGGTAAGAGCACTCCAAATCACCCCGAATGCGATCGACCTCAGGTGGTCTTTTGCAAAAAACCCCCACGTGAGCCCGTGTATCACCTCATGTAAAACAATCAGGACAATCAACAGAGGAAGGAAACTCCATCCGATATGAAAGGACAAAATATCTCCCGAAAATTTAGTGCAGAGATATATCACTCCAACAATCACACAGAATGGCAGCATAACCAGAGGCCCCACAACATTGGCGAAAACAACCCCCACAGTCAGGTCCTGCCTACGATAACCTTCTGCACTCATTTTTTGAGAAATCTGTTCCAATCGTGCTTTTCGTTCCTGCTCTTTACGCGTTAGTTTTCGTTCCTGTTTTTGCATGAACCGTTCCTCCTAATTGGAGCTTGATGTTTGCCTCAGAATATCACAGACTACTCTTGCTGTAAACTGCTTTTCTCCGCTTAACCCACCAGAGCCCCACCGGCACAACCACCGCCAGCATGGCAAGGTAAATGCCAAATCCGATGCACAGAGCTGTGCGGTATTCGCTCCACCAACTGCTTTCGTGGTTCTTAGTCTCTGCGGCTGGAATCGCTGAGTCCTCCGCTGTCCACTCCGTCCGGGTGCCACGCACCAGCAGACGGTGGGAGTTCACGCCGTAAGGAGTGCAGGTGAGCAGGGTCACATAGTCGCCCTGCGGATCAATTTCAATCTGACTCACATCGTCGGGAAGCACCACAGAAATCTGGTCCACCTCATAGGCCAGAGTTTCGTCCAGCACCCGCAGGAAGAACACATCACCTTGTGTGAGCTGATCTAGGTCGGAGAGGAGACGGGATGAGGCCAGTCCGCTGTGACCAGCTAGAACTGCATGGCTTCCTGTACCTCCCACCGGCAGGGAACTGCCCTCCACCACCCCCACACCGGCGGTGAGGGTGGTGGACTGAGTTCCGTAGTACACGGGGAGAATCACGTCGATGGCGGGAATCTCCAAGGTGGCCAGCATCCCGCCTCCGGTGGGGTCTAGGGCGGTGAGAATATCCTCGTCCGGGGCTGGGGCTCCGGAGACAGAGAATCCGGCAATGGAACAGCTCTGCTCCAGCAGATCCCGGTTATAGGCTTGGGCCAGCCCCAGGGCTTGTTGGGTGGCCTGGTTGTCCAACACCTCCACCGCCGTCTCATATTCCGTGATGACCTGGGAGCGGCTTTGCCCCGAAAGCCAGTTGCTGGCCATGGGGTAGAGCATCATCCCCACAGCCAGCACACAGCCCAGCCCCAACAAAAGGGACACTTTACTTCTTTTCATCCAGCTCACCCTTCCGCTTCCAGAAGCGAAGGGCGATGCACCCGGTGAGCATCCCGCTGACCAGCACGATGCCCACCACAGTGGTCACCATGGTGCCCTTGCCGCCAGTCTTCGGCAGGTCAAATCCACGGGTGTTGAGCACAGTCAGGGGAACCAGGGCATTGCCACTGTCCCCCATGGCCTCCATGGTGGCGGAATAGCCGTCCACGGTGGCGGTGGCAGTGAGGGTCCCCACCTGCACACCGGGGGTGTACTTGGTGTGGATGTCCACGGTGATCACATCTTCCAGCAGGGTGTAGCCAGCATCGGTCTGGGTCTCCGTGAGCTGATAGGTGTCCTCCTCCAGGCCATACAGATACAGGTGGCCGCTCTCATCAGGGGTCATGCGGGTGGCCTCGTCCACGTTGGTGGTGGTTCCGGTGGCGTAGTACACACCCTTGGCAGGGTTGGCCTCTGCCACCACATAGTAGTTTCCGGTGACGTTGGTCACGTTCTGGGCAATGAACCGGACGGCGTCAAAGTTGGTGCCTCCGGCGGAGAACTTCTTGGTGAGGTGGATGCCATAGCTGTACACCTTGGCTTCATCGGTGAGGGTGTCCATATAGTCCTGGCTGGTGCGCTTCCAGGTGAGGGTAACGGTGTTGGGGTTGCCCTTGTCGCCCAGGATCATGTCCTTGGTACTGTTGATCTTGGCAGTGTAGTACACCACACAGGTCCAGTCGGAGTACCACCCTTCCTGCTGGCTGTTGTCCACGGGGGTGTTGATGCGTTTCAGGCCCGCTTCATTGAACTGAAGGGTCATCCTGGTGGCGCCACCATCAGTATCGGAGTAGGACACATCAAAATAGGTGCCCTGTCCCTTTTCGTTGCACTCCCAGGTCTCCACAGCGTTGGCCCCCTGGGTAGCGGCGGCACCGGACGTGGCCACGGTGTAGTCCTTCTTGGCCGCCTCATAGCTCTCATACCAACACACCATCACGTCGTTCCGGTTGTATTCCAGTCCAGGAGACAACACATCCTCGAAGCGGTACTGGGTGAGCTGGGTGGCGTTGGAGGTGATGGTGGGCAGGGTGGACAGGTAGCGGTAGCCCATCACATCTCCGGTGCTGCCGGTGGCCACATCCCGGTAGCCCAGCCCGTCCATGTCTCCGGAGAAGCCGATGCCGTGGGCCAGGTCTGCCACCTCTTTCTCCAGGGTGGGGTTCCCGCTCTCGTTCTTGGGGTAGACATGGACATCGTAGAACCAGCCGTCGGCTGTCTGGGTGTCTGTCATGGGCAGGGACACCAGGAAGGGGTTGACGGTGGAGGTGACATTCTCAGGCACCTTGGTTTCCACCACCAGATAGAGGCCAAGTTCCAGGCTGTCCACGGAAGTGGTGCCGGTAATGTCATCGGTGAGGGGCATAGCGGTGCCGCTGTGGTTGGCCTCCGCCTCCAGAGCATCCTTGGCGGACCGGCGGTTGGCTGTGAGCTGCCCCTCCAGGGCATCGATCAGGGTATCAGAGGTATACCAGGGGATGCCATCCTCGGTTTTCACCACGTTCTTCTCCGTGAGGCCCAGGGTGTCCCGCACGGCCTGGTTGTCCACCCCGTAGATGACCTGGACGGTGGCATTGGCGGCATTCTGATCCGAGTACATGTCGATACCCCCCAGGCGCAGGTAGGTAAACTCCACACCGCCCAGGGTGTAGTCCTGAAGCATGGTCTCTGCCTCGTGGTTTCCCTTGCCGGTGGACACCAGCCCGCCGGTGCTCACCCCCGCCTGAGTGGCGGCGGTGAGGTCATACTTGGTGACAGTGAGACTGGCAGTGCGTCCATTGTTGATGGTGGCATCCTGGGGGGTATAGGCCAGGGCCGTTCCGGACAGGCCAAGGGCGGCACACAGGGCCAGACCCATGGCGGCAAAGCGATGCATCTTCTGTTTCATAATTCATTGTCCTCCTCATTTGTGTAATTGTCTCTTCTGATGCACGGCCAGCCCCGTGGCGCACAGGAAAGCCAGGGCCAGTCCGGCACTCATCAGCCAGACGGCATAGCCTCCTGTGGCAGGCAGACGGTACACCAAGGTGTTGCGCAGGTCGTAGGTGAGATGGTAATAGTAGTTGGTGCCATTGCTGTAGTACACCTCATCACTGGTGGTATCCTTAGCTCCGGCTGCCCCATAGGGCAGGGTGATGGTGACGGGCTGGGGCAAAAGCTGATAGCCTTCCTCTGTCTGGATTTCCCGCAAGGTGTAAGTTCCAAAGGGAATGTTGACCAGCTCCACCCGGCCCTGCGGGTCTGTGATCAGCGTGTCGGTGTCCTGTCCCTCCACAAACTGACCGTTCTGCACCACCAGAGCGGCATAGCGTCCATCTGCCTGCTGGCTCCAGGTCACCACATTTCCCTGGTTATCCAGCAGTTGGAGCTTCACTCCAGACAGGTCCTGGTCTCTTTGACCGGACTTGTGAATGGTGAGCATCCCCAACGGCTGGGTGCGCAGCTGCAAATAAAAAACCACCGGGTCTTGCACTCCGGTGGCTAAGGTCTGGCCCACACCGTTGGACCAGATGAGCAGGGCTCCTGTATTTTGGGGAACATCTTTCTGTACCGTTAGGGTAACAGGGTCAGTGATGCTCTGGGTGGTGGAAAAGGTGTAGGTGTTTCCCTGACGGGAAACGGTAATCCCGCTGGTGGAGGGGAAGGCGATGTCACAGCCGGTGTTGTTGGTATCTGTGAGGGTCACTGTGTATTTACCGCTGATGGCATCATACTGCATGGCATGGGCGGTCACGCTCCCGGCATCAGTGGATGCAAAACTGGGAACAGTGCGGTGCTGGGCCATTTGTGCCAGAATCCAGTCATAGCAGTTCTTGGCCGGATGTCCCTCAATCCACTTCACATAGTTGTCTGCCTCGATGGTTTTTCCTCCATAGGATAGAGCGGAAATAGAGGTGGGGCTGGTGCGGATGCCGCTCTGGGCCTCCCAGATGATGATCTGGGTGGCAAAGGCAAAGTCGTCCACGTTAAAGGCGCATCCCACCTCACTTTCGGCGGGCATATAGCTGGGGTTCGCCGGGTTATAGCCGTAGAGCATGGCAAGCATAATGCCTTCACGGGCCGTGGGAGACAATAGTTTGAGATAGTCCGATGTGCCAGCTTCTCCAGAGGTATAGTCTCCTCCGTCAAAGGCCTTACCGGACTCAATGCAGTAGGCCAGGGTGTTTCCCACATAGTACTTGTTGTTGGTGTAGCCACTGGCCTGTGTGCTGGTGATAATTATTTTGGTGCCGTCGCTGTAGTAGCGCATGAAGCTGAACTTCATCAGAGCGTACTTATGGCCGGTAATAGAGGTGTATGGCTCTCCCTCCCAGGTGTTGACCACCTGGCCGGGAGACCAGGCAGACATGGTGGCCAGCAAAGGCATTTCTTCCTCTGTGATAGCCTCAACGGTGGGTTCGTCCGCCTCTGTCACTACCTCTTGGGACGGCTGTACTTCTGGTGGTGCCGCTGCTCCAGGCAGTACCGCAAGGCACAGGGCACTGCAGAGGACAACCGCGAATAGACGTCGAATACGTGTCACTTCTTTCACATCCCTTCGAAATTTTAAGATCACCTGGCTGAACAAGACTCTTGGTCTTCTCTTCTTACTTGTTCAGCCAGGTACTTCTACCTTTCAGCCTAGCTGAAGGGGGAGAGTGTGAGAGGGGGAAACAATGCCCCTCCGAAAAGGACGCACCTCCCCCCTGGCGTCCTGAATGACTCATCTTCCCCGGTCCTTCTGCCACTCCAAAAAGCGGTTGTAGTGCTCAAGGGCCTTGCAGATGAAATCCTCTGTCTGACTGTACGGCACCGACTTGGGAATCAGTGGCCGCAGTCGCTCCGCCCGGAAGGTGTACTTTTCCTTCTGATTAGGCTTTTCTTCCCCCATGATGGACTCGATGACCTCCGGGCTCAGCTTGCCGTTTTTGGAAAACTCCTTCATCTTGATGGCTTGTGCCAGGGACGGCGTTGCGTCCGCACACGCCATGGCATCTGCCAACACCTTCTGTTCCCCTGCCGTCAGATAGGACAGCTCCACCGCAGGACGGAAGGCAATCTTGCCTTCGTCCACCATTTGGAGGATGGTGGGAATCAGCTCGGTCAAGCGGATATAGCGATGAATTTGATTTCTACTGTCTCCTGTTTGCTGAGCAAGTTCTGAATCAGAACGTAAATTCGTCCCCACTGGGGACACATTTTCTTTGGGTGGTCTTCCCGCCTGCCGCTTCATAGCCTCCAGCCGCATTTTGTACGAGAATGCCTTTTCACTGGGCAGGATGGTGGAGCGCTGAAGATTGGACTCTACCATCAGAATGATCGCTGAATCCCGGTCCAGTTCCTTGATTTCAGCTGGAATGGTGGTGATACCAGCCAGTTCGCAGGCCTTTCGCCTCCGGTGGCCGGACACCAGCTCATACCGCCCATCTTCCTTCTGGCGCAGAGTCACCGGCGTAATGACGCCTCGTTCCTTAACGCTCTGCACCAGCTGATCCATATCCTCATCCAGGCGCACCTGGAAGGGATGGTTGGGAAAGTCGTCAATCTGCTCCAGTGGAATTTCATAGATATGGGGCAGACGCGCCTCCTTCCGACTGTCGTCGGTCATGAAAAGTTCATCGTACCCAGTCAGACCGAGATCGATGTGTTTCCTTGCGCTCAAGCTCTATCACCTCCTTGGTCAGCGCGTCATAACTCTGGGCCACTTTGCTGGTTTTGTCATGGGCAAAAATACTCTTCCCTTCGTTGCTGCACTCAGCGGCCCGGACAGAGTACGGAATTTCCGACTGAAATACCCGGAGGTTCTGCCCCACCGTGGATCGCAGAGATGCAATGATGGATTTTGCGTTGTTGGTACGGCTGTCCACCATGGTCAACAGAATGCCATCCATGGTCAGCCCCGGATTGATCTGCCGTTTCACCCGGGCAATAGACCGCATCAGCAGATTCAGGCCCTTGGTGGACAGGAAATTCGGCTGGGACGGTATGAGCACGCTGTCCGCAGCCACCAGTGCATTGATGGTCATCATCCCAAGAGACGGCATACAATCGATCAAAATATAATCGTAGTGCTTGCGTAGGTGGCTGACATGACTTTTCAACACATACTCTCGGCTCATGGTGTTTACCAGGTTGACCTCAATACCAGACAACTCAATGTTAGCGGGAATAAAGTCCACACCTTCGGCATGGTGATGCACCCCGCACTCCACGGGAACCGACTCTTCCTCCATGACCTTCTGCAAAATCGTTGCCAGAGATACCGGCAAGTCGTCCGGCTGCTTGAGGCCAAGGCTCACGGATAAGCTGCCCTGGGGATCCGCATCCAGCAAAAGGACTCGATACCCCTGACGGGCCAGCCCTACACCCAGATTGACGGTGGTGGTGGTTTTCCCCACACCGCCCTTTTGATTGGTAATAGCAATTACCTTACACTGTTCCATTTCTTTCCCCCCTTTCCATTCATATTAGGTCTCTTGACCCACCGAAACGCAAAGAACATTTCTTTGCGCTTCGGTAGGTGCATTTCATTCGGCCACGCCCCCAAAATGCACAAAAGGAAATCAACAGGCGCTCGGCTGCTACCGAACTCATAGGCTCATCACCTCTGCCGGGTCCTCCGCCAGCTCCGTAGAGAAGTATCATAATGCCCTGTGCTTGTCATCGCCACCACCGGAGGCAATCCGGCTTCCCTCCGCTTCGGTTTCATCGCTCGTGTCTTTCGACCGTTTTGGCGCACCGGCGGACCAGGCTGGAAGATTCCTTCCACACAGGGAACGTACCTGTTGAATGTGTCTTCAATTTTCAAGGTACATGAGGGCCTTTTGCCCTTCACTTACCTACCGCACGGTTTGACTTACAAAACGAAAGCTAAACGCAGAAAATTTTTGAAAAGAAAAAATCCCGCCGATCGCTCGGCGGGATTCGAAACCCAAAGACAGATTCACTTATGGCTATTCGGGCAAAAAAAATAGAGCCCCGTGAACCAAACGTTCACGGGGCCCTGAGCCATTCTTCGTATTCCTTCACGGTGCGCAAGAATTTGCAGATTTCTTACACATGTCCTGGAGAAACCGTGGAGAAGATTGGAGAATTAATTGGAGAATCCGGGTTAAATCGGGATTCTTAGTACAGCTTAGCACCGGCGGGGATGTGGTTATCCACCATCAGCAGATGTAGCTTCTCCACGCCCTCCTCGTGGTGGACAGCGGAAATCAGCATGCCGCAGGAGTCGATGCCCATCATGGGACGGGGAGGCAGGTTGGTGATGGCAATGCAGGTCTTGCCCACCAGCTCCTCGGGCTCATAATACTCATGAATTCCGCTCAAAATCACCCGATCGGTGCCGGTTCCGTCATCCAGAGTGAACTTCAGAAGCTTCTTGGACTTCTTCACGGCCTCACAGGCCAGCACCTTCACGGCACGGAAATCGGACTTGGAGAAGGTCTCAAAGTCCACAAAATCGGAGAACAGAGGCTCGATCTCCACCTTGGAGAAATCAATCTTCTCCTCCACCTTCTCAGGGGCAGCAGCAGCGGCCACAGGGGCGCTCTCGGACTTCTTGGGCATGTCCAAGGGTTTCATTGTGGGGAAGAGCAGCACCTCACGGATGGAGTCGTTGTTGGTGAGCATCATGACGCAGCGGTCGATGCCGATGCCCAGGCCGCCCGTGGGAGGCAGACCGTACTCCAGAGCAGTGATATAGTCCTCGTCCATCATGCCGGCTTCCTCGTCGCCGTTTTCCCGCAGCTCCACCTGACGCTGGAAGCGCTGCTTCTGGTCGATGGGGTCGTTGAGCTCGGAGAAGGCGTTGCCCATCTCACTGCGGCAGATGAACAGCTCGAAGCGCTCGGTGAGCCGGGGATCGGCGGGAGAGCGCTTGGCCAGGGGGGACACATCCACGGGGTGCATGGTGATGAAGGTGGGCTGAATGAGCTTCTCCTCCACCTTCTGGTCGAACACCTCGTACAGGGCGTTGCCCCAGGTGGCAGGAGCGGCCTCGGGCAGCTCCACACCGATGGAGGCGGCCAGAGCCACAGCCTCAGCGTCGTCGGTGATGGCCATGAAGTCCAGGCCAGTGTACTGCTTGACGGCCTCAGCCATGGTCAGACGGGGCCAGCCGGGGGTCAGGTCAATGTCGTTGCCCTGCCACTGAATCTGATAGGTGCCCAGAATCTTCTGCGCGGCAGAGCTGAGCAGGTCCTCGAACAGGTCCATCATGTCGTGGAAGTCGGCATAGGCCTGGTACAGCTCCACGGTGGTGAACTCGGGGTTGTGCTTGGTGTCCATACCCTCGTTGCGGAAGATACGGCCAATCTCGTACACACGCTCCAGACCGCCCACCACCAGGCGCTTGAGGTGCAGCTCAGTGGCAATACGCATGTACATATCAATGTCCAGGGTATTGTGGTGGGTGATGAAGGGGCGAGCGGTGGCACCGCCGGAGATGGTGTTGAGCACCGGAGTCTCCACTTCCATATAGCCCCGGTTGTCCAGGAAGTCCCGGACGTGGCGGACGAAAGCGGAACGAATCTCAAAGGTGCGGCGCACCTCGGGGTTGATAATCAGGTCCACATACCGCTGACGGCAACGGGTCTCCACGTCGGTGAGGCCGTGGAACTTCTCCGGCAGAGGCAGCAGGGACTTGGACAGCAGGGTGATGGTGTGGGCCTTGATGGAGATCTCGCCCCGCTTGGTGCGGAACACATCACCCTCCACACCCACAATGTCGCCGATGTCATACTTCTTGAAGGCAGCCAGGGCCTCCTCGCCCACGTCATCCACACGCACGTAGAGCTGGATGCGGCCGCCGCCGTCCTGGAGGTCGGCAAAAATGGCCTTGCCCATGCCGCGCTTGCTCATGAGACGTCCGGCCAGGCGCACCACCTGGCCCTCCATGGCCTCGAAGTTGTCCTTCACTTCGTTGCTGTGGTGGGTGACATCGTACTTGGTCACCTGAAAGGGGTCCTTGCCCGCTGCCTGGAGGGCAGAGAGCTTGTCCCGGCGAATTTGCAGCAGCTCAGACAGAGAGGGCTCGGCCTGGGCGTTCTGCTGGTTCTGGTTGTTGTGTTCCGACATACTTGTCTTCTCTCCTTCTATCTGTCCGTCTTCCGCTTAGCGCTGGATGCTGACGACCTTGTATTCAATGTTTCCGGCGGGGGCGTCCACAATCACGGTGTCCCCGATGCGCTTGCCCAGCAGGGCCTTGCCGAAGGGAGACTCCTCGGAGATGCGGCCATTCATGGGGTCGGCCTCCTGAGAGCCCACCACCTGGTAGGTCTCCTCCTCGTCCAGCATGGTGTCCATGACGGTGATCTTGCTGCCCAGACGCACGGTGTCGGGGTCGCTGTCGGCCTCCTCCTCGATGACGGAGCAGTTGGCCAGAATGTTCTCGATCTCGGCAATGCGGGAGTAGAGCTTACCCTGCTCGTTCTTTGCCTCGTCGTACTCGCTGTTCTCAGACAGGTCGCCGAAGGAGCGGGCCTCCTTGATCTGGTCGGCCACTTCCTTCTCACGAACGGTCTTGAGGTAGTTCAGTTCCTGCTTCAACTCTTCCAAACGCTCTGCGCTGAGCTTGTATTCCTTGGCCATGATGTTCATCCTTTCAACGATAAAAATAGAAGCCGCAACAGATGGCAGCCCACAAAAAGTCCATTATATTATTATAGTTGTTCCTACGAATTATAGAGAGTTTCTCCCCAAATGTCAAGGGTTTTGGCAGAGGGAAATGGCTCCCTCTGCCAAATTCTCCACTCCCTCACACACGACTGCGCCGGACGCTGGAAGGCTTCTTTCGCCCAAACCGCAGGCACAGCAGCCCGGCCAGGGCTCCGCCGCACAGGCAGGAGGTAAGCACCACCATCCCACGCACCTCCAGCACCTGTCCCCCGCCCCGGGCCGCACTGATGACCCACAGCAGCACCCCACAGGTCAGGCCCGCAGCCAGGCCGCCCAACAGCTTCCGGGCCGGCCAGCGGCAGGCGCACACCACACCGCCCACCAGGCCGCCCAGCACACAGGCCATGGCCACCAGCTGCAACTGGGCATTCTCCCGCAGCAGCCCGGAGGAAATGGCCGCCGCCCCGGCCAATAGCACCAGCAGCTCCACCACAATGGCCACCACGCCCCCCAAAGCCACGCCCAAAACCATCTGGGTCGGGCCTCCCGGTTTTACATCGTCTTTGCGCAAAAAAAGCACCCCTTTCCACATGGTTATTTCACCATATGCAAAGGGGTTGCTTCTCATGCGGACCTTACTTATCCTTCTTGTCCTTCTTCTCCTGAGCGGTGACATCCTGCTCAGCCTGGGTGCCCTTGCTGGAGATGGCCCACTTGGTGAACTCGATGCGCACACGGTCGGCGCCGGTCTCCATGACGATGGTCTCCTCCTTGATGGCACAGATGGTACCCACGATACCGCCGATGGTGGTGATCTGGTCCCCCACCTTCAGGCTGGCGCGCATGGCGGCCGCTTCCTTCTTCTTCTTGCTCTCGGGACGGATGAGCAGGAAGTAGAACACGGCGATCATGATGAGGATCATAAGAACGCTAGACATTGCTTCGGCAGGCATACAACGATTCTCCTTCTATGTGTGGATTGTAAAAAGATACATCACGTGTCATTATACCCGGATTATCCCTGAAACACAAGCCCTATTTTCCGCTCCAGACGTCAGGGCATCCGCTGAGCCAGTTTCTCCGAGTATTCCGCCCGGAACTGCTGGAAGGTGCCCTCGTCCAGGGCCTGACGGATGCGCTCCATGAGCTTATTGTAGAAGTACAGGTTGTGCATGACAGCCAGGCGCAGCCCCAGCATCTCCCCGGCAGTAAACAGGTGGCGCACATAGGCCCGAGAGAAGTTGCGGCACACAGGGCAGTCACACTCGGGGTCGATGGGTAACTCGTCGGTCTTATACCGCTCATTTTTCATATTCATCCACCCGCTCCAGGTAAACAGCTTGGCGTGGCGGGCGTTGCGGGCGGGCATGACGCAGTCGAAGAAATCCACGCCCCGGGCCACCGCCTCGATGATGTTGGAGGGGGTGCCCACCCCCATGAGGTAGCGGGGCTTGTCCTGGGGCATATAGGGCTCCACCGCGTCGATGATGTCGTACATCACCTGGGTGGGCTCGCCCACCGCCAGGCCGCCGATGGCGTAGCCGTCGCACTCCACCTTGGCCGTCTCCTGCATGTGCCAGATGCGCAGGTCCGGGAAGGTGGCACCCTGGTTGATGCCAAAGAGCATCTGGCCGGGGTTGACGCAGTCGGGCTGGCCGTTGAGCTTGTCGTGCTCGTCCTTGCACCGCTTCAGCCACCGCAGGGTGCGCTCACAGGAGGCCTTGGCATACTCGTAGGTGGCGGGGTTCTCCACGCACTCGTCAAAGGCCATGGCAATGTCGCTGCCCAGGTTGGACTGGATGCGCATGGACTCCTCGGGACCCATGAAGATCTTGCGCCCGTCCAGGTGGGAGGCAAAGGTCACCCCTTCTTCGGTGATCTTGCGCAGCCCGGACAGGGAGAATACCTGGAAGCCACCGGAGTCGGTGAGCATGGGACCGTCCCAGCGCATAAACTTGTGCAGGCCGCCCATCTGGCGCACCACGTCGTCGCCGGGCCGCAGGTGGAGGTGGTAGGTGTTGGACAGCTCCACCTGGCAGCCGATGTCCTTGAGGTCAAAGGCGGACAGGCCACCCTTGATGGCCCCCTGGGTGCCCACATTCATGAACACCGGGGTCTGGACGGTGCCGTGGGGAGTGGTGAACTGGCCCCGGCGGGCCTTTCCCTCGGTTTTCAACAATTCAAACATGTGTGTCTCCTTTTCGCTGCATGTCAAGAGATGAACATGGCATCTCCAAAGCTGAAGAATCGGTATCGGTTCTCCACCGCCTCCTTGTAAGCCGCCAACACATGCTCCCGGCCCGCCAGGGCGGACACCAGCATGATGAGGGTGGACTCGGGCAGGTGGAAGTTGGTGATGAGGCCATCCAGCACCTTGAAGCGGTAGCCGGGGTAGATGAAGATGTTGGTCCACCCCGCCTTGGCCTCCATGGTGCCGTCCTGGTTGGCCCAGCTCTCAATGGTGCGGCAAGAGGTGGTGCCCACACAGATGACCCGGCCCCCGGCGGCGCGGGTCTCATTGATGACGTCCGCCGTCTCCTGGGAGATGACGCAGTACTCCGAGTGCATCTCGTGGTCGGTGACCTCCTCCGCCTTCACCGGGCGGAAGGTGCCCAGGCCCACGTGGAGGGTAACATAGCACACCTTCACCCCCATATCCTGGACCTGCTGCAATAGCTCCGGGGTAAAGTGCAGACCAGCGGTGGGGGCTGCGGCAGAGCCCACCACCTTGGAGTACACGGTCTGGTATCGCTCAGAGTCCTCCAATTCCTCCTTGATGTAGGGAGGCAGGGGCATTTTGCCCAGCTTCTCCAAAGTCTCCAAAAAGATGCCCTCGTAGTCGAAGCGGACCAGGCGGTTGCCGCCCTCCACTTCCCCCACCACCTCGGCGGTGAGTTCTCCGTTGCCGAAGGTGATTTTGGCCCCAGTGTGCAGCTTCTTACCCGGGCGCACCAGGCACTCCCAGACCTTCTCCCCCCGGTCAATGAGCAGCAGCACCTCACAGGCCCCGCCGGTGCTGCGGTGGCCCAGCAGACGGGCGGGCAGCACCCGGCTGTCGTTGAGCACCAGGCAGTCCCCTGGCCGCAGCAGACGGGGCAGGTCGTAGAAGTGCATGTGCTGGGTTTGGCCCGTCACCTTGTCCAAGGTCAGCAGCCGGGAGGCATCCCGCCGCTCCAGGGGCGTCTGGGCAATGAGTTCTTCCGGCAAATCAAAATAAAAATCAGATGTTTTCACAATTTTCCCACCGTTCTCGCCATCATTTCCCCGGCATACCTTCTTGAGCGCACACATACAATGCTCTGTCCCCTCCCCGCTTCCACCTTGGGGCGGGCCGGGGGACACGAAAAAAATTTCCTTTTTTTCGCCGGATATGGAAATGATAAATTGACACTTTAATGCGATAATGTTATGATGTCTAGTAAGTATTTCGTCGAACTGGGTGGACAGCGGATGTCCCTCTACCTTGACGCATACACTGTTCTATTATAATACAACATCCGCCCACGTTTCAACCACTTCTTTCCCGTGGGCAGGAGGAGGTCATTTCCGTGCATGAATACAAAGTAGGTATCATCGGCGCCACCGGCATGGTGGGCCAGCGTTTCGTCACCCTGTTGGCCAACCACCCCTGGTTCCGCCTCACCGTTCTGGCCGCCAGCCCCCGCTCTGCCGGGAAGCGGTATGAGGAGGCCGTAGCGGGCCGCTGGGCCATGGACGTGCCCATCCCCGAGGTGGCCAAGGACATGGTGCTGCTCAGCGCCCAAGACGACGTGGAGAGCATCGCCAGCCAGGTGGACTTTGTCTTCTCCGCTGTGGACATGTCCAAGGACGCCATCCAGGCCCTGGAGGAGACCTATGCCCGCCACGAGTGCCCGGTGGTGTCCAACAACTCCGCCCACCGCTGGACCCCCGACGTGCCCATGGTGATTCCCGAGGTCAACCCCCAGCACCTGGAGGTCATCCCCGCCCAGAAGCAGCGGCTGGGCACCCAGCGTGGCTTTATCGCCGTGAAATCCAACTGCTCCATCCAGAGCTATGTCCCCGCCCTCACTCCCCTGCTGGGCTACGGCATTGAGAAGATTCTGGTGTGCACCTATCAGGCCATCTCTGGGGCCGGTAAGACCTTTGAGACCTGGCCGGAGATGGTGGATAACCTGATCCCCTACATCGGCGGCGAGGAGGAGAAGAGCGAGCAGGAGCCCCTGAAGGTGTGGGGCCGGGTGGAAAACGGGGTCATCGTCAACGCAGACGCCCCCGCCATCACCGCCCAGTGCCTGCGGGTGCCCGTGTCCAACGGCCACACCGCCGCTGTCTTTGTCACGTTTAAAAACAAGCCCACTGAGGAGCAGATGAAGGAGGCCTGGCGCACCTATCAGGGCCGAGCCCAGGAGCTGAAGCTGCCCACCGCCCCTGAGCAGTTCCTCCACTACTTTGAGGAGCCCGACCGTCCCCAGGCCAAGCTGGACCGGGAGCTGGAGGGCGGTATGGCCGTCTCCGTGGGTCGTCTGCGCCCCGACACCCAGTACGACTACAAGTTTGTCTCCCTCTCCCACAACACCCTGCGGGGCGCTGCTGGCGGCGCGGTGCTGCTGGCCGAGCTGTTGTGCGCGGAGGGGTACATTGAGCCCGTCCGCTAATCCATGAATTTGAAAAAGAAAGGAAGTTGCCCTATGCGCACACCCGTGTTCACCGGTTCCTGTCCGGCGCTGGTCACCCCCTTTGACCAAAACGGCGCCATCAATTACGACGCCTTCGGCAAACTCATCGACGCGCAAATTGAAGCCGGGGTGGATGCCGTGTGCGTCTGCGGCACCACCGGCGAGTCCGCCACCATGTCCATTCGGGAGCACATCGCCGCCGTGGAGTTCTGCGTCAAGCGGGTCAATCACCGGGTCAAGGTAATTGCCGGGGCTGGCAGCAACGACACCTCCGCCGCGGTCTACCTGTCCCAGCACGCCCAGGACTCCGGAGCCGACGCCCTGCTCCACGTCACCCCCTACTACAACAAGGCCAGCCAGACCGGCCTCATCCGCCACTACGAGTACATCGCCGACCGGGTGGACCTGCCCATCATCCTCTACAACGTGCCCAGCCGTACCGGCGTGTCCTTCACCGCCGAGACCTACCGTCACCTGTCCCAGAACCCCCAGTTCAACGGCGTGAAGGAGGCCTCCGGCAACTTCTCCCTGCTGGCCCACACCCGTTTCCTGTGCGGGGATGACTTCTACATCTGGTCGGGCAACGACGACCAGGTGGTGCCCATGATGGCCCTGGGGGCCAAGGGCGTCATCTCGGTGGCCTCCAACCTCATTCCCGAGGTGATGGTGAAGATGACCAAGCTGTGCCTGGACAACGACTTCGCGGCCGCCTCCAAGCTGCAAATCAAGTACATGGACCTCATCGACGCCCTGTTCCTGGAGGTCAACCCCATTCCCATCAAGGCCGCTTTGAATCTGGTTGGCATGGAGATGGGCGGACTGCGCCTGCCCCTGTGCGAGATGTCCGAGAAGAACCTGGAGACCCTGCGTAGTTCCATGGCCCGTATGGGTCTTCTGTGAGGGCTGCCCCATGCAAAAGATAATCATTTCCGGCTGCAACGGCCATATGGGCCGTGTGGTCGCTGACATCTGTGCCACCGACCCCCAGGTGGAGGTGGTGGCGGGCATCGACATTCTGGGCCAGTCCAACCCCAACTTTCCCGTGTTCTCCTCCCCCGCCGCCTGTGACGTGGAGGCGGACGCCGTCATTGACTTCTCCCATCCCTCCGCCCTGGCCCCTCTGCTGGAGATGTGCCAGGCCCGGAATCTGCCGGTGGTGCTGGCCACCACGGGCTATGACCAGCAGCAGCTGGATGCCATTGCGGAGGCCGCCCATCACATCCCCGTGTTTCGCTCGGCCAACATGTCTCTGGGTGTGAATGTGCTGCTGGACTTGGTGAAGAAGGCCGCCTCGGTGCTGGGGCTGGACTACGACGTGGAGATCGTGGAGCGGCACCACCACCGGAAGGTGGACGCCCCCAGCGGCACCGCCCTGATGATCGCCGACGCCGCCGCCTCTGCTCTGCCCTACGAGCCGGAGTACGTGTACGACCGCCACAGTGTGCGCCAGCCCCGTGGGCCCCATGAGATTGGCATCTCCGCCGTGCGTGGGGGCACCATTGTGGGAGACCACACGGTGATCTTCGCCGGACGGGACGAGGTCATTGAGCTCAGCCACCACGCCGCCAGCCGCGAGGTGTTCGCCAGCGGTGCGGTACGGGCCGCCAAATTCCTCACCGGGGTACAGGCCCCGGGCCTCTACGACATGTCTTATTTGGTGTAAAAAAAACCTCTTGGACAGCAGCTGCTGTCCAAGAGGTTTTTTTCTTATTCGGCAATCTTCACGCAGTGGAATACTTTCTTGCCCTTCTTGATGATGGCACCGTCGGCGCCGCAGTCCTGGCAGCAGAACTGGGCATTGACGTCGGTGACCTTGGCGTCGTTGACGGACACGCCGCCCTGCTGCACCAGACGGCGGGCCTCACCCTTGGAGGGGCACAGGCCGCACTTGACCAGCAGGTCCAGAAGGCCGATCTTGCCCTCGCAGAAGTCGTCCTGGCACAGGGTGGTGGTGGGCATGCTGGAGCGGTCCCCGCCGCCGGCAAACAGGGCCTTGGCAGCGGCCTGGGCCTTCTCTGCCTCCTCCTTGCCGTGGACCAGGGCGGTAAGCTCGTAGGCCAGAATCTCCTTGGCACGGTTCAACTGGCTGCCCTCCCATTGGTCCATCTCATCGATCTGCTCCAGAGGCAGGAAGGTGAGCATACGGATGCACTTGAGCACGTCGGCATCCTCCACATTGCGCCAGTACTGGTAGAAGTCGTAGGGGCTGGTCTTGTTGGGGTCCAGCCACACGGCACCCGCGGCAGTCTTGCCCATCTTCTTGCCCTCGCTGTTGAGCAGCAGGGTGATGGTCATGGCGTGGGCGTCCTGGCCCAGCTTGCGGCGGATGAGCTCAGTGCCGCCCAGCATGTTGGACCACTGGTCGTTGCCGCCAAACTGCATGTTGCAGTTGTAGTGCTGGAACAGGTAGTAGAAGTCGTAGGACTGCATGATCATGTAGTTGAACTCCAGGAAGCTCAGGCCCTTCTCCATGCGCTGCTTGTAGCACTCGGCCCGGAGCATGTTGTTCACCGAGAAGCAGGCGCCCACTTCCCGCAGCAGCTCCACATAGTTGAGGTTCATCAGCCAGTCGGCGTTGTTGACCATCATGGCCTTGCCCGCGCCGAACTCAATGAACCGCTCCATCTGCTTTTTGAAGCAGTCGCAGTTGTGCTGGATGGTCTCGGGGGTCATCATGGTGCGCATGTCGCTGCGGCCGGAGGGGTCGCCCACCATGCCGGTGCCGCCGCCAATGAGGGCGATGGGGCGGTTGCCCGCCATCTGCAGCCGCTTCATGAGACACAGGGCCATGAAGTGGCCCACGTGGAGGGAGTCGGCGGTGGGGTCAAAGCCGATGTAGAAGGTGGCTTTGCCGTTGTCGATCATCTCTCGAATTTCTTCCTCGTTGGTGACCTGGGCGATGAGGCCACGGGCCACCAGTTCATCGTACAATTTCATTTGGTCTACTCCTTTGTTATGATTTTGCCGCCACGGCCTGGGCCGCATCGGCTTTGGTCTTCCACACATTATACCCAACCACGCCGCCAATGACGATCACCGCACCCACCAGGGACACGGGACCGATGGTCTCGTGGTAAATGAGGGCCACCAGAATGGGGTTTAAAATGGGCTCGATGCCCGACACCAAGCTGGCCGTCACCGCCGAGGTGCGGGCCAGGCCCAGGGTGAGCAGGATATAGGCCAAGGCCACCTGGAACACACCCAGCACCACCAGACTCAACAGAGTCACCGAGCTAACCCTTGTCTCCCCCATCAGCCAGGGCAACCCAATGAGGGCGCTGCCCACATTGCCCCAGAACACTGAGGAGATGGGGTCGGAGTCCGGCATATCCTGGAGGAGAAACACGCCCGCATAGCTGAACCCGGACAGCAGGGCCACCACGTTGCCCCCCATGCCCCCTGCCTGGAGGCTGTCCACGAAAAAGCACAGCACCCCCAGCACCACCACACCGCAGGCCACCAGCTCGCCCTTCCGGGGCATCTTCCGCCACACCAGGGCGGTGAGCAGCAGCACGAAGATGGGGGCAGTAAATTGCAGCACAATGGCGTTGGCCGCCGTGGTCATCTTGTTGGCCAAGGTAAACAGGGTGTTGGTGCCGCAGATGGCCACAGCACCCAGCCCGATCCAGGGATTGAACCGGGGCCGATGTCCCACCCGCCACAGGTAGAGGCCGATGACCACCAGGGCGATGAGATTGCGCCCGCTGTTGATGGACATGCCGCTCCAGGGGATCACCTTGATACACACCCCACCCAAGCTGTACAGGATGGCCGCCAGAAATACCAGCACCACACCACTGCGTTCTTCCTTTTCTTTTGACAAAAAAACACCCCCTGTCCCGTAGGACAGAGGGCGTGAAACAACGCGGTACCACCTCTGTTTGCCGCTTCCTCACGAAAGTCGGCCTCAGGGAGTTTCCTTCAAACTCCAACGCGCAATATCGGGCGCACCCGTCCGTTCCTACTTGCAGCCCCAAGGGGGCCGTTTCAGAAGGCTGCTCCAAGGTGTATTCCCTCCCCGACGCTCTCTTCCTTGCACCCACCGGAAGCTCTCTGGGCAGCGGTCTGGGGAGATACTTCTCCTCTTCTCTGCATTGTCACTGATGATAGCACAGTTGTCTGTGCTTGTCAAACGCTTTCTGCGGGCAGCAGCGAGAAGTGGCGCAGGGCCTTGGAAATGCCCTCCTCCTCCACGGTGGCGGTGACGTAATCCGCCAATTCCTTCACCCGCTGGTCTGCCCCGCCCATGGCCACACTGGTTCCCACCAGGGCCATCATGGTCAAGTCGTTCTCTCCGTCTCCGAAGGCCATGGTCTCCTCGGGGCTTAAGCCGTAGTGGGCCATGGTGGCCCGAATGCCGTCGGCCTTGCCCTCCCCTTTGGACATCACGTCGATGCCCAGTGGGTGCCAGCGGCTGTAGCTGCACCCGGGCATGACGGAGACGAACAGGTGCTCCTCCTCCTGGTTGACCAGGGGAATGAACTGATACACTTTTCCTTCCAGCATCCGCTGGGCGGACAGGACGGGGTACTGCTTGGTGTGCAAAAACTCGAACACCTCGTCCACCCGTCGATTGTGGCAGGTGAGATAGCTCACCCCGTTCTCCTCCACCAGGGCAGCCAGTTCCGGGTGGGCCTCCAGCACATCCTTGGCATTCCGCAGGTCCTCCAGGGGCAAGGGGTTATCCCGATATACCCCCTGGGCATTGAAGCAGCACTGACCATTCAAGGTGATGTAACCGTCAAACACCACATCCCGCAGCATTCCGGTGCTCTCCAGGTCCTGGGGTGCCCGTCCGGAACAGACGAAAATGCGAATGCCCGCCCGCTGGAGGGCAAACAGGTCATCTCGGAGCTGTTGGGACATGATCTTGTTTTTATACGAGACCATGGTGCCGTCAATGTCAAAAAAGATCGCGCGTATCATGGGTTAGTTCCTCCGTGTATGGTTATGCTTGTGTCTGTTTCCAGGCTTCCGCCTTTTGCAGCAACTCCTCCGCCCCTTCCAACAGGATGGCGGTGGAAGCGCCGCCGCTGAGGCGGGCCAGCTCTTCCCGGCGGCGTGGCCGGTCCAACTGCTCCACCCGGGTGTAGGTGCGGCCATCCCGCTCCCCCTTCTCCACCGAGAAGTGCACGTCGCCCATGGCGGCGATCTGGGGCAGGTGGGTGACGCACAGCACCTGGCGGCCCCGGGCCACCTGGCTGAGCTTCTGGGCCACTTTGGTGGCGGCTCGACCGGATACTCCAGTGTCCACCTCGTCAAAGACCATAGTAGTAACGCAGTCGGTCTCGGCCAGCACGTTTTTCAGCGCCAGCATGATGCGGCTGAGCTCGCCGCCAGAGGCGATGCGGTTGATGGGCTTCAAATCCTCCCCCAAGTTGGCGGACATGAGGAACCGGACCCGGTCCATGCCGAACTCATTGAGGCCGTCCTCCCCTTCCACGGGGCCAAATTCCACTTCAAACCGCACCCGGGGCATGTCCAGGTCGGACAGCTCCTGCTGAATGCGCCGGGACAATTCCTTGGCCGCCTTCTGACGGGCCTTGGACAGTTGTTCAGCCTCCTGTTGGGCCGCCTGCACCGCCTGGGCCACTTCCCGCTCCAGCTTCTCCCGGCGCTCGTCGGAGAACTGGATGTTGTCCAACTCGGTCTGGCACCGGTCCAGATAAGCCAGCATCTCCTCCTCGTCCGCTCCGTACTTGCGCTTGAGGCGGTGGAGCAGGTCCAGCCGCTCCTCCACGTCGTCCAGCTGGCCGGGATAGAAGTCCAGGCCGCTGCGGGCGTCCCGCACCAGTTCCGCCACATCGTCGGCGGCGTAGCGCAGCTGGGACACCTTCTGGGCCAGCTCGGACAGCTCGGCGCTGTACCGCCCCCCCTGGGTCAGGGCGTTTTCAGCGCTTGTCAGCAGGGCCACCGCTCCGTCGGACATCTCGCCCCCGGTGAGGGCCTGCCACGCCTGGTCCACGGCATCGGTGATGCGCTCGGCGTTGCGGAGAATCTCCCGCTGGGCGGTGAGCTCCGCCTCCTCACCCACCCGCAGCTGGGCCCGCTCCAGCTCTCCAATCTGGTGCTGGAGGGTGTCCATGCGCCGGGCCTTCTCCCCCTCGTCCATCTGCACCGCTTTGAGCTGGGCCCGCAGGTCCTTCACACGCTCATAGGCCGCAGTGTAATTCTGGCGCTGGGGAGCCAGGTGGGCGAAGTTATCCAGGCTCTCCAGGTGGGTCTCCTCGTCTAAGAGCTGCTGGCCGTCGTGCTGGCCGTGGATGTTCAAAAGCTGGCTGCCCAGCTCCCGCAGCTGGGTCACCAGCACCGGGTGCCCGTTGACCCGACAGGTGTTTTTCCCGTCGGGGTGGATGACCCGCTCCACCAACAGCTCCCCGTTTTCATCAGGGGCAATGCCGTACTGTTCAAACCAGTTTAAGGCGGGCAGTCCGCCAAACACCCCCGTCACCCGGGCACACTTGGCCCCGGTGCGGATGAGGTCCCGGCTGGTCCGCCCGCCGATGATGGCGCCGATGGCGTCCACCACAATGGATTTACCCGCTCCCGTCTCGCCGGTAAGCACGTTAAATCCCTCTCCAAAGGCGATTTCCGCCTGGGAAATCACCGCAATATCCTCAATGTGAAGCAAGGAAAGCATATCAAATCTCCCCGTTTGGCGCCTGCTCTCAGTCCAGCATGGCCGCCATTTCTCGACAAAATTCTTCCGCCAGGTGGTTGGTGCGCATGATGATGATCACCGTGTCGTCCCCGGCCAGAGAGCCCACGAATCCGTCGATATCCATCCCGTCCAGGGCGGCTCCTGCCGCAGAGGCAAGCCCCGGCATGGTCTTGACCACCACGATGTTCTGGGCCACGTCAAAGGAGGTGACGCCTTCCTTGAAAATGTTGCGCAGACGGCCGGCAAAGTTGTGGTGAGGCTGTTTGTTTTGCGCCACCACGTACTTGTAGGTCCCGGCCCCGGTGGGTTGCTTGACCAGGTTCAGCTCTTTTATGTCCCGGGAAATGGTGGCCTGAGTGGCCAAAATCCCACACGCCCGCAGGCTCTCCAGCATCTGTTCCTGGGTCTCAATGTCCTGCTCGGCGATGATACGCAGAATTTCCGACTGTCGCTTTGACTTCATCCTCTCACGCCTTTCCCAATTTCTGATTGATAACCTCGTAGAAGGTCCGTCCGGTGAGCTTGACCAGCCGGGTCACGTGGCGGGACCGGCGGCACTCCACCCAGTCCCCCGGCTGGACCTTGAACGCCCGGCCGCCGTCCACCGACAGGCTGGCATTTTTCCGGCTGCCTGGGGCCAGCCGCACCCCCACTGACCGCTCACTGCCCAGCACAAAGGGCTTGGCGTGGAGGGAGTGGGCGCAGATGGGAGTGATGATCATATTCTCCGCTGTGGGCTCCACAATGGGCCCCCCTGCCGCCAGAGAGTAGGCAGTGGACCCGGTGGGGGTGGCGATGACCACTCCGTCCCCAGAGAAGGAGGAGATCACCGTCCGGTCCCCCGTCACTTGCAGGTCCAGCACCCGGGCCACCGAGGTGCCCTTGGTGATCACGGCGTCGTTGAGGGCGGTCTCAGAGAACACCCACCGCCCGTCCCGGCGCACAGTGATGTCCAGCATCATCCGCTTCTCAATGGTGTACTTTCCCGCCGTCAGGCGGCTGAGCATGGACAGCTCGTGCTGCTCCAGCTCGGCCATAAAGCCCACGCTGCCCAGATTGATGCCCAGCACCGGAATCTGGTGGGCGTTTGCGTCCCGGGCGGCGTGGAGGATGGTGCCGTCCCCGCCAAAGCACACCAGCACGTCGGTGTCCTCCAGCTCGGCGCTCATCTGCCCAAAGGGCTGGTGGGCGGGCAGGTGGACCCGGCTGGAGTCCTCCAGATCAAAAGGCAGGCAGATGACCACCTGGGCCCCGTTGTCCTCCAAAATCCGCTTGGCGGTCATGGCTGTTTTAAGCCCCCGGTCCCGGTAAGGGTTGGGGCTGAGTAGCACCTTCATGGGTTCTCTCCTTCCATCTGGGCGTGGGAGCGGCGTACCAAGTCCTCCAGGTCGCCCCACTCCGGCTCTCCCGGCTTGGCCTGCATATACCCCAGATACTCGATGTTGCCCTCTGGGCCACGGATGGGAGAGAAGTCAATGCCCTTGACGGTAAAGCCCGCCTCGGCGGCGTGCTGGGTGAAGTGCTCCAGCACCTCCAGGTGGACGGCGGGGTCCCGGACCACGCCCTTTTTGCCCACCTTCTCCCGTCCGGCCTCGAACTGGGGCTTGATGAGGGCCACCACCTCCCCGTCCTCGCTCATGAGTTGGCGCAGGGCGGGAAGAATCAATTTCAAAGAGATAAACGAGACGTCAATGGAGGCAAAGTCCAGCACGTCAGGGATCTCGTTATGAGACAGGTACCGGGCATTGGTGCGCTCCAGCACCACCACCCGCTCGTCGCTGCGCAGAGACCAGGCCAGCTGGCCATAGCCCACGTCTACGGCGTACACCTTGGCCGCCCCGTTTTGCAGCATACAGTCGGTGAAGCCTCCGGTGGAGGCGCCAATGTCCGCCGCCGTCTTGCCCTTAAGGTCAATGGGGAAGTGCTTCATCGCCTTCTCCAGCTTCAACCCGCCCCGGCTGACGTAGCGCAGGGTCTGGCCCCGCACCTCCAGGGCCGTATCCTCATCCAGGGTCATCCCCGCCTTGTCCAGGCGCTTCTCCCCAGAATACACCTGTCCGGCCATGATGATGGCCTGGGCCTTTTGGCGGCTCTCCACCAGCCCCTTCTCCACCATCAGCACATCCAAGCGTTTTTTAGCCATTGGCGATCACCTCCATTGCTTTTTGACAAATTCCTGCCCCGTCGATGCCGGTCATCTCCCGCAGCTGGGCCACCGAGCCCTGGGGCACAAACTGGTCTCCCAGATTCATCAGGGCCGCCTTCACAGGCACCCCGGCCAAGGCCAGCTCCGAGATGATGGTACGTCCCACGCAGCCGGAGTCGTTGCACTCCTCGGCTACGATGAGCCGCCCGGTTTGCTCACACAGGCGGCGGATGGGGCCCATATCCAGGGGACGGATGCTGTTGAGCTTCACCACCGCTACGGAGTGCCCCCGCTGCTCCAAGAGCTGGGCGGCCTGGAGCACCTGGTCCACCATAGTGCCATAGGCCACCAAGGTCACATCGGTGCCCTCTTGAATCACCGTGGTGCCGTCCACCCCGGCCACCTGGGTCCACTGCCCTTCCCCGCCCCGGGGATAACGAATGGCCACCGGGCCGGTCATCTCACACACCGCATGGCGGAGCATGGCCCGCAGCTCGGCAAAGCTGGCAGGGCATAAAATCTGCATCCCGGGCACCGTGGACAAAAAGCCCACATCAAACACGCCGTGGTGGGTCTCGCCGTCCTCTCCCACCAGGCCCGCCCGGTCCACGGCCAGGATGCCGTGGAGGTTTTGCAGGGCCATGTCGTGGATGAGCATGTCATAGCCCCGCTGTAAGAACGTAGAGTACACCGCAAACACCGGCAGGGCTCCCTGCTTGGCCAGACCTCCAGTCATGGCCACCGCGTGGCCCTCGGCGATACCTACGTCAAAGAATCGTTGGGGATAGCGGCGGGCAAACTCGTCCAGGCCAGTGCCCAGCCGCATAGCTGCCGTGATGGCCACCAGCTCCGGTTTTTCCTCAGCCAGCTGGCACATGGTCTCCCCAAACACCGAGGAGAAGTTAGCGCCCCCTGCCTTGGACACCGCCAGCCCCTTCTCCACATCAAAGGGGCCCACCCCGTGGAACTGATCCGGTTGGCGTTCTGCCGGTGTATAGCCCTTCCCCTTTACAGTTTTGACGTGGAGCAGCACCGGGCAATTGAGCTCCTTGGCGTAGCGGAACATCCGGGTAAGGTAGCTCACGTCGTGGCCGTCCACAGGGCCCAGGTAGGTAAAGCCCATGTCCTCAAACATGGAGTAGCCCAAGATGGCGTCCTTCACCATCTTCTTGGCCCGGTGGGTGACCTTGTAAACCGCTTGTCCCACGGCATTTTTCCCGGTGACACTGCGGTAGAGCTTTTTCAGGTGCAGGTACTGGGGTTTGAGGCGCTGGCGGGACAGGTGGGCGGCCACGCCGCCCACGCTCTTGGTGATGGACATGCCATTGTCGTTGAGGATGACAATGATGGGCTCGCCGCTGCTGCCCGCATCGGCCAGGCCCTCAAAGGCCAGTCCACCGGTGAGCGCGCCGTCCCCGATGAGGGCCAGCACGCTGTAGTCTTCCTTGTTGACGGTACGGGCCCGGGCCATGCCCAGGGCCACGGACACCGAGTTGGAGGCGTGGCCGGCAATGAAGGCGTCTGCCCGGCTCTCGTGGGGCTTGGGGAAGCCGGACAGGCCGCCGAACTTCCGCAGGGTGTTCATGGCCGAGCCCCGCCCGGTGAGGAGCTTGTGGGCGTAGCACTGGTGGCCCACGTCAAAGACCAGACGGTCCACATCCAGGTCAAAGACCCGGTGCACCGCCACCAAGATCTCCACCACGCCCAGACTGGAGGCCAGGTGTCCCCCGGTCTTGGAGACCGTCTGGATCATCTGTACCCGCAGCTGCTGGCACAGCTGTCTGGCCTGTTGGTCTGTCATCTCGCTGTATTGCTGAGGCAACACGCGGCTCCACTCCTTCCTGTATGGGGGTTACAGCAGAAAATACGCTCCAGCTGTCCCCACGACGACACCCAGAACTGCCCCGGCTGCCACTTGCAGCGGGGTGTGGCCGATGAGCTCCTTGAGTTCCTCGGCAAACAGCTCTGGCTTGTATTCATCCCAGTTTTTCATGATGTAGTTGAGGATTTTGGCCTGCTCTCCCGTCTCCTTGCGGACGTTGGCGGCGTCGTACATCACCACAAAGGCCACCACCACCGCCAGGGCGAACACCGGCTGGTCAAACCCGGCGGTCATGCCGATACCAGAGGCACAGGCACACACCAGAGCCGAGTGGGAACTGGGCATTCCGCCGCCGGTGAACAGGTAGCTCCAGTCCACCTTGCGGTAGACCACCACGGAGATGAGCATCTTCAACGCCTGGGCAATGGCCCAGGCGGCCACAGCCAGAAATAAGATGGGTGAGATCATGGCGTATACCTCCCTTTTTAGTGGTCCCGCTTGGCCAGGGCATCCGCCAGAGCGCAGAGGAACTCACCTGTGTCCGGGAACGCCTCCTGCACCGCCAGCTTGGCCCGGTGGGTATACCGCTGCACCAGCTCCTGGCAGGAGTCCAGGCCATACAGGGTGACATAGGTCACCTTGCCGTTCTCCCGGTCAGACCCCACGGGCTTGCCCAGCTGCTGGGTGGTGGACTCCTCGTCCAGCATGTCGTCCCGAATTTGGAACGCCATACCCAGGCCCTGGGCGTACTCCTTGGCCGCCTTCCACTGTGCCATGGTGGGAGCCACCGGGGAGGCAGTCAGGCCCAGCAGGCAGGCGGCCTTGAGAAGGGCCGCCGTCTTCCAGCTGTGCACCAGGTTCAGCCGCTCCTCGGTCTGGTTGTCCCCGTTCATGTCCAGGTACTGCCCGGCGCAGATGCCCTGGATGGCACCCGCCGCCTGGGCCAGCACGGCACAGGCCTCGCCGTTGGATTCCACACGCTGGGTACGCCGGGAGGTGGCCAGCCGGGAAAAGGCCTCCGCCTGGAGGGCATCACCGGCCAGCACAGCGGTGCACTCTCCGTACACCTTGTGGCAGGTGGGCTTGCCCCGGCGCAGGTCATCGTTGTCCATACAGGGCAGGTCGTCGTGGATGAGGGAATAGGTATGGAGCATCTCCACCGCCACGGCGTAGTCCACAGCGGGCTCCATGGACCCGCACAGGGCCTCACAGAACTTCAACACCAGCACCGGACGAATCCGCTTGCCCCCGGCCAACAGGCTGTACCGCATGGCCTGCAACAGCTCCTGGTGGGGGCCCATATCCAAAAGGCTCTCTTTCAGGGCCTGCTCCGCCATCTGGCGGGCCTGCTCATATTGTGCCTCATAGTCCATCGTTTTGTTCTCCTTCCTGGAAGGGGACCTCCTCCTGGGCCTCCCCGCCCAGCAGCAGGCGGACCTTCTGCTCGGCCTGGTCCAGCATCTGGGTGCAGTGGGCGGCCAGACCGGTCCCCTCTTCAAACAGTTTCAGCGACTGGTCCAGGCTGGACTCGCCTCGCTCCAGCTGGGAGACAATCTCCTCCAGCCGCTTCATGGATTCCTCAAAGCTCTTCTTCTTTACCGCCACTGCTGTTCCTCCTTTTCTTCCACCCGGCAGTGGTACACGCCATCTGCCACCAGCACGTCCATGGCCTGGCCAGGTTGTACCTGCTCCACCGTAGTCACCGCCCGCCCCTCTGCCTTGGCGATGGCATAGCCCCGGCTGAGCACCTTCAGCGGGCTCATGGCGTCCACCCGGCCCGCCAGCCCCGCCAGCTCCACTCGGCCCCGGCGCAGGGTACGCTCCAAGGCCATGGCTAGACGGCGCTGCACACCATCCAAACGCATACGCTGGTCATCCACCACCGCCACGGGGTTGCGCAGCACACGGCTCTGCTCCAGACGGGTCAGTTCCTTCCGGTCCCGGTCCAGCTGGACCTCCATGGCCTGTCTCAGCCGGAGGGTGAGCCCCTCCAGCCGCTGCCGCTCCTGTTGCTGGTCTGGCACCGCCAATTCGGCGGCGTTGGAGGGAGTGGAAGCCCGCAGATCCGCCACGTAGTCGGAGATGGTCACATCCGGCTCATGGCCCACCGCCGAGATGACGGGGATGTTGGACAGGGCAATGGCCCAGGCCACCGGCTCCTCGTTGAAGGCCCACAGGTCCTCCCGGGAGCCGCCGCCTCGGCCGGTGATGATGAGGTCGATGTCGTCTCGGTTGTTCACCTGGTGGATGGCGGCGGCGATCTCCTCTGCCGCCCCCTCCCCCTGCACCCGCACCGGCACCACCAACACCTGGGTCAGGGGCCAGCGCTGGCGCAGAATGCGAATCATATCCCGCACCGCAGCTCCCGCCGGGGAAGTCACCAGGGCGATGCGCCTGGGATAGGCGGGCAATGGCTGCTTCTTGGCCGGGTCAAAGAGGCCCTGGGCCTCCAGCTTCTTTTTCAGCTCCTCGAAGGCCCGGTCCAGGGCTCCCCGCCCATCCTCCATCAGCTGGGTACAGTACAGCTGATACTGGCCGTCCCGGGGATAGACGGACACTCGGCCGTAGGCAATCACCGACAGGCCGTTGACGGGCTTAAAGCGCAGCCGGGCCGCATCCCCCCGGAACATAACGCAGCGGATACTCCCCTGCTCGTCCTTGAGGGAAAAGTAGTGGTGCCCGGAGGGGTAACACTTGTAGTTGGACACCTCGCCCCGCACCAGCAGTCCCCGCAGCAGGGGGTCGCCGTCCACCAGCTCCTTGAGATACCCGTTGACCTGGGAGACGGAATAGACGGGAAGCTGGGCGCCGCTCACGGCTCAATCCCCCGTTCCACCGCCCGGTGGGCCAGGATGGCCACACCCAGGGCGTTGTCCGTGGAGTACTGGGGCGGCGCAAAGATGGCCCCCAGAGGCTCCAGGCGACTGCGCAGCAGAGAGTTGGAGGCCACGCCGCCGGAGCACAGCACGGGCAGGTTTCCGTATTTTTTCTGGGCCCAGGCAGTGGTGCGGGCCAGCACCGAGGCCAGGGTCTCAAAGGTGAATCGGGCCACGTCGGCGGGAGCTACCCCGGCCTCTGCCATGCCCTTGATCTTATTCTCCATGCCGGACAGGGAGAAGGAGCCCTCCTTGGTCTTCACCACAAAGTACTTCTCCTCCTGAGAGTCCCGGCTGAGCACGTCCATGGCCTTTCCCGCCGGGAAGTCCAGGCCCAGCATGACGCCGATGCGGTCCACCAGCTGGCCCGCGGAGATGTCCGAGGTGCCGCCGATGAGCTCGGCTTGGACGGTGTGCCCGTGGGGGTGCACCACCAACAGCTCAGTGGTGCCGCCGGACAGGTGCCAGGCCAGGTGGGGCTGGTCCATCAGGTCCTCCCGCCCCGCCGACCAGGCGGCCGCCGCAATGTGGCCCTGCTGATGGGAACAGGGATAGAAGGGCACGCCCAGGGCTGCAGCCAGAGACCGTCCCTGTCCCTCGCCCACCAGGAAGCAGGGCATGTAAGACCCCTCAACTTCCCGGGGCTGGGTGGAGGCGCCCACGGCCCGGATTTCTCCCATGGCCCCTTCGGCCCGCAGCGCCTCGGTCATCAGATGCAGACGCTTGACGTGCTGAAACACCGCCTCGCTCTGACGCAGACCCAGGGAGCCCTCTTGCACCGTCAGGAGACGGCCGTGGTTTACCCCCACTCTGCCGTCAAACACCGCCGCCGACGTGGTATAGTTGCTGGTGTCAAATCCCAAACACATTCCTGCCATCCTTGTCCCCTCCCTCGTTGTCTTCTCGTCAGTCCTGTTCCTGGGGAAACTCCTCCCGGACGAATGCGCCCAAGATACCGTTGACAAACCGCACCACGTCCTCATCCAGGTACTTCTTGGAAATTTCCACTGCTTCGTTGATGGCCACCTTGTTGGGCACATCGGGCATGTACAAAATCTCGTACATGGTCAAGCGCATGATGGCCGCCGCCACCCGGTCGATGCGGGAGAACCGCCATCCCTTGGCGTGGCGCTCAATGTAGCCGTCCAGCTCGGCACCGTGGTCAGCCACTCCCCGCACCAGAGTGACAATATACTCTTTGAGCCCTTCGCCGGGGAACTGGGCGTACAGCTCTTCCTCCTGGCCTCTGGCTGCAAAGGCCTCTTCCGTCAGCTCCCGCTCCAGCAGCTGGTCCGCCTTCAGGTTGGAAAACGCCAGCTCAAAGGTGAGATGCATCGCAATTTCCCGGGCTGTTTTTCTGGTCATGGAACCTTCATCCTTTCGCGGCTCACCCGCCGCCTAATCTAAAAGGGGCATACTCCCCCAATGTGTATATACATTGATTATACACGCAATGGTGGGAAAAGAAAACCCCTTTCCCGCCCCCTGCGACGAATTTGGACAAATGGGCAACCCAGCCCCATTCCCCGCAGATTCCCTGTGCAAAACGCAAAAGAGCCGCTGCGCACATCACGCAGCGGCTCCGCCTTGTTTTGTTTACTTCTGGAAGGTCACACCGGACACGGTGACGTTGACCCCGGCCACGTCCAGGCCGCTGGTGTTCATCACTGCGTTCTGAATGGCGTCCTGCACGTTCTTGGCCACCTCGGGCACCACGTAGCCGTACTTGACCAGGATGGTGACGTCCACCATCACGGCCTCGCCCTCCACCTCCAGGTGGACGCCCTTGGCCACGCTCTTGCGGGTCACCAGAGCCGCCACGTCGTTGGTCAGGGTGGTGCCCAGAGCACTCACGCCGTCCACTTCCATAGCTGCTGCCCCGGCGATGACGGCCAGAACCTCCTCAGAGATGTTCACGCTTCCCAGCTCTTCCTGGCGGGAGATATATTCCTTGCCTTCGGCCATACTGCCTCACGCTCCTTCTTCGTTCTCAGGGCAGCCAAACGTCCGCCCGGTTTCAGATAACTGGAGACATTATACCACCGCAAGGCCTAAAATACAATCCTGTTTTTCTAGGGTTTGGCCTCAATGATCTTGATCTGATCTGCGCTGAGTCCCGTTTCTTCCCGCACAATCTCCACGATTTTCGCAATATCCGTCTCGCTCAGGCCCTGGTCTGTGGAGGACACCACCAGGTTCACGCCGTCCTCCCCAATGAAGCACACACAGTCTCCGTATCCCTTGGCGGTGACCAGGTTCTCCACCTGGGCCTCCGAGAGGGTGTCGTCGGCCATGGTCTGGATGGAGGCGTTGGCCTCATCCACCACCTTCTGGTCCGCCTTCTCGTCGGCCGCCGCCTCCTGCAACAGCTCCAGGGCGCTGTCCCGGGCCTGCTGACGGTTGAGCCGGGCGCTGGCAAAGTAGCCGCTGCCCGTCTCCTCCTCCGTCTGGCCCTCCGCCGTCTCCCCATCCTGCTCCTCGTCCACGCCATTGACCAGGGTGGTCTGGCCCAGCACCTTGCCGTCACTGCCGTCGGTGCCGCTACCCTCTCCGGTGAGTTGGTTGTTGTAGGACCAGTTGAGATACACCGCCACCCCCACAAACAGCACGATGGCCAACACCACTGCATTGCGTTTCCAAACGCTCATCCTTCTACCTCCTAAATGACATCGAATTCAGTCGCCCGCACATATGGTAATCCGGTCCGAGCCCAGCCCGGTGAGGGCCGACACCGCCTGGGTGATAGCCAGCTGCACCTGGGGGTCGTCCCCGCCTGGGCACACCACCAGCGCCCCTCGAAAACTGGGGTAATACTGGGTCAGCAGAACCACTTCCTCTCCATCCTCCCCGTCGCAGATCACCGTGGTCTGCTCCTGGGAGCTCTCCTTCTCTCCCTGCTCTTCCACCCGGTCCTCAGCCAGCACCCGCTCCACCCCCTGGTCCAGGGAGAGGAGCACCGTGGCGTCCCCCGCCCCTTGGATGCGGGAGATGGCCTGGGCCAGCCGCTGCTCCAGCTCTTCCACCGAGAAGGACTCCTCCTCTGCCTCCTGGCCCTGGGTGTCCGGGCCCGAGGTAGCGGTGCGCTGGGTGGGCCAGGCCACCAGCACCAACCCCACCACGGCCAGAATCAGCACCAGCTTGTATTGCCGCAGCCAGCTGCGCCACTGCTCCCCATTGGGCATGTTCCAATTCCACTTCACCCCGATATCACCTCAAAGCTCTGGCGCTCATAGGGAATCCCCAGGTCCGCCTGCATCATGTCCGCCAGGGCGTCTCTCTGCGCCTGGGTCCAGGTCCCTGTTAAGCAGGCTGACCACGGCTGCGGTATCTCGTCATCCCATGCAACCACCACCTCCACCTGACACGTCACACCCAGCGATTCCGCCTTGTCCAAAATATATGCGCCGGTTTCCTCCTCTATGATGGATTCATACAGCAATTGATTTTGTTCCATGAGCGCCTCCTCTGCCTCCTCCATGGCCCGAGTATCCCATTGCAGCATCTCCTGCCAGTCCTCTTCTTCCATGCCCACCATGGGCCCCAGGGTCACCAGCAACAGCAGCAGGCTGCCCACCAGCTTGCACACCCGCTGTCCGCCACCCCCCTTCACCAGGGCCCCGGACACCACCATCACCATGGACGCACAGGCCACACCCAGCAGCCACTGCTCCATCCAGCCGCTCATCCGGTCACCGCCGATACCGAGGACACCAGAGTCACCAACAGTAGCAGCGCACAGGCCCCGGTCATCCCCATGATGAGGCCAAAGGCCCCGCCAATCTGCTCCACCAGTCCGCACACCCGGCTCTGGCCCATGGTGGCCGCCAGGGCCGCCACCAGTTTATAGAGCAGATAGTGCACCAGCAGCTGGAGCACAGGAACCAAACAGATGCCCAGTATGGTCACCATGCCAAACACCCCCACCGAACTGCGCAATATCCCCGCCGAGGCCAAAATGGTCTCCGAGGCGTCGGACAAAATGCCCCCCACCACCGGAATGGCCCCGGAGATGGCGAACTTGGCCACCTTCATGGACATGGCATCCACCGAACCGGACACCACCCCGCTCATGGATAAATATCCAACAAACACCATCATCAGCACCACCAACACCGAGGTGGCCACCCATTTCAGCCACCCGGCCATCTGCTTCAGCCCCGGATTGCCCAGGGCTGCCCACGCCACACTGGCCGCCACATACCCGTAGACCATGGGCAGCAGCACCCGCTGGATGACGTTCATCAACAGGCTGGAAAACCCCGCCGCCGCCATCTGACGGGCCGCCGCTCCGGCAATGGCCCCGGTGGCGGCGGTGGCCCCCGCCACCACCGGCAGCAGCACCGTGGCAAAGGCGGTCATGCGCTCCATGGCGGTACACCCCAACCCCAACAGGGAGGACATGTCCGCCACCGCTGCCACCGTCACCGCCAGAGCCCCCGCCAGGGACACCACCGGAATCTCATTTCCCCCTCCGGCGTCGTACACCGTCTGGGCCAGCCCGCACAGCAGGAGGATGACAAAAAGGATGGTGGCCGAGCGCACCCCGGCACGGACGATGCCGAACATCTCCCCCTTCCCCGTCTCCACGAGGCCCTGGAGTCCTTCGTCCAGGCTCTCCCCATAGACGGCGCTGCCCCCCTGCTGTTCGGCCTCCCACTCCATCTCCTCGATGCCCAGGGCGTCCTCCTGGCCCTCCAGTATCTGGTCTGTGGAGACAGCCCGGGCCGGAACCACACACAGCAGCAGCGCCAGACACAGCGCCCACACCCACCGCATGCTCTCCCCTCCTAACTCAGCAGTTCTTCCAGCAGCGACAGCACCCCCTGGAGCAGGGGCATGGCCGCCACCAGGCCCAACACCGTCCCCGCCAGCTCCACGGCGCTGGCCAGGCCGTTTTCCTTGGCATCCCGGCAAAAGTCCGCGGTGAATTTGCACAGCATGGCGATGCCTGTGGTCTTCATCACCGGAGTGATGAGCTCCTGAGAGATGCCGCCCGCTTGGGCCAACCTCTGGATATAGCCCACAATCAGCCCCAGCTCTCCAGACACCGCCACCAACACGGCCACGGCGGCACACAGGGTGAGCACCAGGGCGATCTCCGGGGCCTGCTTGCGCACCACCACCCCGCACACCACCGCCACCAGCACGCCCCCCGACACCATGACCATCTGGCTCATAGGTCAAACAGGGTCTTCACCAGGTCAAAGAGGGCGCTGATCTCCTGCACCACCATCATCAGCACCACCACCAGAGCCACCAGGGTGGTCATGGTGGCCATCTCATCCCGTCCAGACCGGGCCAGCACCTGGTTGAGCACCGACACCAAAATGCCAATGGCAGCGATTTTAAAAATTAAGTCCACATTCATCCCTAGGTGTCTCCTTATACGAATAAGATCATCAAAACCGCCCCGGCCGTCACCCCCAGGGCACCGTATACCCGGCCCAACCGCCGCCGCTGCTCACAAGCCTGAGCCAGCTGCTCCTCCAGCTGCTCCCGGGTGTGCTCCAACGCCTGGCGCTGGCTCTCCCCATCATACTGGCCCAGCACGGACCCCAGGGCGTCCAACAGCTCCACGTCCAGCTGCTCCAGTCGCATCTGGCTGGCCTCCCCCGCCTGCTGCCACACCTGGGAAAAGGTGCGGCCCCGCAGGTTCTGGGCCCCGTGGGCGCACAGGGTGAAAAACTCCCCCGGGGCTCCCTGACACTGTTGGGCGGCCAGGTTCAACGCATCGGGCAACGGGGCCAGCTTCCAAGACAGCTCCCGCTGCACACACTCCAGCCCCACCAACAGGCTCCGCAGGTCCTTCACACGCCCATCCAGGTGTGCGATAGCCCCCAGCCCCAGGCCCATGGCCCCGCAGGCCAAACAGGCGGCCCCCATCAGACGAATCATGCCACCACCTCCACCCGGGCGGTGCGGTTTGTTCCGCTGCCTCCCAGCAGTACCACCCGGCGAAATACCCCGGACTGCCACAGGCGACGATACACCGGACGCCGCTGAAAATCCTCCATACACGCCCCGTGGGCGGTGGCCAGCAGAGATACCCCACACCCCACCGCCTGGACCATGGCCTCCACATCCTCCATCTGGGTGATCTCGTCCATGGCGATGACCTGTGGATTCATGCCTCGCAGCAGAATGGACACCGCAGCGGCCTTGCCGCACCCGTCCAGAATGTCGGTGTGACGCCCCACATACATCTGAGGGGCACCCTGCCACATGGCGGCGATCTCTCCCCGCTCGTCTGCCACCGCCAGACGCAACGGAGGCGCGGCCACCCCGTCGGACAGTCCCCGCACCAAGTCCCGGAGCAAGGTGGTCTTCCCCGCCCCCGGCGGAGCAAAAATCAGGGTATTTTGCAGCCGCTCCCCCTCCATCAGCTGGGGAAGCAGGGCCTCAGCCTGTCCCACCACCGGGCGGGCAATGCGCACAGACAGAGAGGAAATCTCCCGCAAGGTGGCCACCTTCCCGTCCCGCACCACAGCGGTGCCGCAGATGCCGATGCGGTGCCCGCCCCGCAGGGTGAGAAACCCCCGCTGCACCTGGTCCAGCACCGTGTGGGCAGAGGCCTGGCTGGCCTGTTCCAGCACCTGCCGGAGCAGTTCCCCCGTCACCACCAGTTCTCCCACGTCCCGTTCTCCGTCTCCGTCCAACACCGTGGGCAGAAATCCCTGACGCAGGCGGATCTCCTCCACCCGTTCCCGCTTCTCCTGGGGCAGCTGTTTGAGGGCACACCGGAGATGTTGAGGCATCAGGGCAACCACCTGCCGAAATGGGCTGTCCACCATGTAACTCCCTTCCTTTCGTATGGTACACCCCATTGTATGAGGGCCTGTCCCGGGGTATGACAGGCAAAAAAGAACTGCCCCGCCATATGGCGAGACAGTTCTCGAACGATTCTATGAAATTCAGCCCAGCACAGACACGATGCGTGCCACAGCCTCCTGAGTGGCCTGGGCATCGCCGAAGGCGGTGACTCGGATGTAACCCTCGCCGCTGGGGCCAAAGCCTGCACCAGGGGTGGTGACCACGTTGGCCTTCTCCAGCAGCAGATCGAAGAACTCCCAGGAGCCCATTCCCTCCGGGGTCTTGACCCAGATATAGGGGGCGTTGACGCCGCCGGACACGGTGAGCCCCGCTTTCGTCAGCCCCTCCCGGATGACCTGGGCGTTGCGCTGGTAGTAGGCGATGGTCTCCTTCACCTGGGCCTGCCCCTCGGGAGAGTACACGGCCTCAGCGCCCCGCTGCACCACGTAGGGCACGCCGTTGAACTTGGTGCACTGGCGGCGATTCCACAGGCTATTGAGGGAGGCCCCGCCCCGCACCAGCTCCTTGGGCACCACGGTGTAGGCACAGCGGGTACCGGTGAAGCCGGCGGTCTTGGAGAAGGAGCGGAACTCAATGGCACAGGTCTTGGCCCCTTCAATTTCAAAGATGGTGTGGGGGACATCCTCCTGGGTGATGAAGGCCTCATAGGCGGAGTCGTAGAGAATCACCGCATCATTGGCGTTGGCGTAGGCCACCCACGCCTCCAGCTGCTCCCGGCTGGCCACCGCTCCGGTGGGGTTGTTGGGGAAGCAGAGGTAGATGAGGTCCACCTTCTCCTCCGGAATGGCGGGAGAGAAACCATTTTCGGCGGTGCAGGGCATATACACCAGCTTGGACCAGTGCTGGCTGGCCTCGTCATAGTCCCCGGCTCGGCCTGCCATGGCGTTGGTGTCCACGTACACGGGGTACACGGGGTCGCACACAGCCACCACGTTGTCCACACCGAAGATGTCTCCGATGTTGCCGCAGTCGCTCTTGGCGCCGTCGGAGACGAAAATCTCATCGGGGGCGATGGTGACGCCCCGGGCGGCGTAATCGTGCTGGGCAATGGCTTGGCGCAGGAACTCATAGCCCTGCTCGGGACCGTAGCCGTGGAAGCCAGCCCCGGTGGCCATCTCGTCCACCGCCTTGTGCATGGCCTCGGTGACAGCAGGAGCCAGAGGCCGGGTCACGTCTCCGATGCCCAGCTTGATGAGGGATTTATCCGGGTTTGCCTGGGCATATGCCGCCACTCTCCGGGCAATTTCCGAGAAGAGATAGCTGCCGGGCAATTTCAAATAGTTTTCGTTGATGGTGGCCATGGGTGTTCCTCCTGTATTCAGCTGTTTACAGCATTAAAATTCTCCGTTTATTGTACAACATCTTCCACCTGGGGTCAATGGGTAAGTTCACCGTCGAACACCGTCACAGCGGGTCCCGTCATATGCACGTGCCCATCCTCCCCCCAGGAGATGGACAGCTCCCCGCCAGGCAGGGCCACCACTGCGCTCCGTTCCGTCACGCCAGAGGAGGCCAGAGCGGCCAGGGCAGCGCTGGCTCCGGTGCCGCAGGCCATGGTCTCCCCACTGCCCCGCTCCCACACCCGCATGGCAATGTGGGCCCTGTCCCGGGGGGCCACAAACTCCACATTCACCCGCTGGGACAGCTTAGGATGGACCTCCAGCTGGGGCCCCAGGCGTGTCACGTCCACCGCCGCTACCTCCTCCACCAGACACACCAGGTGGGGATTCCCCATCCACACAGGAGTGCCCTCCACCTGGATGTCCTCCACTTGCAAGGCCATGGGCTTGCCCACCTGGGGCACTCCCATATCCACGGTGACCTCCGCCACCTTTCCTCCCTCCACTTGAAGGTCCACGGTTCGGACACCGCCCCCGGTCTCCACGGTGAGGCGGGTCTTCGTGGTCAGCTTCCGGTCGTATACGTACTTGCCCAGGCAGCGGATGCCATTGCCGCACATGGTCCCTCGGGAGCCATCCGCATTGAACATGGCCATGCGGAAGTCCGCGTTCTCCGATGGGCAAATGCAGATCAGCCCATCTCCCCCCACTCCGGTATGGCGGTGGGACAGCTGCCGGGCCAGCTCCTCCGCCCCCTCCGGCTCCCCCTGAGGGCAGTAGAGGAAGATATAGTCGTTGCCCAGCCCGTGCATTTTGGTGAAGTTCATACCACCACTCCCTTCCCTGGTGTTATATGAAGGGAAGGAAGGAGAGATACCCGAAAAAAGCGAGGAACAGCTTGGTAGCTGCTCCTCGCCTATCAATTATATGGAATTTCCCAGCACAATGCGGGCGGTCTCCGCCAGCTTGGAGCCGTGGTCCATGCTCTCCTTTTGCAGGAAGCGGTGGGCCTGTGCCTCCGTCATGCCGTGTCGGTCCATGAGCAGCGCCTTGGCCTGAGCCACCAGCTGGTTCTCCTCCTCACTGCGGTGGATGTGCACCGGGTACTTGGAGACCCGACGGCGGGCAAATTGCAGCAGCATCCGCACCGACGCCAGCAGGTCTCCCCGACTCACCGGGGCAGGCAGCTGGAAGATCTCCTCGGTTTCGCACAGCTCCAGCCGATTCTGGGGGGCCACCATCAGCATCACGCACTGCTGCGGCAGGTCGTAGTACAGGTCCTCTCCCGCTCCGTCGGGGAACTTGAACCCGCACACCACCACGCCCAGCCCCTGCTTGTTCACCAGGCGGCGCACCTCGGAGGCGCTGTGGCACACCACACACTCTGCCACACCGCCGCTCTCCAGCACCTCGGAAATGCTGGCCGCTGTCTTGCGGTTTTCAAAGGCTACGATTACTTTTTGCACAAGATCTCACACTCCTCCCATCACCTGTTGCCCAAGGGCAGCGGGAGCGATCAATAGTTGATCATGTACTTGTCCAGCTCCCAGCTGGACACACGAGTGCGATACTCCTCCCATTCTCTCTCCTTGCCGGCGATGAACTGGCAGGCCACGTGCTCACCCAGGGTGGACATGATGAGCTTGTCCTTCTTCATCAGCACCAGAGCCTCGTCCAGAGAGCCGGGCAGGGCCTCGATGCCCCGGCGCTTGCGGGTGGCGGGGGTCATGTCGAAGATGTTCTCGGTGATCTCGGCGGGGAGGGTCAAATTCCGCTCAATGCCGTCCAGACCGGCGGCCAGGCACACGGCCAGGGTCAGATAGGGGTTGCAGGCGGGATCGGGGCTGCGCAGCTCCACGCGGGTGGACTGGCCACGGGCGGCGGGGATACGGATGAGGGCGGACCGGTTGGAGGCAGACCAGGCCATGTAGCAGGGGGCCTCATAGCCGGGCACCAGACGCTTGTAGGAGTTGACCAGGGGGTTGGCAATGGCAGTGATGCCCTTCATGTGGTGGAGAATACCAGCCATGAAGGCGTAGGCCTCATGGGACAGCTTCTTGTCGCCGTTCTCATCAAAGAACACGTTCTTGCCGTTGCGGAACAGGGACATGTTCACGTGCATACCGGAACCGGCAATGCCGAAAATGGGCTTGGGCATAAAGGTGGCGTGGAGGCCGTTCTTCTGGGCAATGGTCTTCACCGCCAGCTTGAAGGTCATGATCTTATCGGCGCACTGCACGGCGTCGGAGTACTTGAAGTCGATCTCGTGCTGACCGGGGGCCACCTCGTGGTGAGAGGCCTCAATCTCATAGCCCATCTTCTCCAGGGCCAGGCAGATCTCCCGACGGGTGGACTCGCCGTGGTCCAGGGGGCCCAGGTCAAAGTAACCAGCCTCGTCGTTGGTCTTGGTGGTGGGACGGCCCTCCTCGTCGGTCTTGAAGAGGAAGAACTCGGGCTCGGGACCTACGTTGAAGGCATCATAGCCCATGTCGTGGGCCTTCTTCAGCACCCGCTTGAGAACACCACGGGGATCGCCCACAAAGGGAGTGCCGTCGGGGTTGTACACGTCGCAGATCAGCCGGGCCACACGGCCGTGCTGGGGACGCCAGGGGAAGATGGCAAAGCTGTCCAGATCGGGGTACAGATACTGGTCAGACTCGTTGATGCGCACAAAACCCTCGATGGAGGAGCCGTCCAGAGTGATCTGGTTGTTCAGAGCCTTCTCAATCTGGGAAGCGGTGATGGCCACATTCTTCAGCTGACCGAAAATGTCGGTAAACTGCATGCGAATGAAGTTAATATCCTCTTCCTTGACAATGCGAATGATGTCTTCCTTGGTGTAACCCATTGTTCATTCCCCTTTTCTTTCGATTCGTCCGGCTGAAACCACCCCGGCCCGGTGGAGAAAAAAGGTTGTCCTTCTCTGCCTTTTTTCCTAAAACTATCTGTTGAAGTAATTCTGTGTTCAGTATAGCATGAACCGCTATTTTGTCAACGGATTTTTGCACCGATGCAAATTTTCATCGCAAAAATCAAGTTCACAACCTTGAGAAGCGCCATTTTCGCGTTTTTGCACAGAAGCCTTTTTCTCACATTTTTACCCAATTGACATCGCCACTTTGCACAAACCGCACGAAATTCTTCTTGACTTTTTGGTCATATCTATCTAGAATGTCATCATAAGCTTTTCCCTGGTAAAGGGCAGCACACGAAAACGGAGGAATGTATATGTCTCACAAGTATGTCTATTTGTTTTCCGAAGGAAACGGCAACATGAGAGAATTGTTGGGCGGCAAGGGCGCCAACCTGGCCGAGATGACCAACTTGGGCATGCCCGTTCCCCAGGGATTTACCATTACCACTGAGGCTTGCACCCGTTACTATGAGGACGGTCAGGCCATTGCTCCAGAAATCCAAGAGCAGATTCTGGAATATATCGTCAAGATGGAAGAGATCACCGGCAAGAAGTTCGGCGATCACGAGAACCCCCTGCTGGTCTCCGTCCGCTCCGGCGCTCGGGCCTCCATGCCCGGCATGATGGACACCATCCTGAACCTGGGCCTCAACGAAGAGGTGGTCCAGGTCATGGCCGAGAAGTCCGGCAATCCCCGCTGGGCCTATGACTGCTATCGCCGCTTCATCCAGATGTACTCCGACGTGGTCATGGAAGTGGGCAAGAAGTATTTCGAGGAGCTCATCGACGAGATGAAGCACGCCCGGGGTGTCACCCAGGACGTGGAGCTCACTGCCGACGACCTGAAAGAGTTGGCCGAGCAGTTCAAGGCCGAGTACAAGGAAAAAGTCGGCGCCGACTTCCCCACCGACCCCAAGGAGCAGCTGATGGGCGCTGTCAACGCCGTGTTCCGCTCCTGGAACAACCCCCGCGCCATTGTCTACCGCCGCATGAACGACATTCCCAGCTCCTGGGGCACTGCCGTCAACGTGCAGGCCATGGTGTTCGGCAACATGGGCGACAACTGCGGCACCGGCGTGGCCTTCTCCCGCAACCCCGCCACCGGCGAGAAGAAGATCATGGGCGAGTTCCTGGTCAACGCCCAGGGCGAGGACGTGGTGGCCGGCGTGCGCACCCCCATGCCCATCAGCCAGATGGCCGAGAAGTTCCCCGAGGCGTACATTCGCTTTGAGGCCGCCGCCAAGGCCCTGGAGGACCACTATCACGACATGCAGGACATGGAGTTTACCGTGGAAAACGGCAAGCTGTACATGCTCCAGACCCGGAACGGCAAGCGCACCGCCACCGCCGCTCTGAAAATCGCCTGTGACCTGGTGGACGAAGGCCAGATCACCGAGCAGCAGGCTGTGTTGATGATCGACGCCCGCAACCTGGACTCTCTGCTCCATCCCCAGTTTGACCCCGAGGCTCTGAAAAACGCCTCCCCCGTGGGTACCGCCCTCCCCGCCTCCCCCGGCGCTGCCTGCGGCCGTATCGTATTTACCGCCGAGGACGCCAAGGAGTGGGCCAACCGTGGCGAACCCGTGGTTCTGGTCCGTCTGGAGACCAGCCCCGAGGACATCGAAGGCATGGCCGCCTCCCAGGGTATTCTCACCGTCCGTGGCGGCATGACCTCCCACGCCGCCGTGGTGGCCCGTGGCATGGGCACCTGCTGCGTCTCCGGCTGTGGTGCCATCAAGATGGACGAGGCCAACCGCCAGTTCGAGCTGGCTGGCCGTGTATACAAGGAAGGCGACTGGCTGAGCCTGGACGGCTCCACGGGTAACATCTACGGCCAGCCTCTGCCCACCGTGGATGCCTCCATCGGCGGCGAGTTTGGGCGCATTATGGCCTGGGCCGACAAGTATCGCAGTCTCCAGGTGCGCACCAACGCCGACAACCCCAGAGACGCCCGTCAGGCCATGAAGTTTGGCGCCCAGGGCATCGGCCTGTGCCGCACCGAGCACATGTTCTTTGAGGGTGAGCGCATCCTGGCCATCCGGGAAATGATCTGCTCGGACACCACCGAGCAGCGGGAAAAGGCTCTGGCCAAGCTGGAGCCCATGCAGCAGGGTGACTTCGAGGCCATGTACGAGGCCATGGAGGGCAACCCCATCACCATCCGCTTCCTGGATCCCCCCCTCCACGAGTTTGTCCCCACCGACGAGCCAGACATCCAGCAGCTGGCCAACGCCATGTTCATGAGTGTGGCCGACGTCAAAGCCATCATCGCCAGCCTCCACGAGTTCAACCCCATGATGGGTCACCGTGGCTGCCGTCTGGCTGTCACCTATCCTGAGATCGCCCGGATGCAGACCCGCGCCGTCATCAAGGCCGCTCTGAACGTCCAGGCCAAGCACCCCGAGTGGACCATCGTGCCTGAGATCATGATTCCTCTGGTGGGCGAGGTCAAGGAGCTGGCTTACGTCAAGGGCGTGGTGGTGGAGACCGCCGACCAGCTCATCCGCGAGTCCGGCACCAACCTGGAGTACAAGGTGGGCACCATGATTGAGATTCCCAGAGCCGCCCTCACCGCCGATGAGATCGCCAAGGAGGCCGACTTCTTCTCCTTCGGTACCAACGACCTGACTCAGATGACCTTTGGCTTCTCCCGTGACGACGCCGGGAAGTTCCTGGAGTCCTACTACGACAAGAAGATCTACGAATTCGATCCCTTCCAGCGCCTGGATCAAGTTGGTGTTGGCCGCCTGGTGGAGATGGCTGCCACCCTGGGCCGCAAGACCAAGCCCGGTCTGAAGTTGGGCGTGTGCGGCGAGCACGGCGGCGAGGCCTCCTCGGTGCAGTTCTTCCACAACGTGGGCCTGGACTACGTCTCCTGCTCCCCCTTCCGGGTGCCCATTGCCCGGCTGGCTGCGGCGCAGGCGGCTATTAGACAACCCCGTGCAATGGACAAGTAAGCATATAACACTACTCTTTATCATATCCGCGCGAACAGGCGCATTGCCCTATGGCAGTGCGCCTGTTCTTTTGCCTTTTTCTCAATCATAGGTACACTTCAACAAACAAATCGTTCCAACTACCTCTGCGAAACTGGGGTGGAAGCTCATTTTCCTTGCGATATTGTCGCGCCATCTCAAAATCGATGGTAAAAGACAGCACCGGAGGAGATTCTGGGTGGAGAAGGTCATAACGTCCTCGCTCCTGGATTTCTCCAAAATTCAGCTTCCAGCGATAGTGGTAGTCCTCCACCGGTGTCACCACGTCTACAAACTCTTCCACCAGCTCGTCGGAAATCTTTGGCGTTGATACATCCACCACTTGAGCGAGCTTCTTTTTGATCTGAGTCAGATCAAACTTAGGCACGCCTCCTCCTTCAACCGACGCATGTTCCAGCTGTCCCTGAATCTTCTCCCGCTCTGCGGCAGTCTGAGCGTATAGCTTCTGATATTGCTCTCGTGTCAGTTCACCATCCGCCCTCATTTGCCCCAAACTTAACATGCGCTTCTCCAATTTATCCATCTGTCGCTGCAACCCTTCTCTGGTAGACCCAAACGGCACGCCCGCAGCATACATGCAGGACTCTAGCATTTGACAGGCTTTTGCCACTGCTTTACCCTGGTCTCTCAAAATCTGGTCAAAAATCCGTTTTGCCATCAGCTCCAACTTCCACTGGCAGACGGAAATGGCTTCACAGATTTCTTGTCCCTGGATTTCATGCTTTTTCAGATAGCTTTTTGCCGGCCCGTGGGTGCGCTTCATGCACTGGTATCCATAAACAGGGGTTCCATCCCGAAGGACTCTCCACCGATAGCGATGAAAACCGGCCCCACATCGACAGCAAAGTTTTTTGACCCACAGATGCTGTGGAAATCTCATGCCTCGCTTGCGCTCCTCACCAGATGGTAACCGGTACTCTCGAATTCTGGATTTTCGGATCCGATCACATTGATGCCACAGCTCTTCTGAAATAATGGGCTCAAAATTTCCCTTTTTGAGGATGAATGTATCCTCATCAAAGTTTTTCACCCGCTTCTTTTCCAAGAAGTTGTTGACCCAGGATTTGTTGTAGCAGATATACCCCATATACGTCTGGTTTCGTAAAATGCGACTAATCTTAATGCACACCATTCCACCGCATTATACTTGCAAAAATTATAGCATAGCCTTAAGAAATTTACAATTCCAGACATAGCTCTTGCCGGTTATCACATTGTATTCTCGTCAAGAATGGCGATTTTCCTTAACCATAAGGTAGAACATATTTCTCACTCTCTTACACGGGAATTCTTATTTCCACTATACCCAGAATTACAGAATTCGACAAGAAGTTCTTGTAGATCTTCATATTGGCAACACCCTTGATATATAAGGGCACAACCGCTACAATATTGGTGTACGTAAAGCGGGCTTGTGTATGGAGCCTTTAGGAATCTTTCCTGAGTCTCCGTTTTGGAAATTCGACGTAACAAGGAGCAGCCTATGTTTCAACTTGTAACAGAAGCTAATATTCGGGCAGCCGCAGAAATCCATGCGGAATCCTGGCGGGAATCCCACAGGTCCTTCTGCTCTCCCACTTTCATTGAAGCCCATACCATAGAAACTCAAATAGACTACATTCGCAAAGAGTTGTCACGAGGTAAAGTGTTTTACTTACTTTATTTCGACTCGCCAAAGGGCATCGTTTCTTTACAGGAAAATCTAATTGAAAATCTTTATGTGCATCCCTCCGAACAGCGAAAGGGATATGGGACTCAGCTCCTGCATTATATCGAGGGACTGTGTTGTGACAATCCAACCCTATGGGTCCTGAGTAACAACCACGCTGCAATCTCTTTCTATCGCCGGGAAGGTTATGAGTTCACAGGAAACCGCCGGGAATTACGCAGTGATTTAGCTGAACTAGAAATGAAGCACGTTATTTTCTCTGGCTCTGTATCGCCTGACGGTGAGAAACACAGAATAAAAGAGGAGAACCCAGCATGAAAGATGCATTTATAGCAAGTCTCTTCCACGAGGGTGTCCTCGGCGGTGCAATCTATCTTCAAAGTGATAAAGTGCTATATAGGACAAACAAATCTCAGTTGGAACGAAAGTATCGCAATCTGGAAATGCCATACTATAGGATTAAGAGAGTAGAAACTGGGTGGGCATTTTGTTTTCCAACCGTTACACTGGTCATGAAAGGTGGTCCTTCCTACAAGTTTATCATATTTAATCGAAGAAGGTTTTTAACCAGATTCCAGACACTGAAACATCCCCCCTACTAACAAACACCTTATCCTCTGTATTTTGACATAAAAACCGTCGGTATGGGATTAGATTCCATACCGACGGTTTTTACCCACTTTTTAGAACGCACACCAGAGCAACACAAGATTCAAGACAATCAAAACGTGTAAAACGATATGATAAAAATCTGGAATCAACCGATCCGCTCGTCGTGGTACGATGCAAAGGCTGCCTTCAAAGCATTGGTTATATCCCCGAATCTTTTCCGGAGTTGCTCCAAAAATCGTAAAATGCCAATGGCAGAAATACTGTACCACAAGCCAGACGACAAGCACGGAAAGCACAAACCAATTCCCCACCTGCGGCAGTACAACTCTTAACAGAATACTAGCTGCATACACCACAAGCATCCCAAATTCAGCGCTTTTTATCCCCATGCCCTCAACCAGCAACACGTTTCCCAGGCGATAGGTCACAATACACCCAAAAAACCATATGAGCAGCACAATCTCAAACATATACGCAATGATACTCACACTCAACTTCCACACTCCCAGCCAATGATCATTCCGTTCAGATATTTACCAGGGTCTGCAATAAAATCTTCCCAAGTGGCCAGTGCATGAAATTCCTCATGCTCCACATCCAGATACCATAGTCTCTTGTCCTTGGGGTTCCACAACAGCAGGTAGTCGGGGTAATTGTCCATCTGAGCCATGACAGAGAGCAGCTTTTCCCTCTTCCATGTCACTTCCAGCACGTCCATGTACGAGTATAGTTCTGCCCATTGGACCTCATCCTGCTCTGGGAACTCCAGTCGCAACGGTCCCGTTTTTAAGTATTCCACCATCTCAGTTGGCATCTTATAGGCTGCTAGTTGCTGGGCCCTGTTCTCCTCGTTGTGCCAATCCTCCGGTTCCAAATTTCTTAGATAGGCGGCCATCTCCTGGTTTTTATTTTGAACCGCCAAGGTATAAGGGCGATCCCCATATTTGTCCGGAATGGTGATATCCGCCCCTTGTCCAACAAGCCAGCGCACCATGTGGAAATCATTCTGCCGAGCCGCCTCGATCACGGGAGTCGAGGCATATGGAAACATCTCGTCCGGCTTATGATAGTCGATATCGGCACCATTCTGAATCAGATATTCTGCCAGCATCCGATCCCCACCCCATACCGCAGTACGCAGTGGTTCCCCACCATACCTTTTGAAGTCTATCTGCAATCGGTCCACAATCGTTAACAGTTCTGGATTCTTCTGCCCTTCCAAGAAGGAAAACAGATGGTAGATGCTGCGCTGATTTTCCTCCAATCTCACACCAGCTTCCACCAAATAGGAAAGCGTGGAGTAATTCTGGCATTTGATTGCGGCAAAGATCAATTCATCCCCATTTTGCGTCAAGTCTGCCCCTCGCTCTACCAGAAGTCGCACCATATTCTCCCGGTTCTCCTGCACCGCCAGCTCCAAAGGGGTCTTTTGCACATGCTCCTGCTCTCCACCATTCACCATCCGAAACTGTTCCATCGCACCTTTCGCTAAAATGCCGTTTCCAAACATTTCTCGGATTGCACTCTGGACCTCGTGGAACAAGTCACTGGTGGTATAGCGCTGCACTTCATTGGGGGAATGGCCGTTGTCCAACAGAAATCGGAGCTTCTCCAAATCCCCACTTTTGATTGCCTCCACCAAAGGGGGCATGTTTGCATCAGTAGCTTTTCTCATAGCCATTTCCCTTTCTATTTGATATGGAGTTTCTTGATGCACCGTATTTTGTCACCTTGTCAGATGTTTTCTTCCTTTAACAACCGAAAATACCAGCAGCCCTAGAATCACCAACCCAAACATCACCGTACTCAAAACGACCGCACTTTTTGCAGAGACCCCTGGGATCAGACATACAATAAGGCCTGCGCTTCCCCCTATGGCCAGCAATCTACCACCAAATCGTTGCGACCTCATCCACGCATCATCACTGGACTGTGAATACTTCGTCTTCACACCAGAAACCCGATTGATTTTTAATTTCGGCAGGTAGTTCCCAATGATGATCAATAAGACGAACAACACAAGATAGGCCGTTCTAAGAATAAAAAAGGTATCCGGAATCGAATTTTGTAGCATCACTGAAATGAAATATAGGGACAGCGCAGAAAAGAATATGGTCAAAAAAGTTTGATTGTATGTCATAAGCTTTGCCGTTGTCTGCGTGTTACTGTTTTCTTGGGTCTTTCCCATGGCCAAAACCATCTTTCTCAAGAGAACCCCAAGCAAACATCCACAGTAGCCCAAAGAACAAAGGAGTAGGGCTTCCACAGAGAGCTTGGAAGCAAATCGATCCGCAATTCCATCAAAGGAATAATGTACGGGTATTTCCGGTGGCAAAGATCGGTATATGGAAGCGTAAACGAGACAAGGAACAGCAGCAATGACAAGATCATACACGATGGAGCCTGTTATTTCCTTGTGTTTCATATTCATACCTCATGTTTGGATGCATGTGGCGTATCCCCAGGCATTTGTTCGATGCCCGATGTGAATTGACTGACCCACCCTAACATATCTTGCAGTACCGTAGTGTCAATTTCATAATAGATAAATTGTCCGCACCGACAATCTCGCACCAACTCCGCTTTTTTTAACACAGACAGATGCCTGGATATGGATGCATTAGAAATGGAAAAGTGCTCGGCAATGTCTCCCGCCGACAATTTCCCGTTTTTCAGAAGCTGTAAAATCTCCCGACGCGTGGGGTCTGACAATGCTTTCATGGTTTCTTGCAGTCCCACCTGCACCACCTCCCAGCTCTATATTTAGCATTTTGGCTAAATGCTAAATATAGAATACTCCCGCACACTTTTATTGTCAATATCGAATGCAGATACTCCGTATGATTACAACTTCCTTTGTAGATAGAGCATATCCACCAGCTGCACCCCACTCTCGTAGATGGGATGGTCGTAGTGGTTGGTGAAGAAGTTCTTGACCAAGTGGTGCCTCTGGAATCCGCATGCCTCGTAAAACGGAACGGTTAGAGGGCTGTCACCAGTGCCCACTTGCAGCACATGATACTGCCCTCCGTAGGTTTGAATGAGAAAGTCCACAAGGGCTTTTCCGTATCCCCTGCCCTGAAACTCCGGCTCCACGGCAATGTTTTTCAGTTCCAGAACGCCGTCTCCCTCATCGGTGACGACACATTCCGCTTTTACCCCGTTGTCCTCCAGCACATACATAGTGCCACGCTCCAGATAGCGGTCAACCATATTCTCTTGCTCATCCGCCAATAAAAGCAATGTGAGGTACTGCTTTTTATTTGTTTCTACCTTCCGGATGTTCATATTCCTTCTCACCGCTTTTCATAAACGAGATCCACAATTCCGTTATACTGTTCCGTGCCCACCAGCTTTAAATGGAATTCTTGTTCCATATCCGGGAATAGCCGCACACCTGTGCCCAGCACTGTAGGGATTACCGACAACCACAGTCGGTCAATCCGTCCCTCTTTCAGAAGCTGTCCAGCTACAGATGCACCACCGCAAATCCAAATGACGCCCTCCCGTTCCTTCTTCAGCTTGTCCACCAGGGCTGTAAGGTCTCCATTCCAGAGGTGGATTCCATCCCGGTCTGGTTCCTGCCGATGGGTTACCACATAACAGGGACGGCCCTGGTAAGGCCAACTGTCCGGGGCGAGCTCCGTAACGATTTGATGATAGGTGGTCCAGCCCATCACAATGGTGTCCACCGTGTCATAAAACGCTGGATAACTGCCAGGGGCATCCGGCTGGCTGCCGTCACCTCTCAACCAGTTCACGTCTCCCTGCTCATCTGCGATATATCCATCCACGCTCATGGCGAGGTATAAGACGGTTTTTCCCATGGATATTCCCTCCTTTTTCCCTATTGTACCCAGCGGTCACAAAAAACACAAGGCAGAAAGAAACATGACAGACTGTCGTCCTGTTTCTATGGTATAATACAGAAAAATAGGAAAGGCGGTACACCTTATGAAAATGGAGCGTCTCATCGGCATCCTATCCATTCTGCTCCAGCGGGAAAAGGTCACCGCGCCGGAACTGGCAGAGCACTTCGAGGTATCTCGCCGAACCATCCAGCGAGATATCGAGTCCCTATGTCGGGCCGGGATTCCCATTTTCACCACTCAGGGGACAGGCGGTGGAATTTCCATCATGGAGGGCTACCGGGTAGACCGCACGATACTTACCGCACCAGAAATGCAGGCCATTCTGGCGGGACTGCGGAGCCTGGACAGTGTCAGCGGCACCCGCCGTTATGCTCAGCTGATGGAAAAATTGTCCGCTGGGACAGGCAGGTTGGTACCCGGAGACGCTCACATACTCATTGACCTCTCTTCCTGGTACAAGAGCAGTCTGTCCCCCAAAATCGAAGAGATTCAAGCGGCCATCCAGCAACACCACACCATTCGCTTTTCCTATTTCTCCCCCAAAGGGGAATCGGTACGTACCGTAGAGCCTTATTATCTGGTTTTTCACTGGTCCACCTGGTATGTGTGGGGCTGGTGCCAAGCCAGAGAAGATTTTCGCCTTTTTAAGCTCAATCGAATGACAGACCTCACTACTAGTGCAGCCTTTGACCCTCGTCCTGCACCTCTGCCCAACCTAGAACCCGAGCGAATCTTTCCCGCAAAGTATCGGGTCACCGTTCTCTTTGAGCCTGCCTGCCGCTGGCGGCTGGTGGAAGAGTATGGTGTAGACAGCTTCACCGTGGAACCGGACGGAAAACTTCGATTTACCTGGGGATTTCCCGATGGGAACAGCGTAATCCCTTGGATTTTGACCTTTGGAACAGGTGCTGAACTGATCGAGCCAACGGAATTGCGGGAGCAACTGGGAACTTTAACCGAAACATTAGCCCGTCGTTATGAAGGGAGAAGCTAACATGGCATCTCATCCGGACTTTGTAAACTATGTGGCCGAGCAGTTGCGAGAAGCTGGAGCCATTCGCAGCCGAAAGATGTTCGGAGAATATGGTCTTTACTGCAACGATGTCTTCTTTGGTGTTATTTGTGACGACCAGTTTTTCGTCAAGGTCACCCCTCAAGGTGAAGCAGCATTCCCCCACCTGCCGAAGGCACCACCCTACGAAGGCGCCAAGGACTCCTTTTGGGTGGAGGACGTGGACAACCGAGAGCAGATGACAGAACTCGTCTCTCTCACCTGCGAGACATTGAAAAGCACACCTTCCAAGAAAGGGAGGAAATGACCATGTCGTTTGACTACAAGAAAGAATATAAGAAGTTTTATTTGCCGCCCAAAACGCCGACCATTGTCACAGTTCCTGCTATGAATTTCTTGGCAGTGCGAGGTCAAGGCGACCCCAACCAGGAGAACGGCGCATACAAGCAAGCCCTAGGCATGCTCTATGCCGTGGCCTATACCATTAAAATGAGCAAGCACAAGCCAGAGGGTTACTTCGACTATGTGGTGCCGCCTTTGGAAGGTTTGTGGTGGCAGGAAGGTATTCACGGAGTGGACTACACGCGCAAGGCGGACTTTCAGTGGATTTCCCTCATCCGTCTGCCGGAATTTGTGACCCGTGAGGTGTTTGACTGGGCCATTGAGACGGCTACAGAAAAGAAACAGCAAGACTTTTCCCCAGTTGAATTTTTCTCCTGGGAAGAGGGGCTGTGTGTCCAATGTATGCACATCGGCCCCTATGACGATGAGCCCGCCACCGTGGCTGCCATAGCGGAATATGCCAAGGCCCAGGGCTATGAGGCCGACTTTTGTGAGGGCCGATTCCACCACGAAATCTACCTCAGCGATGCGCGGAGATGTAAGCCCGAGCGGCTGAAAACCGTCATTCGGCATCCAGTGCGGAAAGCTTCATCCATTCCGTGATATACAGGAGAGAATACAGCTATGGAAATCAAACTTGCAACGCTCCGGGACATTGATGCCTGGATGATACTGGTGGAGCAGGTCCGGGATATTTTCCCTGGCCTGGAGACCGCCGAAGCCATGGAGGAACACCGGGCCACGGTCTTACGCTTTATGGAAAGCTCCTCCGCCATCTGTGCCGTAGAAGAAGATAAGATTACGGGAATTTTACTGTTCTCCAAAAAGGCAAGTGAGTTGTGCTTTCTAGCGGTAGATCCAGCCTATCGGAGACAACACATTGCCCAGAAGCTGGTGACCTTTATGCTGACACAACTGGACGCAGGCAAAGACATTTCCCTCATCACCTATCAGGAGGGTGACCCCAATGGACAAGCTGCCCGGGCCTTTTATAAACGTCTAGGATTTTCGGAGGGTAGACTGACCGAAGAATTCGGCCACCCTGCTCAGGAATTCATCTTAAAGCGATAGGACATATCGAAAACAGCACTTGGTTTCACTGTCGAGTGCTGTTCAAATGATTTTCCTATTGACTTTTGGTAATATTCCGGATAGAATACAAGAAATATCGGCAGTTGAGTGATAAGGCTAGGATGTATTTCTGAACCTTCTACACCAACTGCCGATGTTTTTTATATTTTCAACAGGTCCACACTGCTTTCCCTGCATTGTTCACTTCTGCTCCAGCCGGGCTTTCTTCCTTGCTTCTACTCGCCTTAGTATCTCTGCATTGACCTTCTCCAGGTGCCTTCGAAATACCTCTCTCTCCTCTTCCGTCTTGGGCGTTGGTTCCCGATCTTCCATCCCGTTCATTTCATAAATAAATCTTCTCAATTCTGGATTCAATGTTCTCTTGCTCAAGCTCCATTTCCCCCTTCGGGCACCGTCCAGTGTGCTGTTACATTATTCTCATGTTTCGCCCGTTGAAAGCCCACAGACTCAAACAAGCGAATTGCCGCAACAGCCTCCACATCCACCATAGCCATCATGCCTTTGAGCCCATTGCACTTCAACGCTTGGGCCAGAAGCTTCCGGCCAAATCCCATTCTCCGATACTCCTCCAAAACAAACAGGTCGTAGGGCTCATTTTGCTCAAAGCAGTAGGTTACATCCAAGTAGCCCACCACCTTTCCCTCATGAATGGCCAGAAATACCCGGAACCGATCTGCTGCTGCCAGAACCTTTTCCCCAGTCCAGTAGGTCTCTTGATGATGCATGGACAGATACGGTTCTTGGTACTCAGGCGTGAACAACTCCACCCCAGAGGTGTCAAGGTCCGTAACCGGAACATCCAGCACCATTTTCTGCTGTTCCGGTTCAAACTCTGCATGTCTCTCTTCCAACAGCTGTTTGCACAAATAATTTTTAGGATTGAATACAAAGTCGGCGCTGTAGCCCGGATAGTGACGCTCCAAATAGCGGAACATCTCTGCATAGGCACGGCGATCTCTGGATAAGCCCACGAGCATCTCCAAATATCGCTCCTCTGTCAAGACCAGAAATGTGAACAAGCCGATCAATTGCTCCCCCAGATACACGCCCAGCGCACAGTGCCGGTCCGGATGTTCCACACACTTCACCAGGTTTGTTTGGAATTGTTCCTCATTGGTGAGCATGGGGTCTGAGAATTGGGCATCCCCATGAAAGCCCCTGACAAACTCTATGCACTCGTCCATAGATTGAATGATTCGTATCACAAGGTCTGTTTCTCTCATGACATAAAATTGAAAGGTCACAGAATTCTGCCAGCTCTCCTCATTGCTCAGGTCCTCCCCCACCACACGACCCCCACAGCGACGGTAAAAGGCCATAGCCCGCTCGTTGTCCGGCTGACATGCACAAGTGAAGGTGGAGACTCCCAGTGTCTGAAATACCTCTCGGATAAAGGCAAATGCACGACGTCCAATCCCCCTATGTTGGTACTCTTGCCGAAGGTATAGGGAGAGCAAGTGGGCGGGCACAGATATATGAAGCGTGATGTAGCCAATTGGGTGGTCCTCCTGCATCATGAGATAGACCGCATAAGCCGGGCTTTTAATACGCTGTGCATCCTTTTGGGTATGCCATGCATAGTCAAATTGGTCGATCATGTCGTCAGGATAGATGCCTCGGTATGTGGTAGACCAAATTTCTTGACGCAGTTTGGCTATGACCGCAGCGTCTTCTTCTTGTGCTCTGCGAAACACAACGGTGGATTGCATAACCATCTCTCCTCATCTCTCCATGCTTTTCCCCATTTTATCAAACTCCGCTTTTCTACACAAGATATATCATACAAGTGTTCTATACGCAAAAGGCCTCAGGCTGTGCTCCTATACCATGCACAGCCTGAGGCCTTTTATTTGACTATTGCCCACTTTAGACAGGTACCCGAAGATCTTTTCTCATCCCTCTTGTTTTTGATAATACTGGGCTTGGGCCTGCCACAGCTGGGCGTACACACCGTCCGCCTCCACCAGCTGCTGGTGGCTCCCCTGCTGGACAATATGGCCGTGGTCGAAGACCACAATGTCGTCGCAGAACTTGCAGGAGGAGAGACGGTGGCTGATGTACACCGCCGTCTTGTCCCCGGCAATCTGGTCAAACTTGGAGTACACCTCTGCCTCTGCAATGGGGTCCAGGGCGGCGGTGGGTTCGTCCAGGATGATAAAGGGGGCATCCTTATAGAGGGCACGGGCAATGGCGATTTTCTGGGCCTCGCCCCCGGACACCTCCACGCCCTTCTTCTCCAAATCCTTATAGAGATAGGTATCCAATCCCTGGTCCATCTTCTCTACCCGGTCCATGACCCCCGCCTGGGTGAGGCACTGGACCACCCGCTCCCGGTCATACTTAATGCGTCCCGCCACATTCTGCCCCAAAGGCAAGGCCAACAGGTGGAAGTCCTGGAACACCACCGAGAACAGGGCGATATAGTCCGGGTACTGGTATTTGCGGATGTCGATGCCGTTTAACAGGATTTCTCCCTCAGTGGGGTCATAGAGGCGGCACAGGAGCTTGATGAAGGTGGACTTGCCGCTGCCGTTCTCCCCCACCACCGCCAGGCGGCTACCCACCTGGAATTTCAGGTTCACATGGCGTAGAGCCCAGGCCTCGCTGTCCGGGTAGCGGAAGGACACATCCCGGAACTCCACCTGATAGTTTCGGTCGGAGCGTTTTTCTGTGGTGAGAGTGCCCTGGTACATCTGGTTTTCCACGTCTAGAAACTCCAAACTCACCGCCAGATACCGGGCATTGCACTGAAGTTCTCCCAAGGTCTCCATCAGGCCGGCGACACCGGCAAAGAGCGTGGTGACCGCACCCACATACTGGGTGATGCCGTCCACTCCAAAGGCTCCCGCCCAGGATTTCAGACACACATACAGGTACACCACTCCGGTGAGAACGGCAGAAATGCCTTTGCCCGCCGCCGCCCACAGCCCCATGGGCCCTTTGCCCCACTGAGCCAAGCGACCGTTGCTTCCGAACACATTGTGTCCTTTCAAATAATACTGGTACACGTTGGGCTGTTGTTCATAGATGCGCATATCCAGCGTTCGATGAGGCTCATTGGAATAATATCCAAACCGGGAAAAGATTCGATTCCCCAGCCGCATTTCCTCTCCGTTCATGCCCCAATAGGCATTGCTGCGGTTGATGCACACCGGAGAGAGGAAGGCCACCCCCAGCATCACCGCCACTACCCCCACCAGGCATAGGGGGTGGTTCAGAAAGACCAGGTCATGACTGGCAGGAATCTTCTGGGTTACCAGTCCCACAGACAACGCCACACCGATCAGAACTTGCATGGTATAGGTCACGCAGTTGGAGAGATACAGCGGCAGGTTATACATACCCCAACCACCAAAGCGGACATTCTGCCAGACCTGCTCATACAAGTCGTAGATTTCTTGTTGTTGCAGAAGACTGTAGTCCATATCCATCATCTTTTCCATGTTGCACTTACTGTTCCAAAAATCCAGCTGGTCTTTTTCCCAGGTGGCCCATCGGGAAAGAGCTCCTCCCAACAGCAGTAAACCGGCAGTCACGCCCAGCAGCCAGCCCACCCACCAGGCCAACATCTGGGGGTTCCGCCCCTGGGACAGCTCCCCGATGATGCGGGCGGAGAAGTAAATAGAGGTATAGGGGGTCACAGCCTTGACCACCGCCGACAGTGCCATAGACACCAACAGAGTGGGGCGCAGCTTCCACCACATGCGCCACCCCCGCAGGGTCAGGCGCAAGCTTTCTCCCCAAGACTTATTTTTCTCCATCAAAACTCCCCTCCTTCCTGGTAATATCTGCTCTGCACCTCAAAGAGTTTGGCATATCCGCCGCCCAGATCCAGCAGGGACTGATGGGTCCCCTCCTCCGCAATGCGGCCATGCTCCAGGTAGAGAATCCGGTCACAGAACCGTGTGGAGGCCAGACGGTGGGAGATGAATAGAGAGCTCTTTCCCTGGGTCATGGAATTGTATTTCATGTAAATGTCGTGCTCCGCTAGGGGGTCTAGGGCAGCAGTGGGCTCATCCAGCACCACCACGGGGGCATCTCGGTACAGCGCCCGGGCCAGCATCAGCCGCTGCATCTGTCCTCCGGACAGCTCCACCCCATCTTCAAAGACATTGCGGGTCACGGGGGTGTCCATCCCCCGGGGCAGAGCTTCCACCGCCTGGGTCAGCCCCGCCTGCTCCAGGCATTTCGCCACCCGCTCCCGGTCGATGTCCTCCACACGCTGGGCCACATTCACTGCCACGCTAGTGTCCAGCACGGAAAACTCCTGGAACACGGCGGAAAACAGGTGATAGTATTCTCTGCGGTTGTAGGTACGGATGTCCACCCCATTGAGACGGACACTTCCCTCAGTTGGGTCCAAAAAACCGCACAGCAACTTGACCAAGGTGGTCTTACCCGCTCCATTGAGGCCCACAATGGCCACCTTCTCCCCGGGATGGAGGGTAAAAGAGAGGTCCGTAATGGTGTCCTTCTCGGCCCCGGGATAGCGGTAGGACACATGGTCCAGCAGAATCTCGCACTCTTTCAAACCTTGGGGCAGCGGCGCTCCCTCCTCAAATGCAAAGGGCTCTGGCCACTCCAAAAACTCCCGCAGATTGGACAATTCCAGGCTCTGGCGGTGGAGGGTGGAAACCTGCTCCATGATGCCCTTCACCCACTGGGTAAAGCCGCTGATAGCGGCAAAGTACAGCAGGAACTGGGAGGCGGGCAATCCCTGGGTCAGGGTCATCCAGATGAGGTAGGCGTAGGCGCCGCCGTTGCGCAGCAGGGTGAGAAGGGCATCCACTACATGCACCCCAAAATACACCCGCTCCCGTCGGGTCAAAAAGGCCTGGTAGGCGCGCATGGCACTTCCCCACACCTCGTCCAGCCAGGGTCGCAAGCCGAATATCCGAATATCCTGGGCATATTCCCGCTTGGTTGCCACATCTTTGGCATAATAAATGGTTTTCAGGCTGGCCGCCCGCTCCTCCCGGTGGCGATAGCCCCAGCCCTCCAAGTGCTGGCTGACCATAAATCCCACTGCTGTGGTGAGCACCACCAGAGTCACCATCCAGCCGTTGAGACCTGAGAGCAACAGCAGATACACCACAAAGCCCAGCACGTTGGTCAAAATATCCGTCCAGGTGGTCCAGATCGCCTCGGCTGCATCCGCATTTCCGTCGCAGGTACGGTATGCCAAATTCTCATACTCTCGAAATTTTGTGTCTAATAGATTTGCATAGGAGGTTCCGGTTATTTTCCGTGAAATCCGTGCTGACATCTCCGTGCGCACCTCAATGCGGCCAAACAGGGCATTGGTATTCAAGTAGCTCTTTCCCCCCCACATCAGCAACAGGGCCAGGGTAAACACCCCGATGGTGGCCAGCAGCTGAGGAAGGGGCACATGCCCCTCCACCTGGCCCAGCACCACAGGGACAAAGAGCATTTCCACCACCGTAGCCCCGGCGGTGGCCACCGCCAACAGCAGGCAAATCCACAGCACTGAAGGACAGTTCTCCCACGCCGCTTTGACAAAGTAGGCGGTATTCTGCCACATGTTATATGTGGGCTTTTTCTTCTTCTCCTTCATGTTCTCACCTCACCCGTAGCTTATCACAAAAATTCGCCCCCGGAGTAATCCGGGGACGAACGGCCAATCTGGGGTGCTGAATTGCACCTCACAGCTGTGGAATTAAAATCTCGGTGGTAAAGGCCCCCGCCTCACTGTTGCGGCTGAGGTAGCCGTCCAGGCGCTCCACAATGGCATCCATGCGCACCAATCCGAAGCCGTGGCCCTCCCCCTTGGTGGTGCGAAAGCCCTTGCCCACCTTGGAAAGCTTGCCCGTGGCAGTGAAGTTGGTGAAGGAGATGTAGAGCTGGGTGCCCTTCATGTCCATATACACCCGGATAAGCCGCTCCTGGGGGGGCAGAGCCAGGCTGGCCTCCATGGCGTTGTCAAAGAGGTTGCCCAGGATGACGCACAGGTCCAGCTCGGACATGGTGAGCTTCACGGGAATATGGGCGTCCACATGTACCGGGATATCCCGGGCCTTGGCCAGAGAAATCTTACTGTTCAAAATGGCGTCTGCCATGGCGTTACCCGTCTTTACCACCGTGTCCACGGTGTTCAGGTCCGTGTCCAGCAGGTCCAGATAGGACCGGATGGCCTCCAAATCCCCCTGGGCGGCGTAGGCCTTCATGGTCTGGATATGGTTGCGGTAGTCGTGCCGCCAGCCCCGCATCTGCCGGTACATGTTCTCCACCTCTTGGTAGTGGGTGTCCAGCAGCTCCCGCTGGTAGTTCTCCAGCTTCTCATTCACCCGTTTGGATAGAAACCCCATGGCGACCTCCTCAACTGTGGGCGATGATGGCCCGGTTCAGCCCCTCATAGGCGCCCCGGGGCAAGGGCAGCACGCTGCCGTCGGAGAGCACCACCTGGGTTTTGGTCACCCGGCGCACCGCCTCCAGATTCACCACCATGGAGCGGCCCAGGCGGTGGAACCGCCCGTCCAGGGCCTCCTCCAGGCGGCTGAGGGTGGACTTGGTGGTATAGTCTCCCTTGGCGTGTACCGTCACATAGTTGCGGCACACCTCCAGGTAGCGAATCTCCCCCAGGGGAATGCGCACCATCTCGCCCCCCTGCTCCAGGGTCAGCGCCCGCTCCCGGCGGCGCACCTTGTCCACCGCCCGGTCCAGCACCGCCCGCAGCTTGTCCCCGTTCACGGGTTTGAGCAGGTAGTGGAGGGCCGCCACCTCATACCCCTCGGCAATATAGTCGGAGTACCCGGTGATAAAGACAATCTGGACATCCTGATTGTCCCGGCGAATCTCCTTGGCCATGGTCACTCCATCCAACTGGCCCATCTCAATGTCCAAGAGGAGGAGGTCGAACCGCTTTTCCTCGGCGTAGCGGAACAAAAAACTCTCTGCCGATGGAAACCGCTCCACATGGAGGGCAAGGGCCCGCTCCTGGGCCCAGGCAGACAGAAAGGTCTCCACATAGGCGGCGTCGGTCTGGCTGTCGTCACAGATGCCCACCCGCAGTTCCATGTTCCATTCCCTCCTCTGGTTTTCTTACTGGTTCTTCTCCGTGCTGCGGAAGGCAAAGAACCGCTGCCCGGCGTAGTTGAGCACCACGAACAGGCCTGCGCCCACCAGCATGGTCAGGTTGCCCTGCATCTGCTGGCTCAGCGGCATACCGGACAGAACCACTGCCACCGCAGGCTTGGCAATGCCATAGGCCAGCACCCAGCACACAGCAATGCTCAGCACAAATCGGCCCACCACCTTCCAGCCTCGCTCGGCATTGCGGAAGGTAAAGTGTTTGTTGAGGAAGTAGCTGACCACGCTGCCCACAATGTAGTTGGCGGCCGAGGACAGCCAGTAGCCCAGGTCTCCCCAGGTGTGCAGCCCGGCCAGGTTGTACAGGGCGAACATCACCCCGAACCCCACCGCCGTATTGAGAACGCCCACCATCAAAAAGCGGACAAAGGTCCCTTCAAACAGTTTCTTCACAAAATACGCTCCTTTGGTGCAAAAAAAGGGCAAGCACCGGGCTTGCCCCTTTTCTGTCGTGATTGAGATTAGTCCAGAGTGGCCTTGACCGCCTTGGCCAGCTCACCCAGAGCGGCGCGGCTGGTATCGTCCAGAGCGGAACGGATGGTGACCACCTGGTCCATCACGGTGATGTTCTTCAGCTGGTCCAGAGCGGCCCGCATCTCCTTGGCGGCCAGAGGAGCCCAAGTGCCGTTCTCCACCAGAGCCACGGTGCGGTTCTGGAAGGCCTTGGTCTTCAGGCGATAGAGGAAGGTGGCCATGGGAGTGAAGACAAAGTTATCATAGGTGGATGCAGCCAGCACCAGGTTGGTGTACTGGAAGGCCTTGGCCACAGCCTTGGCCCAGTCCTCACGGGTCAGGTCGATGGCTTCCACCTTCACGCCCTCAGCCTTGAGCATATCCACCAGCTCCAGAGCGGCCTTGGCGGTGTTGCCGTGGATGGAGGCATAGGCCACCAGCACGCCCTTCTCCTCAGGCTGATAGGTGCTCCACTGGGTGTACTTCTCCAGGGCCAGGCCGATGGCGTCTCCGGTGAGCACAGGACCGTGGAGGGGAGCCACCACGGCGATGTCCAGGCCGGCGGCCTTCTTCAGCAAAGCCTGCACCTGGGGGCCGAACTTACCCACGATGTTCAGATAGTAGCGGCGGGCCTCTTCCACCCACTCGGTCTCGGGGTTGCCATCGCCAAAGCGTCCGAAGCCGTCGGCGGAGAACAGCACCTTCTCCTTGGCCTCATAGGACACCATGGCCTCAGGCCAGTGCACCATGGGTGCCATAACGAAAGTGAGGCTGTGCTCGCCCAGCTCCACCACGTCGCCCTCCTTGACCACCACAGCCCGGTCGGTGTAATCCACACCGGTGAACTGCTTGAGCATGGGGAAGGTCTTGGCGTTGCCAATGAGCTTCATCTGGGGATAACGCTGAGCCACTTGGGCCACACTACCAGCGTGGTCGGGCTCCATGTGATGCACCACCAGATAGTCGGGCTGACGGTCGCCCAGCACCTCGTCCAGGTTGGCCAGCCACTCCTGGGTCTTGCGGGGGTCCACGGTGTCCAGAATGGCCACCTTCTCGTCCACGATCACATAGGAGTTGTAGGTAACGCCCTGGGGCACTACATACTGGCTTTCAAACAGGTCAATGTCGGGATCATAGCAGCCGACCCGATAAATAGATGTCGAATTGAGCAGTTGATTCACAGTGATCACACCTCTCTTTATATATCCCCACTATTTTACTATGAGTTGATACCACCGTCAAGGAACTTTTTCTACAATTTCACTTGATACGATTATTTCCAATTTGTAAATCCTTCCTTTGCCCTCCCCTTCTTTCCTTGACTTTACAGATTGGGTCTGCTAGAATTTAATTGCAAAAATGATATTAGGGGTTTTTGTTTATGAGTTTTAAAATTATTGTCGATAGCTGCTGCGACCTCAGCCCCGAATTGCTCCGGTCCGGCATTTTCCATAGTGTTCCCCTGACCATATATGTGGGTGAGAACGAGTTCCGGGATGATGACACCTTGGTACCTCAGACCCTGGTGGATGCCATGGCCATGTGCCAGGAGGCCTCCCACACCGCCTGTCCCTCTCCGGCGGACTATCTGGACGCCTTTGAGGCGGTGGATGGAGACATTTATGTGGTCACCCTCTCTGCTCTCCTCTCCGGCTCCCACAACAGCGCATGGCAGGCCGCCCAGATGTTTGTGGAGGAGCACCCCGAGCGCAACATCCGGGTGTTTAACTCCTGCTCTGCCTCCTCTGGAGAAACCCTCATTGCTCTGAAAATCTCCGAGCTGGCCTCTTCCGGCATGCCCTTTGCCCAAGTGGTGGCCCAGGTGGAAAAGTATATCACCGAGATGAACACCCTGTTTGTGCTGGAAAATCTGGACATGCTGCGCAAGGCCGGACGTTTGACCCGGGTGCAGTCCCTGGTCACTGGGGCGCTGCGGGTGAAGCTGGTGATGGGCTCCACACCCCAGGGCGAGATCAAGAAGCACACCCAGGCCCTGTCCATCAAACAGGCGCTGAACAAGCTGGTGGACATCGTGGCCGCCGACGAAAATCACAAGGGCAAGCTGCTGTGCATTGCCCACTGCCTGTGCCGGGAGCGGGCGGAATACCTGCGCATGATGATTCTCAAGACCTGCGAGGTCTCCGACGTGCTCATCACAGAGACCCGGGGCATCAGCTCCTTCTACGCCAACAACGGCGGCGTGGTGGTGGCCTACTAATCCCCAGAAGAGAAAGGAGCGTTTCCCATGGATCAGCCATCCAAGCGTGACCAGCGGCGCGCCCTGTTCTTCCGCCGCTGGCTGTACTGGGTGCTCATCACCACCCTGGTGCTGTGTGTCATTGGGTTGGGCGTCAATGTGGCGGAGTGGCTGGGCATTCTGTGACAGAACACAACCTTTCATTTCCTATAAAAATATCCCTGTGACTTGGATGTCACAGGGATTCTTTTTTGAAACGTAAAGAGAAAATAGAAATCCCGAACGCGTTTGCGTTCGGGATTTCTGGCGCGGAAGGAGGGATTTGAACCCTCGCGCGGCTTTGGACCGCCTACTCCCTTAGCAGGGGAGCCCCTTCGGCCTCTTGGGTACTTCCGCAGACCGAATAAAAAAAGATATAAAATTGGCGGAGAGGGTGGGATTCGAACCCACGGCCCTTTCGAGTCACTAGTTTTCAAGACTAGCTCCTTAAACCACTCGGACACCTCTCCATGACGGAGCTTGCAGCCCAAATGCAAGAGTTATCTTACCATAGGGTTTCCATTCTGTCAAGACATTTTTCACAATTTCTTCCCCCTCTTTTTCCCCATCCTTTGTTCCTTGACAAACACGCTTTGTTCCGCTAAAATATCACCAAGTAAAAGGCGACGATGGGAAGAAGACACAGTCGAGGTCCTTCAGAGAGCCGATGGGTGGTGCAAATCGGTGGATGTCTCTGTGTGTATACTGGACCCGGAGCTGCCGTCCTGAACCTCCATGCAGTAAGGGCGGACGGGTGATCCCGTTACAGGTCGAGGCCTTGTTGGAGGCCGTGAGCGCCCACGGGTGACCGTGGACGGAATTAGGGTGGTACCGCGTAATGTTACGCCCCTGACAGTTTGTGTCGGGGGCGTTTTTTTCATCCCCCGCATCGGAATAAAGGAGGAACTTCCCCATGAATTTGAAACCAGGCTTTCAGAAGTATATTCCCTTCCAGCCCCAGCCCATCACCAACCGCACCTGGCCGGACAAGGTACTGACTCAGGCCCCTGTCTGGTGCTCGGTGGACCTGCGGGACGGAAACCAGGCCCTCATTGACCCCATGAACCTCCAGGAGAAGCTGGAATACTTCCACACCCTGCTGGACATCGGCGTGAAAGAAATTGAGATTGGCTTCCCCTCCGCCTCCGAGACCGAGTACGAGATCTGTCGGGAGCTCATCGAGGGCGGCCATATTCCCGACGACGTCACCATTCAGGTACTGGTGCAGGCCCGGGAACACCTCATCCGCCGCACCTTTGAGGCCATCCGTGGGGCCAAGAACGTGATTCTCCACTTCTATAACTCCACCTCTACCCTACAGCGCAAGGTGGTGTTCGGCATGGACTGCGACGGCATCACCAAGATTGCCACCGACGCCGCCGACCTCATCTATGAAATGGCTCAGCCCGTCATTGAGGGGGGCACCAACCTGCGCTTTGAGTACTCCCCCGAGTCCTTCATGGGCACCGAGATGGACTACGCCGTGGAAATCTGCGCCGCCGTGCTGGACCACCTCCACGCCACCGCGGAGAACCCCGTCATTTTGAACCTGCCCACCACGGTGGAAAACTGCATGCCCAACCAGTTTGCCGACATGCTGGAGTACTTCATCCGCAACCTGCCCGGCCGGGAGCGGGCCATCATCTCCCTCCACCCCCACAACGACCGTGGCACTGGCGTGGCCACCACCGAGCTGGGCCTGCTGGCGGGCGCTGACCGCGTGGAGGCCACCCTCTTCGGCAACGGCGAGCGCACCGGCAACGTGGACATGGTCACCCTGGCTATGAACATGTGGACCCAGGGCATTGACCCCAAGCTGGACTTTCACAACATCAACAAAATCCGGGACATGTACGAGCGGTGCACCAAGATGAAGATTGGGGAGCGCCAGCCCTATGTGGGCGAGCTGGTGTTCACCGCCTTCTCCGGCAGCCACCAGGACGCCATCAACAAGGGCTTCCACTACATGCAGGACAGCGGCACCGACATGTGGGAGGTGCCCTATCTGCCCATCGACCCCGCCGACGTGGGACGGGAGTACGAGCCCATCATCCGCATCAACTCCCAGTCCGGCAAGGGCGGCGCCGCCTTTGTCATGCAGCAGAACTTCGGCTATGATCTGCCCCGTGCCATGCACGCCGAGTTCGGCGCCGTGGTGCAAAAGGAGTCCGACCGGGTGGGTAAGGAGCTCAAGCCCGAGCAGATCTTCCAGCTCTTCGACCAGGAGTACCTGTCCGTGCCCAAGACCTATCAGCTGGAGCGCCACAGCTTCCAGGAGGATGCCCGCCACGGGGACGCCAGCCAGGTGGAGTTTGTGGGCGAAGTGAGCTACAAGGGCCACGGCATGGAGGTCTGGGGCGAAGGCAACGGCCCCATCGACGCCTTCTTCAACGCCCTGCACAACCTGCCGGAGGCTCCCATTGACGGCTATCAGTTCGTGGACTACAAGGAGCACGCCATCTCCTCCGGCTCGGACACCCAGGCCGTGTGTTACATCCACCTGAAGGCCCCCAACGGTCAGGATGTGTTCGGCGTAGGCAAGAGCCACAACATCAGCCGGGCCTCCCTGCGGGCCATTCTCTGCGCCATCAACCGCTCTCTGCGGCAAGAAGCTTAAGGAGGGGTTTACATGTCTCGTGTCGCTTTTATTGGCTGCGGAAACATGGGCTCCGCCCTGGCCCGGGCCGCCTGTGCCAGCGTGGGACCGGACCAGGTCTATCTGGCTAACCGCACCTATGCCAAAGCGGAGGCCTTGGCCCAGGAACTGGGCTGCCAGGTAGTCCCGGACAATCTCAACGCATTCTCCCAAGCTGACTACATCTTTCTGTGTGTCAAGCCACACTTATTGGCAGGGGTATTCAAAGAGCTAGGACCTTACCTGGAACTCTGTCCTACCAAGGTTCTCATCTCGGTGGCAGCCGGGGTGACCCTGGAAACCCTGTGCTCCTTTCTCCCGGCCAAGGCCCGGAATATTCCCCTGCTGCGGCTGATGCCCAACACCTGCGTGGAGATCGGTCAGGGCATGTCCGCTCTGTGCGCCGCTCCCTCCGCCCAGCCCCACCACATCCAGGCGGTACAGGACATTCTCGCCCGCTCCGGGCGGGTAGACCTCATGGACGAGGCCCACATGGACGCCTTTACCTCGGTGGCCGGATGCGGTCCCGCCTACGTCTACCCCTTCCTTGAGGCCCTGGCCGACGGCGGGGTCATGGTGGGTCTGACCCGGAAGCAGGCCATGGAGTACGCCGCCCAGATGTTGATGGGGGCCGCCGCCATGGTGCTGGAGTCCGGGCAACACCCTGGAGCCCTCAAAGACGCCGTGTGTTCCCCCGGCGGTTCCACCATTGCCGGTGTGGCCGCTCTGGAGGCAAATGGCCTGCGCCACGCCGCCATCCAGGCAGTATTGGCCGCCTATGAAAAGAACAAGCAACTAGGCAAACAATAAATGAAATACGCCCCCTCCGGCGATGCCGGAGGGGGCGCTTTCAATGATCAAACTCATATGGTCTGCGCAAGGGAAACCGATTCTTGGGTCGGTCCAAAGCCCTCGGCAGAGTTTTCCCGCCTTTCGGCGGGAAAAGAAATCAAAATCCGTTTTTCCCGGGGACATGTGCATCGGGAAAAACACTTCTCAGCCCGCCAGTGTGGAATCGGGTCGCCCTTTGACCCGATTATGCATGCAGCGGGCTGCAACTTCTCGGAAATGCTAGCATTTTCGAGAGGATTTATTCCTGCTCCCAGTTGTGGTAGATGTTCTGGATATCGTCGTTGTCCTCCATGATATCGATCATCTTCTCCATGTTCTGGATGTCCTTGGGATCGGTGAGGGTGACGTAGTTCTGGGGCACCATCTCCACCTTGGCGGAGGCGAAGGTGTAGCCCTTCTCCTCCATGGCAGACACCACGGTGGCGAAGGAGTCGGGATCGGTGTAGATGGTGAAGCACTCCTCTTCGGGCTCGAAGTCAGCAGCGCCGCAGTCCAGAGCGTCCATCATCACCACGTCCTCGTCCAGGTCCTCCCGCTCGATGATGAGCACGCCCTTCTGGTCAAAGGACCAGGACACGCAGCCGGTGGCACCCAGGTTGCCGCCGAACTTATCGAAGTAGTGACGCACCTCGGAGGCAGTGCGGTTGCGGTTGTCGGTGAGGGCCTCCACGATGACAGCCACGCCGCAGGGGCCGTATCCCTCATAGGTGATGGCCTCGTAGTCGTTGGAGTTGCCGGAGCCCAGGGCCTTCTCAATGGTGCGCTTGATGTTGTCGTTGGGCATGTTGGCCGCACGAGCCTTGGCAATGACGGTGGCCAGACGGGAGTTGTTGTTGGGGTCGCCGCTGCCGCCGGTCTTCACGGCCACGATCAGCTCACGGGCGATCTTGGTAAAGGTCTGAGAGCGCTTGGCGTCTGCCGCGCCCTTGGTCTTCTGAATGTTATGCCACTTGGAATGTCCGGACATGAAAAAATCGTTCCCTTCGTTCTATAGATTCCACACTGCCTATGGCACAGGCAGTTTTTCACATTTACAGGTTAGTATACCATGCCATTCTCCTTTTTTCAACCCTCTGCCCCCGGGCTCAGGGATTTTTCCTCCGATTCTGAAAAATTCTCTTGACACTCTAATCGGTACGTGGTATAGTTGTCCCATGGTTAGCTATCGCTAACTCATAGAATCTCCTTCCTCCATGTTTCGAACCAAAGAGCTTGGGCAGCCCGCACCAGAAGTGCGGGCTGCCCTCTTTTTTCATAGTTTTTTCGCATGAGTTCTCAATTTTTCTCCCGTTTTTTGTAACAGTTGACGCTTTCCTATTTTTTATAAAATGTGTATACTGGATTACGTGTTTTTTCCATTCGAAAATTTTTAAGAAAAGGAGAATCGGAGTATGATCAGGCTTCTGGCAAAATCCATCCGGGAGTACAAACGGGACGCCCTATTGACCCCCCTGTTTGTCACTCTGGAAGTCATCATCGAATGTATCATCCCCTTCCTCACCGCCAATCTGGTTTTGGAAATCCAAAATGGCTGTGAGCTGTCCACCATCGTCCGCTACGGTGTGATTCTCATGGTGTTGGCTGGCTTTTCCCTGTTCTTTGGACGGATTGCAGGCACCACCGCCGCATCCGCATCCGCCGGCTATGCCCGGAATCTGCGACGGGATATGTTCTACAACATTCAGAACTTCTCCTTTGCCAACATTGACCGCTTTTCCACCTCTTCTCTGGTCACCCGTATGACCACCGACGTGACCAACGTGCAGATGGCCTTTATGATGATCATCCGGGGCGCCATTCGCTTTCCCCTGATGCTGGTCTTTTCCTTTATCATGGCCTACATCATGGGCGGCTCCATGGCCTTCATCTTCCTGTTCACCATCCCGGTACTGGCCATCGGTCTGGCGGTTATCATCTGCAAGGTACATCCCCTGTTTGTCAAGGTGTTCCGCAAGTACGACACCCTGAACAACTCCATCCAGGAGAACGTGCAGGCCATGCGGGTGGTAAAGAGCTACGTCCGGGAGGACTTTGAGAAGGAGAAGTTCTCCACCGCCGCCGAAGATGTGTGCCGGGACTTCACCCGGGCCGAGCGCATCATGGCCTTTAACTCCCCTCTGATGCAGTTCTGCCTCTATTCCGCCACCTGCCTCATCCTGGGGTTGGGCGCCTACTTCATCATCAGCACCCAGGGCGTGGCCCTCACCGTGGGCAAGCTGTCCTCCCTGTTCGTGTACAGCTTTCAGATTCTGGTGAGCTTGATGATGCTGTCCATGGTGTTCGTGATGATCACCATCTCCGCCGAGTCCGCCCACCGTATCGTGGAGGTGCTCCAGGAGCGCAGCACCATCACCAGCCCCGCCAATGCCGTGATGGACGTCAAGGACGGCTCCATCGACTTTGACGGCGTGGACTTCAAGTACTCCGCCGACGCCGAGCGCGACGCCCTGTCCCAGATTGACCTGCACATCCGGTCCGGCGAGACCGTGGGCATTCTGGGCGGCACCGGCTCCTCCAAGTCCTCCCTCATCCAGCTCATTCCCCGTCTGTACGATGCCACGGAAGGTACCGTGCGAGTGGGCGGCGTGGATGTGCGGGACTACGACCTGGATAGCCTGCGCAACGCCGTGTCTGTGGTGCTGCAAAAGAACGTGCTCTTCTCCGGCACCATCAAGGAGAACCTGCGCTGGGGCAACCCCGACGCCACCGACGAGGAGATCATGGAGGCCTGCCGTCTGGCCCAGGCCGACGAGTTCATCCAGCTCTTCCCCCACAAGTACGACACCTACCTGGAGCGAGGCGGTGTCAACGTCTCCGGCGGCCAGAAGCAGCGTCTGTGCATTGCCCGCGCTCTTCTGAAAAAGCCCAAAATCCTCATTCTGGACGACTCCACCTCCGCTGTGGACACCAAGACCGACGCCCTCATCCGCAAGGCCTTCCGGGAGTTCATCCCCGACACCACCAAAATCATTGTGGCCCAGCGTGTGGCCTCGGTGCAGGAGGCAGACCGCATCCTCATCATGGACGGTGGCCGCATCGTGGCCATGGGTACCCACGAGGAGCTGCTGAAGAGCAGCCCCATCTATCAGGAAGTCTACGAGTCTCAGAACAAAGGAGGTCAGGAAGATGAAGCCTAATGTCCCCGTCAATCGCAAAGGCACCTTTGTTCGCCTGCTGCGCACCCTCTTCGAGTTTTTCCCGGTGCTGATGCCCGTGGCTCTGGTGTGTATCCTGTTCAGCGCCATCGTGGGCAGCCTTCCCACCGTGTTCATGCAGAAAATCATCGCTGTCATCGAGACCAACTGGCAGACCGGTGACTGGGCCGCTGCTGCCCCCCAGATTCTGCGGCTGGTGGCCATTCTGGCCACCATGTACGGCCTGGCCCTCATCTCCACCATCGTGTGGACCCAGCTGATGGCCATCATCACCCAGGGCCTGCTGAAAAAGCTGCGAGTAAAGATGTTCGACGGCATGCAGAACCTGCCCCTGCGCTACTTTGACACCAACGACCACGGCGATATCATGAGCCACTACACCAACGACATCGACACCCTGCGCCAGATGGTAGCCCAGAGCTTCCCTCAGCTACTGTCCATGTTCGTCACCATTCTGGCCGTGCTGGTGATCATGCTCTACTACAGCTTCTGGCTGAGCCTGGTGATTCTCCTGGGCTCCCTGGTGATGGTGAAGTTCACCCGCTCCATCGGCGGCAAGTCCGCCACCTTCTTCCAGCGGCAGCAGAAGTCCCTGGGTAAGGTGGAGGGCTTCGTGGAGGAGCTCATGGACGGCCAGAAGGTGGTCAAGGTGTTCTGTCACGAGTCCGAGACCTGCGCCGACTTCGACCGGCTCAACGACGCTCTCATGTCCGACTCCAAGCAGGCCAACACCTACGCCAACACCCTCATGCCCATCCTCATGAACACCGGCAACTTCATCTATGCCCTGGTGGCCATCGTGGGCGGCATCCTTCTCATTACCCACGCCCCCAACCTGAGCTTTTCCGGCATGGCCTTCAGCATCAGCATCACCGTTCCCTTCCTCAACATGACCCGCCAGTTCACCGGTACCATTGGCCAGGTGTCCCAGCAGATCAACCTGGTGGTCATGGGTATGGCCGGTGCACAGCGCATCTTTGAGCTGATGGACGAGGAGCCCGAGGTGGACCAGGGCAATGTAACTCTGGTGAACGTCCAGGAGCAGAAGGACGGCTCCCTGAAAGAGGTGCCCTACCGCAGCAACGTCTGGGCCTGGAAAGTACCTCAGGAGGACGGCTCCTTCCACTACACCCGCCTCACCGGGGACGTACGCTTTGAGCACGTGGACTTCGGCTATGTGCCCGAGAAAACCGTACTCCACGACATCTCCCTCTTCGCCAAGCCCGGCCAGAAGGTGGCCTTCGTGGGCGCCACGGGTGCCGGTAAGACCACCATTACCAACCTCATCAACCGGTTCTACGACATCCACAACGGCCGCATCCTCTACGATGGCATCGACATCATGACCATCCGCAAGGCGGACCTGCGCCGCTCCCTGGGTATCGTGCTCCAGGACACCAACCTGTTTACCGGCACCGTCATGGACAACATTCGCTATGGTCAGCTGGAGGCCACCGACGAGGAGTGTATCGCCGCCGCCAAGCTGGCGGGCGCCCACGACTTCATCACCCGCCTGCCCCACGGCTACCAGACCATGCTCACCAGCAACGGCGCCAACCTCTCCCAGGGCCAGCGCCAGCTGCTGGCCATCGCCCGGGCCGCCGTGGCCGATCCCCCGGTGATGATCATGGACGAGGCCACCTCCTCCATCGACACCCGCACCGAGGCCATTGTCCAAAAGGGTATGGACGCCCTGATGTATGGCCGCACCGTGTTTGTCATCGCCCACCGGCTCTCCACCGTGAAGAACTCCAACGCCATCATGGTGCTGGAGCAGGGCCACATCATCGAGCGAGGCAGCCACGACGAACTCATCGCCCAGAAGGGCAAGTACTACCAGCTGTATACCGGAGCCTTTGAGCTGGAATAAGTCCTATACAAGCAAAAAAGTCGTTCTCCCGTGGGAGAACGACTTTTTTCATTCACTCAGCAACATGCGGTCGTTGTCCAGCTGTTGGCCCGTGCCAGCTTTGAACTGCTCCAAGAGATCTTGGACGGTCATGCCCGCTCTCTGCTCTCCCTCCACGTCCAGCACCACGTGGCCGTCTGCCATCATCAAAGTGCGGTTGCCCAGCTCCAGGGCCTGGGACATGTTGTGGGTGACCATGAGACAGGTGATGTGGTCCCGGGCCACAATGTCCCGGGTCAGTTTCAGCACCTGCTCCGCCGTGGCGGGGTCCAAGGCAGCGGTGTGCTCGTCCAGCAGCAGCAGCTGGGGCGGCACCAAGGTGGCCATGAGCAGGGTCAGGGCCTGGCGCTGTCCGCCGGACAGCAGCCCCACCGGGTGCCCCATGCGGTCCTCCAATCCCATGCCCAACAGGCTCAAATGCTCCCGGAACATGGCCCGGTCCTTTTTGCTGATGCGGCTGAAAGGCGCATTGCCCCGGGAGGAGCGCAGATAGGCCAGAGCCAGATTCTCCTCAATGGTCATATGGGGAGCCGTCCCCTTCAAGGGGTCCTGGAACAGCCTCCCAATGGTACGGCTGCGCTTGTGCTCCGGGAGATAGGTGATGTTGCGTTCTCCCAGAGTGATGCTGCCCTGGTCCACATAGAACGTCCCGGCAATGGCGTTGAAGAGAGTGGATTTTCCCGCTCCGTTGGAGCCGATGATGGTGATAAAATCCCCATCCTTCACCTCCAGGGACAGATTGGAGAGGGCGGTCTTCTCATTGATGGTCCCGGGATAAAAGGTCTTGGAAATTCCTTTGATGTTCAGCATGTTCCCTCACGCTCCCTTCCCTGCCATGGCTTTTTTCTTTTGGAATGCCACCCAGCTGCGCAGCGTAGGTGCGGCAATAGCCAGGCCTACGATGATGGCGGTGACCAGCTTCAGGCACTCCACCGGCACCACCTTGGTGTAGAGCACAATGGCGTAAATCAAACGATAGATGATGGAGCCCACAATCACCGCAATGGCTCCCTTGAGGATGGAGCGTCGGCCCAGCACCGTCTCACCGATGATGAGGCAGGCCAACCCGATGACCACAATGCCCGTGCCGCCGTTGATGTCAGCGGTGCGCTGGTACTGGCCCACCATGCCGCCGGACAGGGCGGTGAGGGCGTTGGCGATGCACAGACCCACGGTAATGGTAAAGGTGGGGTTCACCGAGGAGGCCCGCACCATGTCCCGGTTGTCTCCGGTGGCCCGGATGGACAGGCCCAGCCGGGTGCCCAGGAAGAGCACCAGCAGTACCGCCATGAGGATGGTCACACCCCCGGCCAGCACCGTCTCATACCACTTCCCGCCGATGCCCGTGGTGCGAAACAGAGAAAAGATAGTGTCGTCTTTGAGCAGGCTCACATTGGAGCTCCACCCCATCACCATGAGGTTCACGGTATATAATCCTGTGTTGGTGACGATGCCCGCCAAAATGGAGGGCACTCCCAGGCGGGTCTGCAAAAAGGCGGTGACAAACCCGGCACAGGCCCCTGCCACCATGGCCGCCGGAATGGCCAAAAAGGGGTGGCCAGCCGCCGTCACCGTCACCGACACCGCCGCCCCCAGCACAAAGGCCCCATCCGTGGTCAGGTCGGCAATGTCCAGAATGCGGTAGCTCAAAAACAGGGCCATGGCCACCAGCGCATACAAAAAGCCCAGCTCCAGGGCCGTCTGCACAATATACAGCAATTCCTTCACGCTCCTTTGCCCCGTCCGGCACCTATGTGCCGGACGGGGCATAGTTTTTTATTCCTTGGTGGTGGTCACTTCCACCACTTCACCCAGCTGGCCAAACACCTGGGGGTCAATGCCCAGGGCCTTGGCGGTCTCGGTGTTCACGGTAATGAGGCCGCCATCCATGTAGTACACGTCCTCCATACTGTCCACGCCCTCGGTGATGGCCTGGTAGGCCAGGTCTGCGGTGCGGGTGCCCAGATCGGTATAGTTGACGCCGCAGGTGGCAAAGGCGCCGTTTCTCACGAAGGAGTCCGCCCCGGTGTAGTGGGGAATTCCTGCTTGGGCCAGCTGCTCATAGATGGCCAGCTCGGCGGACATGATCACGTTGTCGGTGGGAGTGAAGATGGCATCCACACCACCGGCCACCAGAGCGGAAGCCGCGGCGATCACCTCGTCATTGGTATTGCCCGTCTGTTCCACATAGGAGATTCCCTTGCTGTCCAAGTACTCCTTGGCCTCCTGGATGGGAGTGGCGGAGTTGGGCTCGGACAGAGAGTACAGCAGTCCCACCTTCTTCATGTCGGGGTTTTGGGTGAGCATCATATCCAGAATGACGCTGGTCTCCAGGGCGTCGCTGGTGCCGGTGACATAGTCCAGCCCGGTGAGCTCTGCGGTCTTGGGGTCCGATACTGCGGCGTACACCACAGGGGTCTGGGTGTCCTGGGCACACAGGGCCATCACCTGAGCGGCGGTGCTGGCGATGGGGATGATGGCGTCCACCCCGTCTACAATGGCCTGGTCTCCCAGCTGCTTGAGCACGGACTGGTCGTTCTGTCCGGAGTACACCTCGTATTCAATGGTTACATTCTTTTCCTGGGCAATGGAGTCCAGCTGAGTGGTGATTGCTTTGGCGATCTCATCCAGAGAGGCATGGTCCATCTGCTTGACCACAGCCACCTTGTAGGTGTCGTCCTTCCCATCCTTGCCTGCACCACAGGCACACAGAGAGAGAAGCATGGTGCCCGCTACGGCACAAGCGGCAAATCGACGGATGATCTGATTGTTTTTCATGGTGTTTTCCTCCATTTTTTGAATTTGGGCGGCAGATGTTTTTCCGCTTTGCCAGGGCCGAAAAATGAAAAAAGCCTCTGCCCCACATGGGACAAAAGCTCAGCTTCTGCGATACCACCCAAATTGACGCCAAACGACGCCCACTCGCTTACGCATACCATCATATGCGCCCCTTCTGATAACGGGTGGGGTACCCGTCAGTCCCTACTAGGTCGCCCGTTCGGTCTGCCCTCCGAAGTCCATTCTCCTAGCTGCTCCCCGCCCCGCTCTCACCGTCCGGGACTCTCTGAAGGTTCGCCACACTGGATACTACTCTCCGTCAATGGTTTGCTGTATTGAAGTTGTTGTGGCCATTATACGCACCCGCTCCCCACTTGTCAACCCCTTTCAGAGAAAATTTTTTATCACACTAATGTGTCATACTTTTTGAGGGGGACGTGCAAGTCCCTCAGACGACACGCATACCCTTTTCTCACGAGGGAGGGACTGCCATGTTTCGCATCTTAAAAAAACAAGTTCTCCGGGATTCCGTCGTCCTCATCGCGCTGCTCACCGCCGCCCTAGCGCTGGTGACTGCCCCCACCCAGGCTATGACAGGGGCGAAAAATGGGCTAACCCTGTGCTGCAACGTCATCATCCCCTCCCTCTTCCCCTTTTTTGTGCTCTCCTCCCTGGCGGTGGATCTGGGACTGGCCGCCTATCTGGGGCGGCTGCTGGAGGGAGTCATGCGCCCCCTGTTCCGGGTCAGCGGCTGCTGCGCTATGGCTGTAGTGCTGGGCTTTGTGGGCGGCTACCCCCTGGGAGCCAAAACCGCCCTGGAGCTGTACCGCCAAGGTCTGTGTACCAAGACGGAGACCGAGCGGCTCCTGGCCTTCTGCAACAACTCCGGGCCCGCCTTCATCTTGGGAGTCGTGGGGGCTGGCATCTTTGGCAGCGGCCAGATTGGCCTGCTGCTCTACGCCTCCCACTGTGTCGCCTCCCTCCTCACGGGCCTGCTCTTTCGGTTCTACGGCCACGAGGACCCACGGGCCAAGGCAACCAGCTATCCCAAGCCCATTGCCGCCACCACCATTCCCACCGCCTTCACCAATGGGGTGGTGCGCTCCTTTTCCAATCTGCTGAACATCTGTGCCTTTGTCATCTTCTTTTCCGCTCTCCTCCAGCTTATGTCCTACTTTGGAGTATTCACCGCCATTGCCCGGCTGCTCTCTCTGATGGGTGTCTCCTCCCGCTATGCTCCCCAGCTGGTGGCGGGCCTGCTGGAGCTCACCTCCGGGGTGTCCTCCCTGGGCGGCGTGGCCAGTTCCGCCGGGTCCATCTCCATGGCTGCCTTTATGCTGGGCTGGGCCGGGCTGTCCGTCCACTGTCAGGTGCTGTGCTTCCTCATTGACAGTGGCCTTTCTGCCCGCACCTATCTGCTGGGCAAGTTCCTCCACGGCCTCATCTCCGCCGCCCTCACCTACCTGGTGACCACCCTCTTCCCCCTCACCTATCCGGTCTCGTACTACCTCACGTCCCAGACCCAGAGCCTCACCCAGCTGGATTTCCGCCACATCCTCCCGGTGACCCTGGCCACCGCCGTGCTCTGCTGGATGGCCCTTGTGGCTCTGTGTCGATTTTTGGCTGGAAAAACAGGTGGAAAATAGCGGGCGTTTGGTGTATACTGAGGAGGATCTCGGAAGAACAGGAGACTTGCTATGCTGTTTCAAAAAAATATTGAACCCCGCTGCCTCTACTGCAAGCGAGGTGTGGCTCTGGATGAAGAGCAGATTTTGTGCTCCCTCAAAGGCGTGGTGGACCCAGGCGGCGCTTGCCGTGCCTTCCGGTATGACCCCTTAAAGCGTGTGCCCAAAAAGCCCGTGGTGGCCAACTTCTCCCACCTGAAAAAAGAAGACTTTATGCTCTAACCCCTCCGCTCCCTCCCAGGAGCCTGACCGATGGTCGGGCTCCTTTTTTTGTCTCCACCCACCAATCTCCTTGACCCGAAGTCCGCTTTTTGGTATGATAGTTTTGTGCAATACAGAGAGAAGCACATGTACAAGGAGGATGTGTTATGAACAAAACACCAATGTCTAAGCGCATCGCGGCCACTGCATTGTCAGCCAGTCTCCTGCTCAGCTGCTGTCTGACCGCACCCCCGGCCCGCGCCACAGGAGAACGTGATGTCAGCGCATCGCCCTGGTCTACCATTGTGGATGGCGATCTGGGCGACGGAAGCGTCCAGTACCTGAGAGATCGGGACGGCGTGGAAGCCGGCGGCACCTACGCCATTTTCTACAACACCACCCGCAGCATTCTCTACCATACGGGGACCGGAAAGACAGACCAGGTCACCGGGACAGCCGCCAACGACGCCCTCAGCCTGGCTTCCAACTTTGCCTCTTCCCGGCAGCTATGGACCATTGAAAAGCGAGAGGGAGACGACGGCTACAACATCAAGAGTCTGGACAGCAACCGCTATCTGGATCTGAGCCAGACCACCGCCGTCAACGGACATGTGAACACCTCAGACCATCCGGTGCGGGTGGACATCACCTTCCACGAGGACAGCGGCACCTATACCCTCTCCAATGGCAGCAACTACCTCACCCACGGCAGTACCGCAGGCAACAAATACTACTGCAGCACCAGCCAGGACTCTGCCCTGATTGAATTCCAGCTCTATCAGGAGACCCAAGTGCTGCCCACCGTGGTGGGGGAGAACCCCAAGGGCACACAGCCTGTGTCCGAGCCCTTCAGCAGTGAGGCCACCGGAAGCCAGCATTTCCGCATCCCCTCTCTGTACACCTTGGACAATGGCTGGATTGTGGCCGCCTCGGACATCCGCTGGGCCACCAGCGGTGACTCTCCCCAAAACCTGGACACCATTGTCAGCGTCTCCAAGGACAACGGCCAGACTTGGGAGTGGGAAGTGGTGAACTACCTGGCCGACATGGCGGAAACCACCACCAGCAACGCCAGCAGCTCCTTCATTGATCCCTCCATCGTCCAGGACAGCAACGGCACCGTCCACATGGTGGTGGATGCCTGCCCCTCTTACGTGGGCCTGATGAGCGGCAATCAGATGGGCCAAGAGAGCACCGGTTTTGACGATCAGGGCCGCCTGCTGGTGGCCAAGGGTGAAGCCGGTACCTACGCCCCCAAAACTGCATCTTCCTATACCTACTATGTAGATTTGAACAACAACAATGGTTTGGCGGAGCCCGCCAATGACAACGGCAAAGATGTCATCCTCTACCCCATTTGCAGCCAGGATGGCACCGTCACGGACACCTGGGTGGATGCCTTCCTGAATGTGTATGTCAAGTCTGAGGAAGACGGCACCTTCACCAAGCCCTATGTGACTCAGTTGGGCAACTCCGCCAACCGAGTGCAAAAGAACCTGTTCTTCCAGAACAGCGAGTGGAAGGTCTACCCGGTGTTCTATATCATGCACCGCTCCGCTCAGGTCACCGATGAGGGCTTGGAGTGGAGCGAGCCCAAGTTCCTGAACATCAAGACCGCCGCCAACGAGAAATTCACCGGCGTCTGTCCTGGCCGTGGCATCACCATGACCTACAACGGCACCGAGCGCATCATCTTCCCCCTCTATGACAACCGCACCGGAAACGAGCTGGCCAGTGTCATCTACTCCGACGACGGCGGCGCCAGCTGGCAGCGTGGTGAGCACAACAGCAACCTCAACGGGGTGGGCAAGACCAGTGAATCTCAGGTGGTACTCCTCCCCAACGGTGATTTGCGGATGTACTCCCGTAACACCATCAACTATGTCAGCTACGCCGACTCCTCCGATGGCGGTGCGACCTGGAGCCAGTGCCAGCCTGATAACAATCTGTTCAGTCAGAAGAGCGGCGGCGGCTGCATGGTCTCCTTCATCAATCTGGAGGGCACTCTCATCGGTCCCGACGACCAGGCCTACGACAACCTGATTTTGGGCTCCTACGCTCGCATTCAGCGCACCGAGGGCGTGGTGCGTATCGGCTCTGTGGCTGAGGACGGCACCGTCATTTGGCTCAACGACGACATCACCCGCTATACTGGTATCAATAACTGCTTCGCCTACTCCTGTGTCTCCCAGCTGCAGGAGGATGGAAAAGCCACCGATACCTTTGGCATTCTCTATGAAAACCAGGTCTCCCCCTGCCAGATTGCCTTTGAAACCCTGACAGTTCAGGACCTGCTGGGTGAAGGCTGGTACATGGTGCAGGATGAGAGTGAGAAGATCACTCTGACCCTGGAGCCCCAGTTTATCAATCTCAGTGTGGGCCAGTCCGGCCAGGTACAGGCCATCGTCACCCCAGAGGATGCCGCCATCATCACCTGGAGTTCAGACTCTCCCGCAGTGGCTACCGTCAGTGATACCGGTGTCATCACCGCTGTCAGCAGCGGCACTGCCACCATCACTGCCACGGCCACCGCCTCCAACGGAATTGTCCGCACCGCCAAGCTCTCTGTGGCTGTACAGGGTGAGAGCGGTATTTTCCTTCCCCCCTGTTTCCAGGACATCATTTCCAGCGAGGACCACGAGGCCCAAACCACCTATAATCTGGACACCGATGGCCTGAATGCTGAGGGTGTTTACGCCATCTATCACGCCGGGACCCAGAGAATCCTCTACCACGCCAACGGCCAGAGCAACACCGATCAGGTCACTGGCTCCGTGTCCAACAACCAGCTGATCTTGGACGGACAGTATGCCGCCAGTCGCCAGCTGTGGCGCATCACCCAGACCGAAGACGGCTACACCGTCCAGAGCCTGGAAGCCGACGGCGCCTATCTCCGCCTCAACGACAGCGCCACCCAGCCCGGTGCCCGAGTGCCGGTGCAGAGTGAGCCCTACACCCTGCACATCCAGCCCGGTGCCACCCCCGGCTCCTATACCATCTCCCATACAGTTGGTGATCGGGAGCTCTACCTGTCCCACTCCGCTGAAGCCACGAAGCAGTACTATGTGAGCGCCGAGGCCAGTGAGTTCCAGCTGTTCCTGGAGACAACCACTCCCGCCCACACCACCTATCAGGTCAGCGTCACCGGACTGAGAGACTTGGTGTCCTTTGTGGACACCCTGGACCCCCAGGCATATTCCGCCAGCAGCTGGGAGGCCCTCCAGGCCGCCAAGCAGGCCGCCAACGACCTCCTATCCAGCGATGACGCCCCCGTGTTTGACAATGAGTCGGATGCCCAGGCCCGTCTGGACCAGGTGACCGCTCTCACCAAGGCCCTGTACCAGGCATGGATGGACCTGGTTCCTCCTCAGACCTCCACGGATAAGGCCCTTCTGCAAAAGACTTATGACTATGCACTGACCCTCTCCACCCAGGGTGTCACGGAAAGCGCCAAGAAGGTCTTTGAGGATGCCCTGGCTCAGGCCAAGGCAGTCCTGGACGATCCCGATGCCACCGCTGAAGAGATCAACTCCGCTTGGGATGATCTGCTGGTGGGTATCTGGAGCCTGGGCCTTACCCAGGGTGACAAGACCATGCTGGAGCAGCTCATTACCAAGGCTGAGGCCATGGTAGAGGAGTCTGACAAGTATGTGGCTGACCACTGGCAGGCCCTGTTGGATGCCCTGGAGACCGCTCTTGCGGTCCAGGCCGATGGCGACGCCATGCAAGAGGACGTAGATCAAGCCGCCGAAGCCTTGCTGAATGCCATTCTGGACCAGCGGTTCAAGGCAGATAAATCCATCCTGGAAGGTCTGATTGCCCAAGCACAGCGCATCGACCTCACCGGATACACCGCTCAGAGTGTGGCCACCTTCCGCACTGCACTGGCAGAAGCCCAGGCTGTTTTGGCTGACCACTCCCTCAGTGAAGAGGAGCAGTCCCAGGTGGACGCCATGGTGGACAAGCTCACCGCCGCCATCCACGGTCTCAGTGCCGATGGCGCAGCTGAACCCAGCGATACCCCCGCCACCGACACCCCGGAGGCCAGCAAGGCCCCTGATGCCACCCAGAAGCCCGCTCAGGACGATAAGGTGCCTGCCACGGGAGATACCCAGGTGATGGGACTCTGGATCGCTCTGACTGCCGCCTCTGCCGTCGCCTTGGCCTCTCTGGCCTCTGCTCGGAAAAAGCGCAGCTGATCCCTTCCTTCCCTAATACGGTACAGACGCCCCTCGATGGTCTCAGCCATCGAGGGGCGTCTGTTGTCTATTTATAGCTCTTCTCGTTACATCTTCATTTCGTCTCATTGCGCAGCATGGCGCTCAACTGTCAAAGCCACGAAAAAGGAAAAGAGGACGATCAAACGATCGTCCTCTTCGTGTCGGCACTACCTATCTTCCCAGGCCGTCGCCAGCCAAGTATTTTCGGCGCAAGTGAGCTTAACTGCCGTGTTCGGAATGGGTACGGGTGGACCCTCACTGCAATCAGCACCGACTGAACGGTTCCCACTTGGGTGCATACACACCCAAGTGGGAGTGGTACACCTTCAGGGACTCGAACCCTGGACACCCTGATTAAGAGTCAGGTGCTCTACCAACTGAGCTAAAGGTGCCCATGGAAGGGGGTGTCATGCTTCTCCTGTTCGCAACGCTCGGCTTCCCTCCGTCTCGGACTTGAAACAGAAACTTGCGTTTCTTGGTTTCTCGCCCTCGCTTCGGTCCATCCTCGCGGCTCACAACG
>NZ_NFIH01000010.1 GCF_002161675.1 Pseudoflavonifractor sp. An44
ACGGGTGCGTTCTCCGGTAATATTTTTTGTGAGTTCAATGCAAATACCAGTTGACCGTGGCACTCATATACGGTACACTGATCTTGCTTGTTATAATTTGTCTGCATAAACAAATTGTAAAGCAAATGAAACGAGAGGCCAACCCCCAAAAAGGTTAGCCTCTCGTTTTGTTGTTCTGGCCTATTTTGCAACAGGCCCATCTCTTTTTGTCTCATGCGTCCGGTTGAGCCGGGAGGAAACTTACCCTTCATGGATGGGGGCGGGTGTGCTATAATCAAACGGTATCTGTGTGTGGAACCCTTGCGAGAAAGAGAGGAACAAGATGAACGAGAGAAAGCGCCCCCTGTGGCTGTTTTTTACCTATCTCAGACAGGGAAAAGGACACCTGGCCCTGTATCTCCTGTTGGCGCCCCTCAACGCTCTGGTGGAGATCGGCTTGGCGGCGGCTATGGCCTCTGCTGTGGACTATGCCATGTCCGGCCAAGTGCAGGACATGGGGCGGTATGTGGGCCTTTACGCCCTCTATGTGCTGCTGGGCTTCGGGGTGGGCTACGGCGTGAAACGGGCCCGGATTTTGCTGTTGGGCCGGGTGATTGCCGCCTTGAAGCAGGACGTCTATGAGCATGTGATGTATCTGCCCTATCCCAAGTTTCGGGAGAACAATTCCGCGGAGTACCTGGCGGAGCTGACCAGCAACATGGAGATCGTCCGGGAGTCCTATTTCACCGCTCTGTTGCGCCTCTATCCCGAGGTGTTAAAGTTTGTGGTGGCCACCGTGGCCATGATATGGCTGAGCCCCTGGCTGGGGATGTACGTCCTGCTGCTGGCGGGATTGCAGATGGTGGTACCCGTCATTTTCTCCAAGAAGATCACGGAGAAGGGGCGTTATTACGCTCAGTGCAACGAGGGGTATATGGTCACCGCTAAAGAGGACCTGTTGTCCTATGAGACCTCCACCCTGTATCAGATTTTGGGATTTCTCACCGGGCGGCACCGGAAGAAGAGCGTGGAAACCGAGCGGGCCCGCAGCGACTCCAAACTGATCAACGCCATGTCCTATGAGGTGTCCTTTGCCATCGGCAACGTGATGTACCTGGGTATCTATGTCATCGGTGCCGTTCTCACCCTCACCGGACACCTGGGTGTGCCTGCCATCATTGCCGCTGCCCAGCTGATGGTGTACATTGCCTCTCCGCTGACCACCATCAGCGGGGACATTGCCGAGCTGAAATCGGCCCTGAAGGTGGTGGGGCAGTATGTGCAGCTGGTGACAGGGCCTCAGCGTCCCCAAGGGGGTGTCCAACCCGGCCCCTTTGCCCACAGCCTGTCCCTGGACCACGTCACCTTCTCCTATGGGGATCGCACGCTGCTCAGCGGCCAGAGCTACGCCTTTGAAAAGGGGAAAAAGTACATCATCCACGGGGAGTCTGGCTGCGGAAAATCCACCCTGCTGAAACTCTTGCAGCGGCTGCTGCCGCCCCAGGCCGGGGCTGTGACCCTGGACGGGGTGGATGTGGAGCAGGTAGACCGGACAGCCTATGCCGCCAAACTGTGCTGTATTCCCCAAGAGCCATTCCTCTTTGATGACACCATCCTGGAAAACGTGCGGCTCTACCGGGATTACACCCAGGAGCAGGTGATGGAGGCTTTGGACAAAGCGGGGCTTGCCCAAATGGTGGCCCGGCTGCCCCAGGGGGTCCACACCCCCATCGGGGAGAACGCCTCCTTCCTCTCCGGCGGAGAAAAGCAGCGGCTGGCCATTGCCCGGGCCCTGCTCTCGAAACCAGAGATTTTACTGGTGGACGAGGGCACCTCCCACTTGGACCCGGCCACCGCCCAGGAGATTGAGACACTGATTTTCTCCATCCCTCACCTGACGGTGATTGCCGTGTCCCATATCCTCCACCCCTCCACGGTGGAGATGGCCCACAAGATGCTCCATCTCCACGGGGGCATGCTGGAGGAAGAACCCATACCATGAAAGAAGGGAACATCCATGAGAATTCTAATGCTGGGAAACAGCTTTACCTTTTTTAACGATATGCCGGACATGCTGGCTGAGCTCACTGGGGCGGAGGTGGTGGCCCACACCCGGGGTGGGGCGCGCCTGTCCGAGCAGCTCAACCCCAACACCCGGATGGGGGCCGCCACCCAGGCGGCGCTGCGGGAGGAGAAATGGGACTATGTGGTACTCCAGGAGATGAGCAACGGCCCCATCACCAGTCCGGCGTCCTTTTTCAGCAGCGTCACCCGCCTGTGTGAGCAGATTCGGGCCAATGGAGCGGTACCGGTGCTCTACGCCACCTGGGCCTATCAACGGGGCGGGGCGAAGCTCCGGGCCTTTGGCATGGACTACGACCAGATGTACCAGCAGCTCCACCAGGCCTACGCCCAGGCGGCCCAGGACACCGGGGCGTTGATGGCGGATGTGGGTACCCGGTTTTACCAGCTGGCGGACCAACAGAAGCTGTACGCCCAGGACAGCTACCACCCCAGTGAGGCGGGCTCCCGCCTGGCCGCCCAGGTGCTGGCCCAGACCATCCAGCGGGGGACCGAAGACGTATGAAATTCATCCATTTGTCCGACCTGCACCTGGGAAAGCGGGTCAACGAATATTCCATGCTGGAGGACCAACAGTATATTTTAAAAGAAATTATACGCATTGTAGAGGATGAGCAGCCCCAGGGGGTGCTCATCGCCGGGGACGTGTACGACAAGTCGGTGCCCACAGCGGAGGCAGTGGCCCTGCTGGACGACTTCCTGGTCCAGCTGTCCCGGCGGGGGCTCCAGGTCTATCTCATCAGCGGCAACCATGACTCCCCGGAACGCATGGCCTTTGGCGGGCGGCTGATGGAGCAAAGCGGCATCCACATCGCCCCGGTGTACAACGGCACGGCGGCGGTGTATACCCTCGCCGATGAGTATGGCCAAGTGCATATCTATCTGCTCCCCTTTGTCAAGCCCGCCTATGTGCGGCGATACTTCCCGGACCAGGAGATCGCCAGCTACACCGACGCGGTCACCACCGCCATCCAGGCCATGGAGGTGGACCGGGGGCAGCGGAATATCCTGGTGACCCACCAGTTTGTCACCGGGGCCACCCGGTGCGACTCGGAAGAGGTGTCGGTGGGGGGCAGCGACCAGGTGGATGTGTCCGCTTTTGACCCCTTCGACTACGTGGCCCTGGGCCACCTCCACGGGCCCCAGACGGTGGGGCGGGAGACGGTGCGCTACTGTGGTACCCCTCTGAAATACTCCTTTTCCGAGGCGGGACACCACAAGTCTGTGACGGTGGTGGAGCTGGGGGAGAAGGGAAATGTGGCGGTGCGCACCGTGCCCCTCACCCCGCTGCGGGACCTGGTGGAGTTGCGGGGCAGTTATGAGCAGCTCACCCTCCGGGACTTCTACCAGGGCACCCGCTATCCCCAGGACTATGTCCATATCACCCTCACCGACGAGGAGGACATCCCCGACGGAATGGCCAAGCTGCGGATCATATATCCCCACTTGATGAAGCTGGACTATGACAATTGCCGCACCCGGGCAGAGCATTCCATTGAGATGGAGGAAGACCAGGAGAAGAAGTCCCCGCTGGAACTGCTGGACCAGTTTTACGCCCTGCAAAACGGGCAGCCCATGGGGGAGGAGCAGCGGACCTTTGCCCAGAAATTGATGGAATCCATTTGGGAGGGTGAGAGATGAGACCATTACACTTGACCTTGTCCGCCTTCGGCCCTTACGCCGGGCAGGTGGAAATTCCCCTGGAACAGCTGGGAGAGCGGGGGCTGTACCTCATCACCGGAGACACCGGGGCGGGGAAGACCACCCTCTTTGATGCCATCACCTATGCGTTGTATGGGGAGCCCAGCGGGGACAACCGGGACCCATCTATGTTCCGCTCCAAGTACGCCCAGCCGGACACCCCCACCTGGGTGGAGCTGGTGTTCTCCTACAGCGGGAAGACCTACACCGTCCGGCGTTCCCCGGAGTATGAGCGCCCCGCCAAGCGAGGGGGCGGCACCACCCTCCAGCGGGCGGAGGCGGAGCTGCACCTCCCTGACGGCCGCCTGGTCACCAAGACCCGGGAGGTTACCGGGGAGATCGTGAACATCATCGGACTGGACCGCAGCCAGTTTGCCCAGATCGCCATGATTGCCCAGGGCGACTTTCTCAAGCTGCTGCTGGCGGACACCCGCAGCAGACAGGAGATTTTTCGCAAGCTCTTCCCCACCCGAGGGTACATGGTGTTCCAGGAGAAGGTGAAAAGCGAGAGCGGCGCTCTACAGAGGGAGTGTGAGGCGGCCCGGGCCAGCGTCAAGCAGTACATCGACGGGGTGCTCTGCCCCCGGGAGGACCCGATGTACCCTCAGTGGGAGCGGGCCTGGGCGGGAGAGCTGCCCATTCAGGAGACGGTGGAACTTCTGGAGGCCCTCTTGGAGCAGGACCGGGAGCGGGACACCCAGTGCAGTGAGGAGCTGGAACAGCTGGACGGAGAGTGGAAGGCTGTCACCGCCCTGTTGGCTAAGGCGGAGGAGCTGGAAAAGGCCCAAAGCCAGCTGGAAGAGGCCCAAGTCCGGCGGGAGACCTGCGCCGCCCAGTGGGAGGCGGCGCAACAGCAGCTGGAGGCCCAGACGGCACAGGCACCACAGTTGGAAGGCCTGCGGGCCCAGTTGGCGGACCTGGAAGCGGAGTTGCCCCGGTATCAGGAGCTGGAGCAGCTGCGCCAGAATCTTACGGCTCAAACCCAGAGCATCCGACAACAGAGCACCTGGCTGGAGGAGCAGGAGAGCGAGCAGAAGCAGCGGGAGAAGAAGCTGGAGCAGGGACGACAGGAGCGGGCGGGCCTGGAAGAGGCAGGAGCCCAGCGGGAGCGGCTGCTGGGGCAGCAGACCCGGGCCCAGGAACAGAGCCAGCAGCTGGAGGAATTAAGCACCCTGCTGGCAGGATGCCGTCAGGCCCGTGTAAACTTGGAGAATGCCCAGAAACGCTATGGTGTGGCCCGGCAGAAGGCACAAGCGGCTCAAGAGGACTACACCGGGAAAAATCAGGCCTTTTTGGATGAGCAGGCGGGAATTTTAGCCCAGCAGCTGGCAGAGGGCCAGCCCTGTCCCGTGTGCGGGTCTCTGACTCACCCCGCCCCTGCCCAACTCTCCCAGGGGGCACCCACCGAAGAGGAGTTAAACCGGGCCAAGCAGGCCTGGGAGACGGCCCAGCAGACCGCCAGCACCTGGAGTGTGGAGGCGGGAAAGGCCCGTACAGCTCTGGAGGAGCGGGAGCAGCGTCTGCGCAGTCAAATGGCCCACGTGCTGCCAGAGCAGGGGGCAGACCAGCCTTTGGACCAGGTGGCCCAAGCCATTCGGGAGGCCCAGAGGAAAGCCCAGGAGGCATTGGACCAGGTGAGGGGACAGCTGCGCCAGGTGGAGGCTGCCTTGGCGCGCAAGCGACAGCTGGACACTCAAATTCCCCAGCAAGAGCAGCGGCTGGGGGAGCTGGAGCGGGCCATAGCCTCCGCTCGGGAGCAGCTGGCAGGAGCGAACAGCCGACGGGAAGAGCTGCAGGGGCAGATTCACACCCTGGAAGGGCAGCTGCGCTACCCTCAGGCGGAACAGGCCAGACAGGAGCAGAGTGACCTGAAAGGGAAGCTCCAGCGGCTGGAGGAGGCTCAAACTCAGGCTCAGCGGCGGGCCAATGCCGCCCAACTGGCCCTGACCGGGGCAGAGGAGGCGGTGAAGCAGCTGACCCACCTGGTGGAGCAGAGCCAGCCGATGGATGTGGAGACCCAGCGGGCCCGCAGCCAGGAGCTGACCCTGCGGCGTGCCCAGTTGACTGCTATTCAGCGGGAGCTCCACACCCGCATTACTACCAACCGCACTGCCTTGGAACAAATCCAGGGAAAGACCGCCCAGCTCGCCCAGTTGGAGCAGCGGTATACCTGGGTGCGCACGTTGTCCAACACCGTCAACGGCACCTTGCCGGGGAAGGAGAAAATCGCCCTGGAGACCTATGTGCAGATGACCTTCTTTGACCGCATCCTCCGCAGAGCTAACCTGCGGCTGCTGGTGATGACCGGGGGCCAGTACGAGCTAAAGCGCCGCCGGGAGGCGGCGGGCAGCCGGGGCCAGAGCGGCCTGGAGATGGATGTCATCGACCACTACAACGGCACCGAGCGCAGCGTCAAGTCTCTGTCCGGGGGCGAGTCCTTCCAGGCCTCTTTGGCCCTGGCTCTGGGGCTGTCCGATGAAATCCAGTCCTCCGCAGGGGGTATCCGCCTGGACACCATGTTCGTGGACGAGGGCTTCGGCTCCTTGGACGAGGAGTCCCTGGGGAAGGCCATGGGGGCGCTGGGAGATTTGGCCCAGGGCAACCGCCTGGTGGGCATCATCTCCCATGTGTCCGAGCTCAAGGAGAAAATCGACAAGCAGATCGTGGTGCGCAAGGACCGCACCGGAGGCAGCCGGGTGGAGATTATGGTGTGACACAGCATTGAAATTTGCCTACAGTTATGGTATGGTAAATACGTTCAATTTTACCACAGGGAAAGAAGGGTACGCATGAAGTGGTTGTATCGAATTATCTGCGCCATCCTCATTGTTGTGATGGCGGTGTCAGGGTATAAGATTTGGAGCATCATGTCAGAGTACAAGGAGGGCGAGGACGCCTATGGAGAGCTGGAGCAGTTTGTGAGCATCCCCAGCGAGCTGCCTGTGATTCCCTCCGAGTCCGGCGAGGAAGAGAACCCGGATGGCACTCCGGCCCCCCAGGCTACCGAGAATTTGAATCAGTTCCCGGTGGTGGATTTTAATTCCTTGAAGGGGATTAACCCGGACGTGATGGCCTGGATTTACATTCCCGGCACCCATGTCAACTATCCTGTGGTGCAGGGTTCGGACAATGAGTACTACCTCAACCGCCTGTTCACCGGTAAGTGGAACAGTGCGGGCGCCATTTTCATGGACTACCGCAACGAGGCAGACCTCACCGACCCCCATACCATCATCTACGGCCACCAGATGAACAACAAGACCATGTTCAACGACCTGCGCCACTATGCCGACCAGAGCTTCTATGAGGAGCACACGGTGGGCTACCTGATGACCCCCGACCAGACCTATCTGCTGCAATTCTTCTCCGGCTATGTCAGCAGCGTGGACACCAACGCCTGGCAGCTGAACTTCACCGAGGAGGGCAGCTTTACCAGCTGGCTGGAGGATATCCAGGGCCGTTCTGCCTTTACCACCGATGTGCAGCTGCGGGAGGAGGACCGGATTGTCACCCTGTCCACCTGTAGCTCCGCCTTTGAAAATGCTCGTTTTGTCCTGCATGCCCGCTTGGTGCCTGCTGAGGTCAACGGATAACAAATGCCCCGAGAGGCTTCAAGCCTCTCGGGGCATTTTTGTAATTATTGGGCCACCTCGGCCGAGGAGCTGAAGCAGATGCGGCGGATGGGAGGGAGGACCACCTTCTGAACGGGACCCATGACGGTCCCCACGCCCACGGCGCTGACAATGGTGCCCATCTCGATGTTGGTGATGGCGCTGAGTACGGCGGGAATGGAGTTCACCGGCGACATTCCCAGGTTGGAGTTGGCCGCGAAGGTGACCCCAAAGGCCATGACAAACAGGCCCAGCACATAAAACAAAATCCGGCAGCAAAATTTTCGTCCATCCATATAATATGAAGTCTCCTTTTTAGGCAGGAAGGAAACCACGGAAAACCAGATGGTTTTCCGCGGTTTCTCCCAATAAGCCTGTGATTATGATACTTAATTATACGCCTGAGAGGACCTGGAATCAATACATAATTTGCATCATGCAAGATATAGGGTGATTGAAAAATGCGGGGAGATTCCACAAAATGCAGGAGTTGGCGGGGATGGGAACAAAGGGGTTGAAATTTTCCAAGGTTATTTGTACAATGTAGGGGATCGCCTGCGAAGAAGCGAGTGCGGGCGAAAAAGAAAGGGAAACCGTCAGAGTTTCCCAATCAGAAACGGGGAGGGCGAGAACCATGAAGCAACGATGTGAACTCGTCGGCCCGTGTTTGAACAGATCTGCGCAAAGGTATACCGGCAGAGGGCTCTGACGGTATGTCTTTCCTATGGAATGGAGAGGTGTGGAACATGAGTGGCAGAGGGCGGCGGAGACGGGTGGTCAATTCCACCAGAGTCATCGCCTTATCGTTTGCTGGAGTCATTCTGATGGGAGCACTGTTATTGATGCTCCCCATTTCGTCCCGGTCTGGGGTGAGCTGTGGGCCCATCACGGCCCTGTTCACCGCCACGTCCGCCACCTGTGTGACGGGCCTGATCGTGGTGGACACGCTGACGCAATTTACCTTATTTGGACAAGTTGTCATCTTGGCCCTGATTCAGCTGGGCGGCCTGGGCTTTATGAGTGTGATTTTCCTGTTGGCCAGCCTGGTGAAAAAGCGCATGTCTTTGAGTCAGCGGCTGATGATGGTGTCCGCGTTTAACCTCAACGACATGCATGACGTGGCCCGATTGGTGGGCGGAGCGTTCCGTCTGACCTTCCTGGTGGAGGGCATGGGCGCCATTGTGCTCACGGCGTGTTTCTGGCCCCGCTATGGCCTGGGGGCCATTTGGAAGGGCGTATTCACCGCCGTGTCCGCCTTCTGTAATGCGGGCTTTGACCTGCTGGGCCCGGACGGCTTGGGCAGCCTGTCCACCTATTCCGACAATCCAGTGGTGCTGCTCACGGTGGCCTGCCTGATTGTGTGCGGCGGCCTGGGCTTTTTTGTGTGGAAGGAGATCATACACAAGAAGTCCTTCCACCGCCTGTCCCTGTACAGCCAGATGGTGATTGTCATCACGGCATCCCTCATTGTGGGAGGCATGCTGTTTTTCCTGCTGGTGGAGCATGACAACCCTGAGACGCTGGGGGGAATGCCCTGGTGGCAGCAGGGGCTCAACGCCCTGTTCCAGTCCATCACCCTGCGTACCGCTGGCTTTTTGAGCATTTCTCAGGGCGGACTGCGAGAGGTGTCCCAGTTTGTGTGTGTCCTCTTCATGCTGGTGGGCGGCTCGGCCGGGTCCACCGCTGGTGGTATTAAGACCGTAACCTTGGGCGTGCTGGTGCTGGCCATGCGGGCCGGGCTCCACGGCCGCAGCGAGGTGACCATCCGGGGCCGCACCATCCCCCTGACCAAGGTGCTCTCCGCCGTGACCTTGGTGCTGGTGGTGTCTGTGATGTTCCTGTTCTCCTCCATCACCATCTCGGTGGTGGACGAGGTGCCCTATTTGTCTGCCGCCTTTGAGACGGCCTCCGCTCTGGGCACGGTGGGTCTGACCACCGGAATCACCCCAACCCTGTCCACCTTCTCCCACCTGTTGCTGGTGGCGATGATGTACTTGGGCCGTGTGGGTGTGCTCTCTCTGTCCGTGGCATTCTTGACCCAGGGTGGGCGGCAGAGCCGCATTAGCTATCCGGAAAGTGACGTTATGATCGGTTAATGGAGGAATTGACGTGAAGAATTTTGCAGTGTTTGGCCTGGGCCGGTTTGGAACGGCGGTGGCCAGAGAGTTGTTCGAGGTAGGCCATGACGTGTTGGCCGTGGACACGGACCGGGATCGGGTGCAGAGTGTAGCCGACCTGGTGACCCACGCCGTGGTGGGCGATGCCCGAGACCCGGCGGTGCTCAACGCCCTGGGGATTGGCGAGTACGACTGTGCCGTGGTGGCTGTGGGTAACGACGTGGGCAGCAGCGCCCTCATTACCATGCGCCTGAAAGAGGCCGGGGTGCCCCGTGTGGTGTGTAAGGCTATGAGCCACGTCCACCAGCGCCTGCTGGAGAAGGTGGGGGCGGACCATGTGGTGTTCCCCGAGCATGAGATGGGCATCAAGGTGGCTCAGGGTCTGGCCCGCTCCAACATCCTCAACTACATCGAACTGTCCGAGGACTACGGCATCGTGGAGGTGGACCTGCCCGCTGCTTGGCAGGGCAAGACCATCCGGGACCTGGACATCCGGGCCAAGTACGCCCTGAACGTCATCGCCGTGCGCCGGGGCCAGGAGGTCAACGTCTCCCCGGGGGCAGACTATGTGCTTTTCCCCAATGACAAGATGATGGTGCTGGGCCGGGACGAGGACATTGCCAAGATATGCGACAAATGAGACATGAAGTGATATCCAGCCGCTCCAACCCCCTGGTCACCCGGCTGCGCAAGCTGGGCAGCAAGCGCAGCGCCCGCCGGGAGGAGGGCGTATTCGTGGGGGAGGGGCCCAAGCTGCTTCAGGAGGCGGTGCGCTGGCGCATTCCCCTGGAGACGGTGGTGTACGCCTCCGGGGTCACCCTGCCCCAGCTGCCCGACGACGTGCGGGTGGTGGAGGTACCGGACTCTCTGCTGGAGGCGGTGGCCCAGACCCAGACCCCCCAGGGAGTGGTGTTTGTCTGCCGTACCCCCGCTCGGGAACTGCCGGAGCAGCTGACGGGGAACCGCTACCTCATTTTGGACGGGGTGCAGGACCCGGGCAATGTGGGCACCATCTGGCGCACCGCTGACGCCTTTGGGGCGGATGGCCTCATTCTGTGCTCCGGCTGTGCCGACCCCTGGAGCCCCAAGACGGTGCGGTCCACTATGGGGGCGGCGTTCCGCCTGCCCGTGTGGGAGTGCACCCTGGAGCAGGCGGCGGCACGGCTCCGGGCAGCGGACATTCCTCTGTACGCCACAGCCCTGCAGGAGGACACCGTGGACGTGCGGCAGGTCTCTCTGACCCGCAGCGGCGTCATCATCGGCAGCGAGGGCCGGGGCGTGTCCGACCTGAGCTTGCAGCTGTGTGAGAAGACGGTGAAAATTCCCATGGTGGAGCGATGCGAATCCCTCAACGCCGCCGTTGCGGCGTCGGTGGTGCTCTGGGAGATGGCCAGAGACCAATTATAAAGGAGAGAGAAGGGGGCGGGGAACGGTGTCCCACTTGAAATACTGGGTGTGGTTGTCCACCCGGCGAGGCCTGGCGGGGGTCACTATGCAGCGGGTGCTGGACCACTTCGGCGGGCCGGAGCGGGTATACTACGCCCATGCCAAGGACGTGGATGAACTCACCGGGCTCAGCGGTCTGGCCCGATCCTCTCTCAAGGACAAGTCCATGAGAGAGGTGGAGCGGATTTTGGACCGCTGCGACCAGCTGGGCATCCGGGTGATGACCCGTCAGGATGCGGTGTATCCCCAGCGCTTGGAGAACATCCCCCAGCCGCCCTTGGTGCTCTACGCCAAGGGACGCCCCATCTCTCTGGACGACCAGGTGGCCATTGCCATGGTGGGCACCCGCAGCTGTACCCCTTACGGGGAGCGGGTGGCGGGAAAGCTGGCCATGGAGCTGACCCACGGCGGCGCTATGGTGGTGTCCGGTATGGCCCAGGGCATTGACGCGGCCTCCATCCGGGGAGCGCTCATGGCCGGGGGCACGGTGGTGAGCGTACTGGCCGGAGGGCTGGACGTTATTTATCCCCGGTACCACCGATTTCTCTACGAGGATGTGGCGGCCTCCGGGCTCCTTCTCTCGGAATATCCCCCAGGGACCGAGCACAAGGGCAGCCACTTCCCAGTGCGCAACCGCATCATCAGCGGCCTGTCTCTGGGCGTTGTGGTGGTGGAGAGTCCCCGGCGGGGCGGCGCTCTCATCACAGCCAGCCATGCTCTGGACCAGAACCGGGACGTATACGCAGTGCCCGGTGCCATTGACGCCCCAGCCAGTGAGGGTACCAACCGCCTCATCCAGGAGGGAGCCGCCAAACTGGTGACCTGTGGGGAGGATATCTTGTGTGAATGGCGGGATCGCTTCCCGGAAAAATTAGGGGTACAGCCCCCTCTGAACCCCCAGGTGGTGGAGCAGAGATTGCAGCAGTTGGAGCAGGTACAACCGGCTCCCGTTTCCCCCAAAACAGCCCCCGCTGCGGAAAAAGAGGTTGACAATCCCGAAAGCATGGAATATATTGACTGGAAGGAGTGCCGGAAAAACCTGACCGATGACGAGCAGGTGGTGCTCCTGGCTCTGCAAGAGGGAGCCAAGGGAGCGGACGGCCTGGTGGAGCACACCCAGCGCTCTGCCAGACAGGTTCTGGCTGCTCTGACCATGTTGCAGCTGCAAGGGTACGTGACCCAGGGAAAGGACAAGCGATTCCGGGCAGCGGTGAAACTGAAAATGGAGTAAGAATCTATGGGAAATACGAATTTGGTGATTGTAGAGTCACCAGCTAAGGCAAAAACCATTGGAAAATATTTGGGACCGGACTATCAGGTGAAGGCGTCCATGGGCCACGTGCGGGACCTGCCCAAGAGCAAGCTGGGCGTGGACGTGACCACCTTCGAGCCGGACTATCAGGATATTAAGGATAAGGAAGAGACCATTTCTGAGCTGAGAAAGGCCGCCAAGGACAGCCAGCGTGTCTATCTGGCCACCGACCCTGACCGAGAGGGAGAGGCCATCTCCTGGCACTTGCAGTCGGTGCTTGGAGTACCCAAGGAGAAGACCTGCCGGGTGACCTTCAACGAGATCACCCGCAAGGTGGTCACCGAGTCCATCGCGTCCCCCCGGGAGATCGACCAGAACCTGGTGGACGCCCAGCAGGCCCGGCGTATTCTGGACCGCATCGTAGGCTATCAGCTCTCCCCCTTGCTGTGGAAGAAGATCCGCCGTGGCCTGTCTGCGGGCCGTGTGCAGTCCGTGGCCACCCGTCTGGTGGTGGAGCGGGAGGAGGAGATTCGCGCCTTCGTGCCCAAGGAGTACTGGTCCATCACCGCCGACCTGGGCCGCATCGCCCCCAACATCGGGGCCTTCCGGGCGGAGTTCTACGGCCGGGACAAGAAGATGGAACTGGGCAACGCCCAGGAGGTGCAGGAGGTCATGGATGCTGTGAAGGCAGACACCTTCACAGTGCGGGCAGTCAAGCGCCAGGACAAAAAGCGTAACCCCGCCCCGCCCTTTATCACCTCCACCTTGCAGCAGGAGGCCTCTCGAAAGCTGAACATGACCCCTCGGCGCACCATGTCCGTGGCCCAGCAGCTGTATGAGGGCGTGGACATCACCGGAGAGGGCACCGTGGGTCTGATTACCTACATGAGAACCGACTCTCTGCGCCTGTCTGAGGAGGCTCTGGCTTCCGCCAAGACCTTCATCGAGGCTCGGTACGGCAAGGACTATTATCCCGAAAAGACCCGCCGCTTCAAGGCCAAGGACTCTGCCCAGGACGCCCACGAGGCCATCCGTCCCTCGGATGTGAACCTCACCCCGGAGCAGTTGAAGAAGGACCTGACCAGCGAGCAGTATCGGCTGTACAAGCTCATCTGGAGCCGGTTTCTGGCCTGCCAGATGGCCCAGGCCGTCTATGACAGCGTGTCCATTGAGGTGGAGAGCGCCGGGTACCAGTTCCGGGCCAGCCACTCCTCCATCAAGTTCTCCGGCTTCACTGCCGTGTATGAGGAGAGCCGGGACGATGAGGACGAGGCGCCTCAGTCTCCGCTGCCCGACTTGAAGGAGGGGGAGGCTCTGCGTCTGGATGACCTGAGCCCCTCTCAGCACTTCACCCAGCCCCCCGCCCGATTCACCGAGGCCACCCTCATCCGGGCTCTGGAGGAGAAGGGCATTGGCCGACCCTCCACCTATGCCCCCACCATCTCCACCATCACCGACCGGGAGTACGTGGTCAAGGAGGGCAAGCACCTGCGGCCCACCCCTCTGGGAGAAGTGGTCACGGGGCTGATGAAGGACAAATTCTCCGACATTGTGGACCCCGCCTTTACCGCCCAGATGGAGGAGCGGCTGGACAAGGTGGAGACCGGCGAGGTGAACTGGAAGCAGGTGCTGTCCGACTTCTACACCGACTTTGACCAGGAGATGAAGAAGGCGGAGAGCGAGCTGGACGGGGAGCGCATCAAGGTCCCCGACGAGGTTTCCGAGGAGATCTGCCCCGAGTGCGGGCGCAACCTGGTGGTGAAGTCCGGGCGGTTTGGCCGCTTTCTGGCCTGTCCCGGTTGGCCGGAGTGCAACTTCACCATGCCTCTGGTGGTGGAGATGCCGGGCAAGTGCCCCCTGTGCGGCGGCCGCCTGGTCAAGCGCACCGGAACCAGCAAGAAGACCCACAAGCAGTACACCTACTACTGCTGCGAGCACCTCAACAGTAAGGACGAGAGCCGCCGCTGTGAGTTCCGCACCTGGGACGTGCCTGTGAAGGACTGCTGCCCGGAGTGTGGCCACACCATGTTCAAGAAAGCGGGCCGGGGCTACAAGCGCCCCTTCTGCATCAACGAGAAGTGTCCCAACTTCCTACCGGAAGAGAAGCGGGGCGGCTTCCGCAAGAAGACCGAAGAGGGCGAGGCAGCCCAGCAGGTGGAAGGTCAGGAGCAGGCCGAGGGCGAGACCAAGAAGAAGACCACGGCGAAAAAGTCTACCGCCAAGAAGAGCACGGCCAAAAAAACCACCACGAAGAAGACGACCACCAAGAAAACCACGGCCAAAGCCGCCAAAGAAGCGGACGAGGCCTGAGATAAAGGAAGAACTATGAATGCAACCATCATTGGCGCAGGCTTGGCGGGCTGTGAAGCCGCCTGGCAGCTGGCCCAGCGGGGGATTGGGGTGACCCTGCACGAGATGAAGCCCCACAAGATGACCCCTGCCCACCACAGCAACGGCTTTGCGGAGCTGGTGTGCTCCAACTCTCTCCGCTCCGACCAGCTGGAGAATGCGGTGGGGCTGCTGAAAGAGGAGCTGCGCCGCTGTGGCTCCCTCATCCTGCGCTGTGCCGACCAGACCCGTGTGGAGGCGGGCGGCGCTCTGGCCGTGGACCGGGAGGCCTTCTCCCAGGCGGTCACCGACGCCGTGCGCAGTCACCCAAACATCACCGTGGTGGAGGGGGAGGTCACCCACATCCCGGAGGGAGAGGTCATCATTGCCAGCGGACCCCTCACTTCGGAAGGGCTGTCGGAGGAGATTGCCAAGCTCTTTCCCAACAGCGGGTATTTGAATTTCTACGATGCCGCCGCTCCCATTGTCACCTTTGAGAGCATCGACATGGACCACGCCTGGTTTGCCTCCCGGTATGACCGGGGCACGGCGGACTACATCAACTGCGCCATGAGCCAGGAGGAGTACCTGGCCTTCTGGAAGGAGCTGTGCCAGGCCGAAGAGGCCCCCGTCCACGGCTTTGAGGACGGCCGGGTGTTTGAGGGGTGTATGCCCGTGGAGGTCATGGCCCGACGGGGAGAGCAGACCCTGTGCTTTGGCCCTCTCAAGCCCAAGGGCCTGCCCGACCCCAAGACGGGGAAGGAGCCCTATGCCGTGGTGCAGCTGCGCCGGGACAACGCCCAGGGCACCCTGTACAACATCGTGGGCTTCCAGACCCATTTGAAGTGGGGAGAGCAGAAGCGGGTGTTCTCCATGATTCCCGCCCTGGCCCACGCCGAGTATGTGCGCTACGGGGTGATGCACCGCAACACCTACCTGGATTCCCCCCGGCTGCTGGACGCTTACTACCGGGTACGGGGCCAGGAGCGCATCTGCTTTGCCGGACAGATCACCGGCGTAGAGGGGTATGTGGAGTCCACCGCCTCCGGCTTTGTGGCTGGCGTGGAGCTGGCCAACCGCCTGCTGGGCAAGCCAGCCGTGGACTTTCCCCGGGAGACCGCCTTGGGCGCTCTGGCTCAGTACGTGAGCAACGAGAGCGTGGTGGACTTCCAGCCCATGAACATCAATTTTGGAATCATGCCGCCCCTGGACCACAAGGTCAAGGGCAAGCGGAACAAAAACGCAGAGCTGTCCCGCCGCTCTCTGGAGCTGGTGGACGCCCTGCGAGAGAAGCTGTAACGAGAAGGAGGGCCGGAGATGAAGATCATTGTAGACGCCATGGGCGGTGACAACGCCCCTCAGGCACCGGTGCGAGGTGCCTTGGATGCCATTGCCGAGTACGGCGTAGAAGTGGTACTGGTGGGCCGTGGAGAGGAGATCCTGGAGGCTCTGCACAAGGAGGGGGTCACAGAAGTGCCTCAGGGCCTGGAGATCACCCACGCCAACCAGGTGGTGGAGATGTGCGACAACCCCGCCACCGCCTTCAAGGAGAAGAAGGACTCCTCCCTCACCGTGGGCCTGAACCTGCTCAAGGACGGCACCGGAGACGCCTTTGTCTCCGCCGGCTCCACCGGAGCCCTGCTGTCTGCCGCCACCCTGATGACCAAGCGCATCAAAGGCATCCGCCGGGCTGCTCTGGCCCCCGTGGTGCCCACGGGCAACGGCGGTGCGGTGCTCATTGACTGCGGCGCCACCGCCGAGTGCACTCCCGAGTTTCTGCTCCAGTTTGCCTTTATGGGCAGCTACTACGCCGAGCGGGTTCTGGGTCGTCCCGAGCCCAAGGTGGGCCTTTTGAACATCGGAGCGGAGCCCTCCAAGGGCACTGACTTGCAGCGGGAGGCCTATGGCCTGCTGCAAAAGGCCTCGGATGAGGGCCGCATCAACTTCGTGGGCAACGTGGAGGCCCGGGAGGCGGTGTCCGGCTCGGTGGACGTCATCGTCTCCGATGGTTACTCCGGCAACATCTTCCTCAAGACCATGGAGGGCGTGGGCATCTACATGGCCCGGGAGATCAAGAAGATGTTCCTTTCCAGTCTCAAGACCAAGATTGCCGCCCTGCTGGTGAAGGACGGCCTGCGGGAGTTCAAAAAGAAGATGGATTCCGGCGAGGTGGGCGGCACGCCCCTGATGGGTATTTCCCACCCCGTGATCAAGGCCCACGGCTCCTCTGACGGCTATGCCATGAAGAACGCCATCCGTCAGGCCATGGAGTACAGCAAGTCCGGCATCATCGAGGATATCACGGAAAACGTGGAGTACATGCGCCTTCCCGTGAAGGGCTTGGCAAAAAAGCAGGAGACAGACGGGACTGCGGAGTAAAAACTGTCAAAAAGACACTTGACAGGGACGCATCAAGCCCCTATTATGTTGTTACCAAAGCAACATAAAAGGAGCTTGAGAAAAGTATGTTTGAAAAATTGTGTGCCTTGATTGCCGAGCAGTTTGGCGTGGACGCTGACGCCATCACCAAGGATACCGCCTTTGTGGACGAGCTGGGCGCGGATTCTGTGGACCTGGTGGACCTCTCCATGGCTCTGGAGGAGGAGTTCGGCATGGAGGAGATGGAGGAAGAGGAGATCAGCTCCATCGTCACCGTGGGCGACCTGTACAAGTACATGCAGGAGCATCTGGATCTGTAAGAAGTCATTTGATTTGGGGAAAGCCCTGCCACTGGCGGGGCTTTTTCCGTGGAGGGTAGTATGAAAAGTTTGGAAGAGAAGTTGGGGTATCAGTTTAAAAACCTATCGCTGCTGGAGCACGCTATGACCCATAGCTCCTACGCCAACGAGCACCGCTCGGAGGGCGTGACCAGCAATGAGCGGCTGGAGTTTTTGGGGGATTCGGTCCTGGGCCTTGTGGTGGCACAGCATTTGTTTTCCTCGCATCCCAACATGCCGGAGGGGGAGCTGACCCGGACCCGTGCAGCGTTGGTGTGTGAGGAAAGCTTATACGAGGTGGCCAAGGTCCTGGATTTGGGCGCCTATTTGAAGCTGGGTAAGGGCGAGGCCGCCGGAGGCGGGCGCACTCGTCCCTCCATTCTGGCCGATGCCACCGAGGCCACGCTGGCGGCGGTGTATCTGGACGGCGGCATGGCCGCCGCGGAGAGCATCATCCGCACCTTTATCCTGGACAAGGAGCGGGAGAAAGCGGTGGATCGGGACTATAAGACCGCCTTGCAGGAGCTGGTGCAGCGCAAGCCCGGAGTGAGCGTGAGCTATCGCCTGGTGCGGGAGATTGGACCGGACCATGCCCGGATTTTCGTCATGGAGGCCGCCGTGGACGGCGTCCCCGCCGGACAGGGTAAGGGCCACACCAAGAAAGAGGCGGAACAGATGGCGGCCCGAGCCGCCCTGGAGAAGCTGGCCGGAGCGAAAGCCTGATGGACCCCAAGGGCACCGACGGGTTTGACCCGTGGGTGCCCTTGTATTTTTGTGTGAAATTCGATATAATAATCTCGATTTCATCCCAAGAGGGGGGAGAAGTATGGATGTCCCGGTATACCATCTGGACAAGGTGGTAAAAGTAAGACAGGAGGGCATGGAGGACTTCGACGGGCCTCTGGACCTCATTCTCCACCTGCTGAGCAAAAACAAAATCGAAATCCGGGACATCTCCATCACCCTGCTTCTGGACCAGTACCTGGATTGGATGGAACAGAGGGAGCGGCTGAACCTGGAGGTGGCCAGCGAGTTTGTCATCATGGCCGCCCATCTGGTGTACATCAAGACCCGCATGCTCCTCTCCATCGACGACGAAGAGGCCTTGAGCGAGATGGAGCAGCTCATGGCGGCCCTGGAGGAGCACCAGCACAAGGAGAGCTATGAGCGCATCAAGGGGATCACCAGTGTGCTGGCGGGGCGGTACGAGTTCGGGCGGGACTACCTGGTGGGCCAGCCCCAGCCTCTGCCCCAGGAGACGACCTATCGCTATCAGCATGACCCGGCAGACCTCACCGAGGCCTTTCGCCGTCTGTTCCAGCGGGGGGAGGGAAATGTCCCGCCGCCCACCCGGGCCTTTCACGGCATTGTGGGCCGGGAGCCTTACCCGGTGGAGACCAAGGCCCGGTGGATTCTGGACCAGCTGACCACCCTGGGAGTCACCCACTTCCGGGCCCTGTTTCGAGGCAGCAAGAGCCGCTCCGAGATTGTGGCCACCTTTCTGGCGGTGCTGGAGCTGTGTAAATCCAATCAAATTTATCTGGCTGGCACCGGGGAGGACAGCACCTTGACCTGTACCCACCCGGAGCCCCAGGCGGCGGAGGACGGAGGAGCCTGAGCATGGAATTGAAGGAGTTGGAATGCACCATAGAGGGCATCCTATTTGCAGCCGGGGACCCGGTGCCGGTGGAGCGCATGGCCGCCACCCTGGAGCAGGATGTGGAGACGGTGGACAGCGTGTGCCGGAAGCTGGCCGACGAGTACCGCTACCAGCGCCGGGGCATCTGTCTGGTGCGCACCGAGCACAGCTGGCAGATGTGCACTGCCCCGGAGTACGCAGACCCCGTCCGTAAGACCTTGGAGCACCGCAAGCCCCCCAAGCTGTCCCAGACCGCCCTGGAGGTGCTGGCCATTGTGGCCTACTTCCAGCCAGTGACCCGGGCGTACATTGAGCAGATTCGGGGTGTGGACAGCTCCTACACTGTGGGCATCCTGCTGGAGCGGAAGCTCATCGAGGAAGCGGGGCGACTGGCGGTCCCGGGCCGTCCCATGCAGTTTCGCACCACCCACCACTTTTTGCGCACCTTTGGTCTGACCAGCCTGGACGAGCTGCCCGAGCTGCCCTCGGCCAGCCAGGAGGGCACCCAGCTGACCCTGGATTTGGAGTCGGCCATCGCCAAGATGCAGGAGGACGAGGGGGAAGAACCCTCGGGTGAGGCATGATGATTTGGATTGTACTGGGCTGCGTGGTCCTGGCCCTGGCGCTGCTTCTGCTGGTGCCTGTGCGGGCCAAGGCCAGCTACAGCCAGGAGGGAGTTCGGCTGGCCCTGGCGCTGGGGCCCATCACCGTTCCGGTGGTGCCCAGACCCGCCAAACGGCCCAAGAAAAAGAAAAAGCAGCCCAAGGAACCGAAAAAAATACCCCAGTCGGAGAAAGAGAAAACCAAGAATCTGTTGGGGAACCTTTTGAACCCCGGCTCGTGGAAGAAGTTCCAACGCTATCTGCCCCTCATCTGTGAAGCGGCAGGGGAGCTGCGCCGGAAGATCATCGTGCGCAAGCTAAAGATGCACCTGATCTGGGCAGGGAAGGACCCCGCCTCCGCTGCCATTGGCTACGGAATGATCAACGGGGTCATCGGCGGCATCTGGAACCTCATCGACGGCAACTTCCGGGTGAAGGACCACAAATTTGTGGTGGACCTGGACTACGACAAAAAGGAGCCCCAGGTGTCGGCTCAGGCGGAGCTCTCCCTGACCGTGGGCCAGTGCCTCAGCTTTGCCCTGCGATATATCAAAAAACTGGCGGCCATCAAGGCCGAAGAGGGTGGAACCACCCAGCACTCCAAGGAGGTAAATAGTCATGAGCGAACAAAAGCATCCCATTAATGAAGTGTTGCAGACGACCATGAGCCGGATTCGTGAGATGGTGGACACCAACACGGTGGTGGGCCAGCCCATCGTCACCGCCGACGGCGTGACCATCATCCCCGTGTCCAAGCTGTCCTTTGGCTTTGCCACTGGCGGCTCCGACTTTGGCAAGACCCCCAACGTGGAAAAGAACTTCGGCGGCGGGGCCGGGGCCGGGGTCAACGTCACCCCCGTGGCCTTCCTCATTGTCAAGGATGGCAGCGTGCGGCTGCTGCCCGTGGCGCCTCCCGCCGGGGACTCGGTGGGCCGGGTGGTGGACCTGGTGCCTGAGATGTTTGAAAAGGTCACCGGATATATCGACAAAAAGACCGGCACGGATAAGAGCGGAGAATAAAGGTGATACTACTCCCATCTGATACCTTGGATGGGAGTGACCTTTTTTGAGGAAGATTGCGGCCCTGTTGCTGGCCTTGACGCTATTATTTGGTACCTCCGCCCCGGCGGGAGCGGTGTCCACCTCCGCCTCGTCGGCGGTGCTCATGGATGTGGGGTCCGGGCGTGTGCTCTTTGAGGAAGACATGCACACACCCCGCCCCATTGCCAGCATCACCAAACTGATGACCGCCCTGGTGGCAGTGGAGGAGACCTCCGACCTGTCCCAGGTCATCACCGTAGAACCGGAATGGCTGGAGGGGGTGGAGGGCTCTTCTCTCTATCTCAAGGCAGGGGACCAGCTGACTCTGGAGACCCTGCTCTACGGGCTTCTACTCCAGTCGGGCAACGATGCCGCCCAGGTCATCGCCTGCTGGATTGGGGAGGACCTGGAGGGCTTTGCCCAGCTTATGAATGAGAAGGCCCGGGAGCTTGGCATGACCAACACCCATTTTACCAACCCCAGCGGCCTCAACCAGGAGGAGCACTACTCTTCCGCCTATGACATGGCCCTTCTAGCCTGCGCCTGCCTGGAAAACCCCACGGTGGCCAACATCTGTGCCACCCAGAACATTTCCTTGGAAGGGCGCACCTTCGTCAACCACAATAAGCTTCTGTGGCTGGAGGAGGACTGCGTGGGCATGAAGACCGGGTACACCGAGGCCTCCGGCCGCACTCTGGTGTCGGCGGCCACCCGGGGGGCGCAGACCCTGGTGTGCGTCACCCTCAATGACCCGGATGACTGGGACGACCACCAGGCCCTGCTCCACTACGGCTTTGATACCTACCCGGTCACCCAGCTGTGCGGGGAGGGGACAACGGTGGGCCAGGCAGCGGTGGCGGGCAGTGTGCAGCCCACGGTGTCCCTGGTTGCCCAGGGGGACTGCTGGTACCCGCTGGCGGAGGGAGAACAGCTGGACATGCAGCTGGACGTATACTCGCCCTTGACCGCCCCCATCCCCGCCGGGACCCAGGTAGGTACCGCCCGCTGGATTTTGGACGGGGAAGTGGTGGCGGAGATGCCCGTGGAGACGGGGACCGGGGTGGAAGACGGCCGATGGAAACCCAACGCCCTGGTGCGCTGGTGGATGGGCCTGTGGGGAAAGAGCTGGGAGACCACCGTGCCCGGCATGGGACTGATTTAGACAAGGAGCGTGAGCGCGTGGAGGAACGGATACAGAAGATTCTCTCCGGGGCCGGGATCTGTTCCCGGCGCAAGGCGGAGGAGTATTTGAACGCAGGGCGGGTGCAGGTCAACGGACGGGTGGCCGCCCTGGGAGAGAAGGCGGACCCCCAGCGGGACCACATCCAGGTGGACGGGGTGGCATTGACCCAGCCCCGCCGCCATACATATCTCATGCTCCACAAGCCCAGGGGGTACGTCACAACCCTCTCGGACGAGAAGGAGCGCAAGACGGTGGCCCAGCTGGTGGCAGACTGCGGGGTGCGGGTATGGCCAGTGGGACGGCTGGACATGGACTCGGAGGGGCTGCTGCTGCTCACCGACGACGGAGACCTCACCCACAAGCTCACCCATCCCTCCCACGAGGTGCGCAAGGAGTACCACGTCCAGGTCACCGGAGACGTGGCGGCGGCCCTGCCTGTTCTCTCCAAGCCCATGGTGGTGGACGGGGAGAACATGGTGGCCGACGAGGTGGAGCCTCTGGGGCCCCAGAAGCTGAAAATCGTCATTCATCAGGGGAAAAACCGCCAAGTGCGGCGGATGTGCGCCGCCGCCGGGGTCACCGTCACCCGTCTGGTGCGGGTGCGGGAGGGCAATCTCCGGCTGGGAAACCTGAAACGGGGCACCTGGCGGACCCTGACCGCAGGGGAGATGCAGGAATTGTTTCATGAAATTTGCAAGTGACGGTAAACTTCTTGCAAAACCTCTTGCATTTTACCAAAAGAGCGAGTATGATAGGACAGAGAAACAATGATGGAAATCGGCGGCCCTTGGTGGTACGCCGATTTTCTTGGGCAAGGAGCCAGTGAGGGGGAACCGCTGTGAGTCGGGATATTTTGACGCTAATTCAGAGCAATATGGGCACATTTTCCAAGGGCCAAAAATTGATTGGCCGTTTTATTTTGGAGAATTACGACAAGGCGGCGTTTATGACGGCAGCCAAGCTGGGACAGACGGTGCGCATCAGCGAGTCCACGGTGGTGCGCTTTGCCGCCGAGCTGGGCTTTGACGGTTACCCTGCCATGCAGCGGGCCTTGCAGGAGATGATTCGCAGCAAGCTCACCACCGTGCAGCGCATTGAGGTGTCCAACGACCGACTGGGGGACCACGACCTGCTGGAGAAGGTGGTGCAGTCGGACATTGAGAAAATCCGTACATCCCTGGAGGAGCTGAGCCGGGAGGAGTTCTCGGCGATTGTGGAGGCCATTGTCAAGGCCAAACATATCTACATCCTGGGCGTACGCTCGGCGGCCGCCCTGTCCGATTTCCTGGCTTTCTATTTCAACCTGATTTTTGACAACGTGCGCCAGGTGCACACCACCCTGGCCAGCGAGATGTTTGAGCAGATGCTCCGGGTGGGAGAGGGAGATGTGGTCATCGGCATCAGCTTTCCCCGCTACTCCACCCGCACGGTGCGGGCCATGGAGTTTGCCCGGGACCAGGGGGCCACGGTGGTAGCCCTCACCGATAGCGCCATGTCGCCCCTCTATGATACGGCCAACCTCCGCCTGCTGGCCAAGAGCGACATGGCCTCCTTTGTGGACTCCCTGGTGGCTCCGCTGTCCATCCTCAACGCCCTGATTGCGGCGGTGGGACGGAAGAAGGAGGCGGAGGTCACCGCCACCTTTGAGCGGCTGGAGAACATCTGGGACGAGTATCAGGTGTATGAGAAGGTGGAGTATGACGGGAAGTAATCAAACACGCCCGAGAGAGGAATGGAACGACGGTGAGTAGAGAAAACGTAATCGTGGTGGGAGCGGGAGCTGCCGGAATGATGGCGGCCATTTCCGCCGCCAGAGGTGGGGCCCAGGTGGTGCTGGTGGAGCCCAATGAGAAGGTGGGGCGCAAGCTGTACATCACTGGAAAGGGGCGGTGCAACGTCACCAATCACTGTTCCACGGAAGAGATGATGGCCTCCATTCCCCGCAACGGCAAGTTCTTGTACAGTGCCCTGTCCCGGTTTGACGCCCAGGCCACCATGGACTTTTTTGAGGACCTGGGGGTCAAGCTAAAAGTGGAGCGGGGGAACCGGGTCTTTCCCGTCTCGGACAAGGCCGCCGACATCATCGACGCCCTGTTTTTCGAGCTGCGCCGCCTGGGTGTGGAGCTGCGCCGGGACCGGGTCACGGGCTTGAAGCTCCAAGACGGCCAGGTGGTGGGGGTGACCACCCAGCACAGCCCCCAGGGCCTGGAGGCGGGCTGCGTCATCCTGGCCACCGGAGGGGCCTCCTATCCTCGCACTGGCTCCACTGGGGACGGCTATCGGCTGGCCCAGCAGGCGGGGCATGAGATCGTCCCGGTGCGGGGCTCCCTGGTGCCCCTGGAGTCCTCCGACCCCTGCTGTAAGCAGATGCAGGGGCTGTCCCTGCGCAACGTGGAGGTGCGGGCGAAAAATAAAAAGGGAAAAGTGGTCTACCAGGAGATGGGGGAGATGCTCTTCACCCACTTTGGCCTGTCTGGGCCTCTGGTGCTCTCCGCCTCTGCCCATATGAACTTCCAGCGGGACCACTATACCCTGCACATTGACTTAAAGCCCGCTCTGGATGAGGGCAAGTTGGACGCCCGGCTGGTGCGGGACTTCACGGATCGGGCCAACCAGAACATGGGCAACGCCCTGGGCGGGCTGCTGCCCCAGTCCATGATTCCCGTGGTGGCCAGCCGAGCGGGCATTCCCTTGGATACCAAGGCCCATGATTTGCGGCGGGAACAGCGGCGCAGCCTGCTGGAGACGCTGAAGGACTTCTCGGTGGAGGTGTCCGGGCCCCGTCCGGTGGAAGAGGCCATTGTCACCGCCGGAGGCGTGAAGGTGGGGGAGGTAGACCCCAAGACCATGCAGTCCAAGAAGGTGCAGGGGCTCTTCTTTGCCGGGGAGCTGTTGGACGTGGATGCCTATACCGGCGGATTCAACCTGCAAATTGCCTGGGCCACCGGCTGGGTGGCGGGACAGGCAGTCACAGAATATTTAGAGAAAAAGGACGGCGCAGCGCAATGAAGTATTACAGCATAGCCATCGACGGCCCGTCCGGGGCGGGGAAATCCACCCTGGCCCGGGCTTTGGCCCAGGAGATGGGATATCTCTATGTGGACACCGGGGCCATTTATCGCACGGTGGGATTGGCGGTCCAGCGCCGAGGCGTGGACCCCAGCGACCCCCAGGCGGTGGAGCAGGTCCTGGGCCAGGTGGATATCACCATGGGCCATGGGGAGGATGGACAGCAGCGGATGTATCTGGACGGGGAGGACGTCTCCCAGGCCATCCGCCAGCATGTGATCTCCGGCTACGCCTCCAAGGTGGCAGCCCTGGCCCCTGTGCGGGCCTTCTTGCTCAACAAGCAGCGGCACCTGGCAGACAACCACAACGTCATCATGGACGGCCGGGACATCGGCACGGTGGTGCTGCCCCAGGCGGACGTGAAGATTTTCCTCACCGCTGACGCCAAGGACCGGGCCCAGCGCCGCTATCTGGAGCTTCTGGAGCGGGGCCAGCAGGCCGACCTGGAGCAGATTTTAGCCGACGTGGTGGAGCGGGACCGACAGGACATGGAGCGGGCCATTGCCCCCCTGAAACAGGCGGAGGACGCCACCGTGGTGGACACCACCGGCAAGGACCTGGAGGAGAGCCACAAGCTGCTGCTGGAGACCATTGTGGCCAAGCTGGGAAGGGAGGGCGTGCGCCCATGAATCGACTGTATGCTGTGCTGTACCCCCTGATTTGGATTTTCATGCGAATCTTCCACCCCTGGAAAGCCGAGGGCCGGGAGAACGTGCCAGAGGGGGCCGTGGTGATGTGCGGCAACCACACCACCTTGGGAGACCCCATTTATGTGGTGTGCGCCTTAGGCTGGAGGTGCCAAACCCGCATCATTGCAAAAGAAGAGCTGATGAAGATTCCCGTCCTGGGCTTTTTGCTGGGAAAGGCGGGCATCATCGGCATCAAGCGAGGCAAGGCGGATGTGGCCGCCATCAAGGAGGCCATGCGGGTGCTGCACAACGGGGAGAAGCTGCTGCTCTTCCCTGAGGGAACCCGTGTGAAAGAGGGGGAGAACGCCGCGGCCCACACCGGAGCCGCCATGTTTGCCACCCGTACCGGGACCATGCTTCTCCCGGTGTACATCTCCCCCAAGAAGAAGCTGTTCCGCAAGACCCGGGTGGTGTTTGGTAAGCCCTATGCCCCCGTCTACGAGGGGAGAAAAGCGGGACCGGAGGATTATCAGCGCATTGCTGACGACCTCATGGACCGGATTCATCATTTGGGAGGTGGCGTATGAAGGAAGTGCTCCTTGCCAAGTCCGCAGGCTTCTGCTACGGCGTGCGCCGAGCCGTGGAGCAAGCCCAACAGCTGGCCCAGACCCAGAAGATCTATCTGCTGGGAGAGATCACTCACAACGCCCATGTGATTGCCAAACTGGAAGAGCTGGGGGCAGTGACCGTCCACAGCTTGGAGGAGGTCCCCCAGGGGGCCACGGTGCTCATCCGGGCCCACGGAGAGCCGGACCGGGTGTACGCCCAGCTTCAGGAGAAGGGCTGCCAGGTGGTGGACGCAACCTGTCCCAACGTCACTCGCATCCACGACATTGTCCGCAATGCCGCCGCCCAGGGCCGGGTGCCTGTGATTGTGGGCGACCCGGACCACCCGGAGATCGTGGGCATTGCCGGATGTGCAGAGCATTCTGTGGTGGCAGCAAACTGGGAAGAGTTGGAAAAAATCTTCCAAAATCGCCCGGAATTGGTCCATCAACCCCTGACGTTTGTCTCCCAAACCACGGCCATTCGGGCGAATTGGGAAAATTCCGTTGAAAACGCAAAAAAAGTGTGTACAAATGCGGAATACTTTGATACAATATGTGGTGCTACGTCTAAGCGTCAAACTGAGGCGGCTCAATTGGCCGGCAGGTGTGACAGTATGATCGTCATCGGAGACCCCAAAAGCTCCAATACCCGGCGTCTGACCCAGATCTGCCAGGAGTCCTGTGCTCACGTGGTGCAGGTGGAGCAAGCAGACGCTCTGTCCCCGGAGGACTTTTGCTCTGTCCGGACGCTTGGCATCACTGCCGGTGCATCCACACCGGAGTGGATAATAAAGGAGGTCTACAACAAAATGAGCGACGAAATTATGGAGATTGAACAGTCCTTTGCTGAAATGCTGGAGGAATCGTTCAAAACTTTGAATACGGGGGATAAGGTCACTGGTACTGTCGTTGCCATCACACCCACCGAGGTGCAGGTGGAGCTGGGCATCAAGTATCCCGGTTACATCCCCGTGTCCGAGCTGAGCGATGATCCCGACGTGAAGGTGGAGGACATTGCCAAGGTTGGCGAGGAGATCGAGACCTACGTCATGCTGGTCAGCGACCGCGACTGCATGGTGAAGCTGTCCAAGAAGCGTCTGGATGCTGCCAAGAACTGGGAGACCATCGAGAACGCTGTGGAGAGCAAGGAAGTGCTGGAAGGCATCATCACCGAGGAGAACAAGGGCGGCCTGGTGGCCAACGTCAAGGGCATCCGCGTGTTCATCCCTGCCTCTCAGTCCGGCCAGCCCCGTGGTGCTGACCTGTCCGGCATGGTGAAGACCCGCGTGCAGCTGCGCATCACCGAGGTCAACCGTGCTCGCCGCCGCGTGGTGGGCTCCATCCGTGCCGTGGCCGCTGAGGCCCGTGCCGCTGCCGCTGCCGAGATCTGGAACAACATCGAGGTGGGCAAGCACTACACCGGCACCGTGAAGAGCCTGACTTCTTACGGCGCCTTCGTGGACATCGGCGGTGTGGACGGCATGGTCCACGTCTCCGAGCTGTCCTGGTCCCGCATCAAGAACCCCGCTGAGGTTGTCTCCGTGGGCGACGAGGTGGACGTGTACGTCATCGGCTTCGACCCCGAGAAGAAGAAGATCTCTCTGGGCATGAAGGACCGCAGCCAGGAGCCCTGGACTGTGTTCACCAGCAAGTACTCCGTGGGCGACGTGGCCAACGTGCGCATCGTCAAGCTGATGACCTTCGGCGCCTTCGCCGAGATCGTTCCCGGCGTGGACGGCCTGATCCACATCTCCCAGATCGCCGACCACCGTGTGGAGAAGCCCGGCGACGAGCTGACTGAGGGCCAGATGGTGGACGCCAAGATCATCGCCATCGACGAGGAGAACAAGAAGGTGTCCCTGTCCATCCGTGCTCTGCTGGAGGGCAACGACGTGGAGGAGACCGAGGAGACCGAGGAAGCCTAAGTTTCTCAAATCGCTGTACCAACTCCCCCGGCTGGATCGGCCGGGGGAGTTTTTTGTCCAAAGGAGGAATCGTATGAAACCGGATGTGGTGCTCACCCCCTGCAAGGACTATTCCCAGGGGGAGGTGGAGTCCGCCCTGGCACGGGTGCTGGAGCCCCTGGGGGGCCTTTCTTGGGTCAAGCCGGGGATGAGAATTGCCATCAAGGCCAACCTGGTGACCTTTCTCAAGCCGGAACGGGCGGCCACCACCCACCCGTCTCTGCTGTGCGCCCTGGTGCGCATGCTGACAGAGCGTGGAGCGGACGTGGTGGTGGGGGACAGCCCAGGCGGGCTGTACAACGCGGCCTATGTCAAGCGGGTGTATCAGGCCACCGGGATGGAGCAGGTGGAGCAGGCAGGAGGCCGCCTGAACTGGGATTTCAGCCACGCCCAGGGGGAGTACCCCCAGGGCAAGGTGTGCCGCCAGTTCACCTATACCGCCTACCTCTCAAAGGCGGATGCCATCATCAATTTCTGCAAGCTGAAGACCCACGGCATGATGGCTATGACCTGTGGAGCCAAGAACATGTTCGGTTCCATCCCAGGCGCCATGAAGCCGGAGTACCACTTTCGGTTCCCGGACCCCAGGGACTTTGCCCGGATGATCGTGGACCTGGATGAGTATTTCAAGCCACGTCTCACCATTGTGGACGGGGTGACGTGCATGGAGGGCAATGGACCTACCGGAGGTACCCCGCGCCATGTGGGCCTTCTGGCGGCCTCTGAGAGCCCTCACAAGGCGGACCTGGTGTGCGCCCAGCTGTTGGGCCTGCGTCGGGAGGAGGTGCCCACCCTGGAGGCGGCGCTGGAGCGAGGGCTCATTCCCCCCACGGCGGAAGAGCTGACCGTCCAGGGCAACGTAGAGGACTTTGTGGTCCCAGACTTCCAGCGCATTGAGACGGGCAACGGCCACCTCTTTGAGGGGGACGGGAAGCACCTGTCCAAGCGGCTGCGGGGCGCGGTGATGGCCAAGGTGTTCAGCCAGAAGCCCAAGGTGGTGAAACAGCACTGTGTGGGCTGTGGCGTGTGCGCCAACATCTGCCCGGCCAAGACCATCACCATTGAGAAGGGGAAGGCGGTGGTCCATCGGGACAAGTGCATCCGCTGCTTCTGCTGCCAGGAGTTCTGCCCCAAAAGCGCCATGGTGGTCCACCGCACCTGGGTGGCCAGACTGCTGGAACGATGAAAAAACGGCCTGACGGTATCCGTCAGGCCGTTTTCGTTAGGTCGGCTGTGCCAGGGTGAACAGGGAGTAGAAGTATCCCTTTCGGTCCATAAGAGCGGAGAAAGAGCCCTGCTCCTGAATACGCCCATCCCGCAGCACCAGAATTTCGTCGTACTGGGCCATGAGGGCGGCTTCCAGCCGGTGGGTGACCACGATGCGGGTGGTTCCGGTCAGATCCAGAATGGACTGGGTGACCGCGGCAGCGGTGGCGTTGTCCAAGGCGGCGGTGGCCTCGTCCAGCAGCAGCACCGGCGTCTTGCGCAGCAGGCACCGGGCGATGGAGATGCGCTGGCCCTCGCCGCCGGACAGGTTCACCCCATTTTCTCCGCACCGGTAGTCCTGGCCCCGCTCGTCCAGCAGTTGGGACAGCCCGGACCGCTCCACAGCCTTTGCCACCTCCTCCTCAGGGAAGGAGCGGAACATGGTGAGGTTGTTGCGGATGGTGTCGTCAAAGAGAAATACATCCTGCCCCATAAGGCTCATCAGGTCATAGAGACTGTGGGCGTCCACGTCCCGCAGCTCGGTGCCGTCGATGGCGATGGAGCCGGTATAGGCCCCGCTGGCCCCCATGAGCAGGTGGAGCAGGGTGGACTTGCCGGAGCCGGAGCCGCCCACAATGGCATAGGTCTTCCCGGCCTGGAACTGGGCGGTGAGGTCTTGCAGGATGGGCTTGTCCGGCTCGTAGCCGAAGGACACGTGGTCCAGGGTGATGGCCTGGCTCAGCGTGGCGGGGATGGATACGCCGCTCTCCTGCTGGTTCTGAGCGGTGAGCTCTGCCAGCTTGTCCATGAGGGCCAGGGCGGCTTTGCGGGCGGCCCAGTACTGGGGCACCGTCTGGATGGGATTGAGAAGCAGGCCGCACAGGTTGACCATGATGAGCACGGTGCCCGGGGTGATCTCCCCCCGGATGGCCAGATAGGCACCGGAGAGGAAGATGCCGAACTGAACCAGGAAGCCCAGACAGCTGCCTAGAATGGAGATAAAGCTGGCATACCAGCGGCGGCCCTCCTTGGTGTGCTCCAGGCTGGCATTGGTTTGGGTAAAGCGGGAGAGGACCTGTCCCTCTGCCTTGAAGCTTTTGATGACAGGAAAGCCGCTGAGCAGGTCTTTGAGCATGGCCACATAGCCCTCATTTTGCTCACTGACCTGCTTTTCCCGGGCGGCCAGCCTTCCACCGGTGGCCAAGGTGGCGGCGATGGGGACCAGGCTGAGCAGGATGGCGGCCAGGGCCAGCTTCCAGCTGTACCACAGCATCATGAGGAGAGAACCCAGGAACATAAGAACTTGGGACAGGAGCAGAAAAAACTGGTTGAGGTAATTTTCTTCGATGGAGTTGGTGTCGTTGGTGAGGGCGGAGAGGTACCGCCCGGTGTTTTCCTGGGCGAAGGCCCGGATGCTCTTCTGGGACAGCTGAGCAAAGGCTAGGTCCTTGTACTGGGCCAGGGCGCGGTGGATAAATCGTCCCTTAAAGCGATACATGATGAGTTCGCTGATCAGAATCACGGCGGTCAGGCCCAGACAGAACCAGAGGGTATTGAGAAGCTCTTGCAGATCTCCGGTGGTCATAATATCCAGGATGTGGCCCAGGAGATAGGAGACAATCAGATTCCAAAAAGAGCCCAGGCAGATGAGCGCTGTGGCGATGACAAAGCAAAGCCGATTACCCCGGAACATGGCACGGGTGTAGAGGGTGCGGTCAAGTTGTTGTTTCATGATTGGTTCTCCTTTTTCTCAGGGGGTGGTGCGAGAATGGGGCGTTTGCGGATGTCACAGGCAAACACATGGGCGTCTTCCGGTTGCGTCAGCCACCGTGCGAAGAATAGAAAGGGGACAAAGGCATAGTTGTCGTGGAGAGTATAGACCTGGGTGGGGCCATCCTCCAGCTCCAAATCCTTTTTCTTGAGTAACTCACACTCTGCCATTTGAGGAAGAGCGGACAGCACATCGTCCAATGGTAGGCCTGTGTGTTTCGCAATGGCAGAGGGGTGGTAAAAGCCCTCTTCTCGTCTGTAGAGGAAAAGAAGTATTTCCATGGCGCCAGGAAGTGCCAGAGCAGAGAAGAGCTTTCGGCATTCTTCCGGGGAGGGAAGGTTGTTCCGGTATCCGTCAGGCGGTTCTGGCATCAACAAATAGAGGGGAAAGTCTTTGGCCAGCACGCCCAAAAGCAAGCCCTCCTCCGATTTGACATAGGCTCGAAGCCATGTGCGAGAAGTGGCGTTGGGGAGGATGTTGTCAACATAGCAGGTAGAACCCAAAGTCATGGAGGGAAAAATGCCGGAGTTCATCAAGTTGCTGCCCAAACAGGTGGAGGTGGCAGCTAGCAATTCAAATAAGGCGGAAAAACGCTGCTCCAAGGGAATCGACAGCAGCCACTGCTGAAACTGGGTGGTCATATCTGCGGTGGACGGCTCTGCCCGGCCAAAGAGGGCGTCGATGGACACCCCCAGCCGGTCGGCCAGCACGGGAAGCAGCTCCACATCCGGGGCGCCGCCTTTTTCCCACTTGCTCACCGCCTGGGCGGAAACACCCACCAGCTGGCCCAGCTGTTCCTGGGTCAGCCCCCGCTCTTTGCGCAGGCGGGTGATGGTGTCACTCAAAGGTTGGTTCATTAAAATCCCTCCATTCGCTTGATGGTTGTATTATAGGGAAAATAGCGGTTGAGTGCAATGGAGGAAATCTTGAGTAAATTCAACCAATGGTTAAGGAAAAGGGGAAACCCTCTTGCAATGGGCCAGAAGGGAGGGTATGATGGGGAAGAGATAAAATCATGGGGGAGGTGAGAGAATTGGACGAACGGCGCATCTTGGCGTCGGTGGACCACACCCTGCTGCGCCCCACCGCCACCTGGGAGGAGATTCGCCAGATCTGCGACGACGGGGTGGCCTATGGCTGCGCCTCGGTGTGCATCCCGCCCAGCTATGTCAAACAGGCCAGCGAGTATTTGGCGGGAAAACTTCCGGTGTGTACCGTCATCGGGTTTCCCAATGGCTACTCCACCACAGCGGTGAAGGTGTTCGAGGCTCAGGACGCCATGGCTAACGGAGCCAGCGAGATCGACCTGGTGGTCAATCTGGGTTGGGTGAAGGATGGCCGCTGGTCGGACGTGCTGGCGGAGCTGCGGGCGGTGAAGGAGGCCTGTGGGGAGCATATCCTCAAGGTGATCGTGGAGACCTGCCAGCTGACCCAAGAGGAGAAAGTGAAGCTGTGTGAGCTGGTGACCGAGAGTGGGGCGGACTTTATCAAGACCTCCACCGGATTTTCTTCTGGGGGCGCCACGGCGGAAGACGTGGCCCTGTTGCGTGCCCATGTGGGAGCACAGGTGCAGGTGAAAGCCGCCGGAGGGATTACATCCCTGGAAGATGCCCAGACCTTCCTGGACCTGGGGGCTGCCCGGCTGGGTACCTCCCGCATTGTGGCCTTGGTGAAGGGCTAAATTGGGGTGTCGAATCACGTCGAAAAATCAGAATGAAATTTCTTTCGTTTTTCTGGGAGTTATAGTAAAATAGACCTGAGAAAAACGAGGGAAGGCGGGATGACATTGAATCAACAACGGGCGATTCGAGAGGTCCTGCGCTCCATGGGATTGATTGGCGAGTCTTTGTCCCTGCGACAGCTGGTGTGTGCGGTGGAGCTGGCCCACACGGAGCCGGAGTTGCTGCGCCGCATCACCAAGGGACTGTATCCGGCTGTGGCCGCCCACTTTGACCAGGCCACCCCGGCGACGGTGGAACGGAATCTGCGGCTGATTCGGGACCACCAGTGGAACAAGGGAGACCAGGAGCGACTGAGAGAGATGGCGGGATTCCCCATCCGTGTCAAGCCCACCACAGGCGAATTTGTGGATATTATTTGCTATTACATGGAGGCCAACGGGGCCTTTGATGACTGAGAACAAGACTGGAGTTGACAAATCTATGAAAGAGACTTACCGTGTGCCCCGGGGAGACGGGGCCCATTGGGATAACATTCCCCGTGCAGAGCTGAAGGAGACGGGCTGGCTGGAGCCTGCCGGAGTGAAGGCCTGGATGCAGCTGTGCCACGATGGGGAGAACCTGTATGTGCGCCTGGAGGCCCAGGAGAGCCCCATCCGTGCCACCCTCACCGGGACCTTGGACCAGGTGTGCAACGACAGCTGTCTGGAATTTTTCTTTGCCCCCCTGGAGGAGGACGCCCGGTACTTCAACTTTGAGTGGAATCCCCTCAAGTCCCTGAACCTGGGCTTTGGCGGTACTCGTCCCACCCGGGTGCGCCAGATCGTCAAGAAGATGGACGAGCTGTTCTGCCCCCAGAGCTGGCAGGAGGAGAACACCTGGGGCATCACCTTCCGCATCCCCGCGGAGTTTGTGGGCCGCTACTTCCCCGGCTTTACCTATTCCGGCACTTGCTGTGCCAACGTCTACAAGTGCGGCGATGAGACCGAGCATCCCCACTATCTGGCCTGGTCTCCGGTGACCAGTGACAAGCCGGATTTCCACCGCCGAGGCGATTTCGGCACCCTGGTGTTTGAATAAATAGAACAAGCAGGCCGCCTTTTTAGACGGCCTGCTTTTCTGTTGCTGAGATTATTGTTTCTTTTTGCGATTCTCCCGCTTTTTCAGAATCTCCTTGCGGGCGGCGGCAGCCGATGCCCGGAGATCATCGCTGAGGCTGGCATAGCGGCTGGTCAGACGCATGTTGGAGTATTTGCGGCGGAAGGAGCGGGAATACCGTTCCAACCGGGCCACTTGCTGGCTGTAGTTGCTGCGCAGGGCGGCGGACTGGTTTTCCAGCATTTGACCCAGCTCAGCCTTGCCCAGGGAGAACTGGACCTGTGCCTCGTCCCGGGCGGCGGCCAGCTTTACCACCAGCTGAGACACCAACGCCAGGTGCCGGATGGTGAGGGTGGCATCCACCAGCAGAATGACCAGTAAGACCACGCACAGGGTGTTCACCAGCCAGCCGGGGATGGTCTGATAGATGCCGTCCACGGCGGGGTGAATCCAGAAGATTACCACATAGGACAGTGCGCCCCACACCAGGGACACCCACAGACATACCCGGCCCTTGATGTTGAAGCGGAACCGGGAGTAGTCCCAGTAGCGCACGTGGGTGGTGGTCTCCAGAAGCCACGCCACGAAATACTCCCACGAGGTCATTACCACCACGGCGGTGAGATAGAACACAAACAGGTTGTGTTTCAGCGGGGTGAAAAAGAGGACCATTAACAGAACGCCGGCGCCGTAGATGGGGCAGATGGGGCCGTAGAGAAAGCCCCGGTCCACCAGACGGTGCTCCAGAATGGAACAGTAGCAGGTCTCCATCAACCATCCTAGAAATGAGTAAAAGATAAAGTAGAGAAACAGTGCCTGAATGGGATAGCCCAGGATGGTCAATGGGTTTCACCTCTCTTTTCTGGGTCGGACAGTAGGATACCCAGCACACCGTTATAGATGCGGTCGGGGTGTTGGGTGAAGCGCTGGGCGATGTCCTCTCCCTCCTCCCGGGTGGCGGTGAGCAGCGAGAGGGTAAAGAGGTTGTCCCGGTCGTCGTCCAGCATCAGACGCACGGTGTAGAAGGTGCCGTCGGGGGAGGGGTCCACCCGGCTGCGCACCTGGGCCTTCCGCTTCAAAGCGGCGTTGAAGGGGGCCAGGCGCTGGTCACAGCGCTTGCGAATGACGGGGGAGAGGCTGCTCTCGCCGTCGGCGCAGTTGCGGCGGCCCTTGTCAGTGGGGGAGTAGTAGTCCCCCTCCCGCACCAGGTGTCCGCTCTCCAGCAGCTCCGACAGGGCCTCGGCAAATTCAAAGTAGTCCACGCCGTCGTCGCACATCACCAGATCGGTGAGGGTGGCGAAGTCAATGGGGCCCGCCACACGGGTGAGGATATAGAGAATGAGCAATTTGGTGTCCAACTTGCTGTGGATGAATCCAAAACGAGCCATGGTCTTGTTCCTGCCTTTCCTGGGATAAGGTGGCCCCATGGGCCACTCCTATATTATACCGAAAAAGGCCCAGGCTTACAAGGGAAACCTGGAGGCTCACAGGGCGGCCAGGGCGTTTCGAACCACTAAGGCATGGTACAGCCGAACCAGCAAACTCCAAGTGGGGCGGTCCAGAACACCAGTGACAGGCAGCTGTCCCAGCCCCTGCAAGTGACGGATGTGGTCGGTGGGGGTGGAGGTGGAGGGGAAATTGGTGAGAATGGGGGAGAGCGCCGTCACAACGGTGTCCACAAACGCCCATTCCGGTGTGCCAGACGAGGACGGCTCATACTGGGGGGAGATGATTTGCAGGGAAGGGGGAATCCCGTCCCGCTTCTGAATCAGCTCCGACTGCACCCGCAGGGCCAGCCAGGTGTCGTAGTCCACCACCCCGGTCACGGGCAGGCCAAAGTCCCGCTGAAAGATCATCACCCCTTCCAGGGTTCGCTCCCCAAACACCCCATCCTCCACCAGGCGGGGCAGGGCGGGATGGGTGGCGGAGATGACGTTGAGCATGTGCTGAATGTCTCGTACCGGAGCGCCGGTGAGATTGAGTTCCATGGTTGAGATACCTCCTTAATCGTTGCTGCCGTAGGAGAGCGGATAGCCGGGGAATTGCCCGGCTTGGAATTGGTTTTCAATCTCCGAGGGGGAGATGGGCAAATTGGCGTTGGCCAGAGAGGTGGTGGCGATGCCCACATACTCGTCGTAGAGCTTCAGCCACGTGGCATTGTCCACCACGCCGGTGGCGGGCAGATGGTAGGCTTTCTGGAAATCCTGCACCGCCTGTTTGGTCTTGGGGCCAAAAATGCCGTCAATGGCCAGGGTGGGCAGATTGAAGGAGTATTGCCCGATGAGGGAGAGGAAATACTGGAGGGCGGAGACGGCGGGGCCCCGGTCTCCCTGGCGCAGCACCTGGATGCCCGAAGGCCCCTGGACCTGGGTGAAGCTCTGGCCCTCGCTGACCAGCTCGGAGAGCTTGGTGACGGCCACGTAGAGGAACACCAGCTTATACCAGGTACCACGGCCCACGATACCATCCACTGCCAGCCCAAAGACGGACTGGAACACCCGCACTGCTTCCTCCGTGCGTGGCCCAAAGATGCCGTCCACCTGGGCCAGGCGGGGAATGGCAGGGTAATTCTGTCCAATGCGGTTGAGCATGGCCTGGAGCACCACCACGTCCTCCCCGGAGGAGCCCTGGCGCAGGGGATAGCCGGGGTAGGAGTTGGGCACATCCCGGATGGGGGCGTCGTTGACCAGTTCGATGTCGTCCCCGTAGTAGTTGCGCAGAATGGTCATGTAGTCCGCCCCCTCCTGGGCCATGGCCTCACTGCCCCACTGGGACAGGCCGTCACAGGTGGAGGTGGTACCGTTGCAGAACTTGGCCGCCAGGGGCTCCACAAAGCCCACTCGGCGGATGTAGGTGGTGAACATGTCGTCCACCAGGCGGTCGATGTTTTCAAAGGTGCTCCGGCCTTTGATGAATTTCTGATCGTTTTGGGTCTCACTGGTGATGTCAAAGTCATACCCGCGGCTGGGGTAGAACTCGGTGTACACCCGGTTGAGGGCAAAGGAGATTTGGGCCAGAATGTTGGCTTTCAGGGCTTCCTCTGACCAGGTGGGGTATACCTCGCTGGAGGCTACATTTTTGATGTAGTCGGGGAAGGTCACCGTGACGTTCTCCGCCGCCTCCTTGGGCTGGCCCAGGTGGACGGTGATGTACTGGGGAATGTAGGGAATGACGGATACAGACATAGAAGCCTCCTTACAGCGGTTGTGGCGTGACGTTGGTGAACTGAGGGCGAGGGGTGGACGACTCGGGAATGGCCAGGGGAATGAGAGGCACGCTCTGGGTGGTCTCCACCCCAGAGAAGATCTGGAGATTTTCAAACACGGCCACCTGATACCCCGGGTGCTCCACCACCAGAGAGTAGGAGGAGAAGGGAAGGGGAGAGCCGGGGCTCTGGCTGAGGGCGGCGTCGGGAGCGGGCAGGGAGATGGGGCCAGCTACCCCGCTCTCGTCTGTGATGAGCACGGATAGAAGCTGATGCCGACCCTGTCCGTCCGGCTGGGATACCAACACCGTGGCCCCCTGTATGGGGAGCTGAGCCCGGGACGCATAGACGTGGACAATGAGAGAACCGTTTTGTGCCAATGCTAGGACCTCCTTGAGAAATGTTGCAAGAACTTGCACATGGAAATTGACAAACTTATGACAATGAGATAAAATGAATTGCGTATAGTGATCAAAAGAAAGATGAAATGCCGAAAAACTCTGACGGGATGTGAGGGTGTCATATGAAAAAAGATAAGATTTCTTCGGCGGTGATCCGGCGTTTGCCCCGCTATTATCGCCATTTGGATGACTTATATCGTGCCGGTACCATTCGAATCTCTTCCGGAGCCTTGGCCCAGTCCATGGGCCTGACGGCCTCCCAGATTCGCCAGGATCTGTCCTGCTTTGGCGGGTTCGGTCAGCAGGGCTACGGGTACAACGTGGAGCGGCTGCGGGGTGAGGTGGCAGAGATCCTGGGGATGAACCGAGGCCACACCGTGCTCATCTTGGGTGCCGGTAACTTGGGCCGTGCCCTCATTGAGAATTTCCCGTTCCGTGCCAATGGCTTCCGGCTGGTGGCCGCCTTTGACGTCAACCCGGACCTGGTGGACACCAAGCTGGGCGGCGTCCCCGTCTACCATGTGGATGGTCTGGACACCTTTGTGCGGGAGCACCGGGTGAGCGTGGCGGTTCTGACGGTGCCTGGGTCTGTGGCCGTGGCCACCGCTCGCCGCCTGAGCAAGCTGGGGGTGGACGGAATCTGGAATTTCACCAATGTGGAGCTGCCGGAGCAGGAAATGCCCGACGTGAAAGTGGAGAACGTGCACTTTGCAGACAGCCTGCTAACGCTGAGTTATATGATTTCTGAGGAGTAAATAGACCTCTCAAAAATTTTTGAAAAAATCGAAAAAAACACTTGCAATTTCATTTCAGCTGTGCTAGTATATATGAGTCGCCAGAAAACGACAGCGACAAGCGGCTGTAGCTCAGCTGGATAGAGTGTTTGGCTACGAACCAAAAGGTCGGGGGTTCGAATCCCTCCAGCCGTACCAAAAGGCAAGTTCCGAAAGGGACTTGCCTTTTTTTCTTCCGGAGACATAGGAAAACGTCCGATGCAGGAATCAGCATCGGACGTTTTTTTCTCGGTCAGTCCGTGACCTGTTTCATGTTGGGGTAGACCTGATGAATCCGCTCATCGGGGTAGTAGTGGTCCAAAAATTCGGTGAAGCCGTTGGTGGGGGCGTCAGGGGCCGATTGGCGCTGTTGATACCGACCCAGAGCCAGGGCGGAGATGGCCATATTGAACACCATGAACACAACAATCACCCAGGTGAGCACTTTGCCCGCTTTCATGGGGATGCGCTCAATGAGACGGGACAGGCGGGGATAGAGGACCTTCATCCACACGGCGGCGGCAATGCCCCAGAAGAAGCAGTAGAGCAGATTGATGCGTCCGGCCAGGTTGAAGGGGATGTGGCTGTAATCCCAGAACACGGTGCCGAAGACCAGCTCGGTGAAGACACTACACACATATTCGTACACACCGCCCACAATGGTGCCGGCAAGGAAGAGGTAGCCCTCGCTCTTGTCTTTGTACCGATAGAGCAGGGCGGTGAACATCACAGCGCCCAGACCCCACACAATACTAAAGGGACCGTAGATGAGACTGCTGCGGCTCATCCAGATGCCCATGGTGGCCCGGCAGAACAGCGTCTCGATGATATCGCCCAGCAGGGCGGCAATGAAGAAAATCCAAATCAGCTTGGTGGGAGAACAGCCCTGGGCAAACACGGTGGGCTTGGGCTTTTGGGAGGGGGCGGCCTGCTCCAGATTGGGGAAGGCGTGGAGCATACGGGTCTGGACCCGCCGGGTGATGGCGTGGCCGAAGAGAGCGGTGAGCTCCTGGAAGTCTCGGGACAGCTGTTCCAGACGGCGGATACGCACGCCCATCTGTACCGTGATGCCCAGAGAGAGGGCCAGGTCCAGGGCGACCAGTCCCAATCCCACCAGAACCAGGATGCGGGACAGCAGGGGAGGGAGGTCACCCAACACCAAGGCTAGAAGGGGGTTGAGAAAACTCACACACAGCCATGCGCCCACACCCAGCACCAGCAGCAGGGGCAGAGAGATGTACCCGTGGAAGTGGAATTTGTGGTCGGAGAAGTCCCACCATCTGCGGTGGAGCATGCGCTCCAGAGCGACACCGGTGGTAATGACCAGAATGCCGGACAGAACGCAGGAGCCCATAATAAAGAACAGGGGACGGTGGGTCAGTTCCGAGAGGAACACCGTGGAGAGTACCGCTCCAATGCCGTAAATGGGGCTGACAGGAAGGTTGAGAAAGCCTGGGTTGACAAAGGAATGTTTTTTGATGGCACAGAATGCCACGCTGATACACCAGCCCAGAATGGAATAGATGAGAAAGAACCAGGCCAGTTGGGAGAGTGAGTATATCATGAAAAGCTCCTTTCGGGGTTGTTCTGAAAAAGACAAAAACTCACCACAGTATTGCTGATTACTGGGGTGAGTCAAAAAATATGCAGCATTGCGGGCTGATGGGAGATCAGCGCTGGCTGGGCACGGTGCGATCATCACCGAAAATCATATCATCCACATCAGGCTTGCGGGGATATTCTTTCACAAGTTTCACCTCTTTTCTCTTGCGCTGTTGTACATTATAGCAACATGTACCGGAAAAGTAAAGGGTGGAATTGTAAAATACAAATAAAGTTTTGGGCAAAGTGTAGAAAAGTGGAGGGATAACGAGGAAGATAGGGGAGAAAAAATGCTTGCAATTTCCCAGGGGGTGTATTATAATAAGCTTCACCGAGTTGAAATATGCGGGTGTAGTTCAATGGTAGAATGTCAGCTTCCCAAGCTGAACACGGGGGTTCGATTCCCCTCACCCGCTCCAATGAAAAAGACACGCTAAAAAGCGTGTCTTTTTCATTGGGAGCCATAGGCTCATTTCAATGCTCGGCGGAAGTGAATTCCGCCTGCGCCAAGGTTTTCGCCCAGGCGCAAACACTTGTACGGCGCACCAGCGCCGCCCGGCTTTGCGGGACCCTGTACTTATAATTATAAAAATGCCTGGAGAGAAGCCCTCTCCAGGCATTTTTGAGTCTTACTTCAGGAACACCAGTTCATAGCTGCGAGAACCGATGCCGATCTTCTCGGCGTGCTCCAGACAGGTCTTGTACTCCGAGTCGGGGGTGCTGTTTTCAAAATGATCGTGGTGGTCACAGAAATCCGGCTTGGCCATGTTGTCGCTGAGCTGGCTGTTGGGCAGGGGATCACAGGCCAGGCAGGCGTCCACACAGGCCTGGTCCAGGGCCAGGGGATCAAAGGAGGCGAACATGCCGATGTTGGGGAGGATGGGGGCGTCGTTCTCGGCGTGGCAGTCACAGTTGGGGCTGACGTCCACAATGAGAGAGATGTGGAAGTTGGGACGGCCGTCCACCACTGCTTTGGCATACTCCGCCATGCGGCAATTCAGGTCCTTCACAGCGGCCCAACTGGAGAAGTCGATGGCGTCAAAGTTGCAGGCACCGATGCACCGGCCACAGCCCACGCAGTTCTCGGTGACAATGTGCATTTTCCGGGTGGTCTCGTCAAAGGCCAGGCCCTGGTTGGCGCACTCCTTCATGCAAGACTTGCAGCCCACGCACTTGTCCTGGTGTACGGAGGGCTGACCGTTGTGGTGCTGCTCCTTCTTACCGGCCCGGGAGCCGCAGCCCATGCCGATGTTCTTGATGGCGCCGCCAAAGCCCGCCATCTCATGGCCCTTGAAGTGGTTCAGAGAGATGAACACGTCAGCGTCCATAATGGCTCGGCCGATCTTGGCGTTCTGGACGTACTCTCCGTTGACGGGGACCTCCACGTCGTCGGTGCCCTTCAGACCGTCCCCAATGAGGATGGGACAGCCCACAGTCATGGGGGTGAAGCCGTTTTCCCAGGCGCAGTACAGGTGTTCCAGGGCGTTTTTCCGGCTGCCCACATAGAGGGTGTTGCAGTCGGTGAGGAAGGGCTGGCCGCCCAGCTCCTTCACCACATCAGCCACCGCCTTGGCGTAGTTGGGGCGGAGAAAGCCCAGATTGCCCAGCTCGCCGAAGTGCATCTTGATGGCCACGAACTTGTTATCCATGTCGATCTCGCCAATGCCTGCGGCCCGGATGAGCCGCTTGAGCTTGGTGGGAAGGCCCTCGCCCAGCTTGGTGCGGAAATCGGTGTAGTAAACGTTTGCTTTTTCCATACCTCATTGCTCCTTGTCTCGAAATAGGGTGAAAGTCATGTAAGAACAGTATAGCGGAGCCAGGAGAATTTGGCAAGAATCATCCGGGAAGGCTTTGAAAAGTTAGGCCTGCCAAACTGCTTTGAGGATGGCGCCAATTTTGGGCGGAGTGCCGTAGAGGAGCACGCCCACTCGGTAGATCTTGGCGGACAGCACCCCGATACCCACCACAGACACCGCCAGAATACCGATGGACAGGACAATCTGATAGATGGGGACGGTGCTCATAGCGATGCGGGCAAACATGGCGATGGGGGAGGTGAAGGGGACGAACGAGCACACCATCATGGCGATGTTGTCCACCGCACCGCTGCCCATGCTGAACATGACCACGCAGAAGGCAATGACAAAGAGCATGGACAGAGGCATGATGGAGGTGTTGATATCCTCCAGCTTGGTGGCAGTGGAGCCGATGGCGCCGTAGAGGAAGGCATAGAGAAGGAAGCCCAGAACGAAGAACACCAGCAGATATACCAGCAGGGACAGGGGCATGTCAAACAGGGAGGTCATCACGGAATTGCCGCCCCAAGCGTCCAGATTGAGCTGGTAGAAGAGAAGGGCGGAGCCGAAGATGACCGCCAGCTGGACAAACCCGGCGATGCAGGAGGCCAGCACCTTGCCGAACATCATGTTTACCGGGGTAGCGCTGGTGATGAGCAGTTCCATGGCTCGGGAGCTCTTTTCAGTGGCCACGTGGGAGGCTACCATCTGGCCGTAGAGCATGATGACCATGTACAGGGCCAACGTCATAATGTAGGTGTACCAGTAATTTTGGGCCTGGTCCACCCCCAGAAGTTCCTCTTTGGCGTCAATCTGAAGGGAGAGAATCTCCCCGGCCTGGTCCGGGCTCAGTCCCTGTTGGGTCATGGCCTCCACCTGGGCTAGGCTCACCAGAACTTGATTGGCCACCTGGGTAGTCTGGTCGTAGAGGGAACGATTGTACACATAATAGGTGTAGGAAGTCAGGGAGTCAAAGACCAGGGCACAATCGGCCTCCTGGTTGGACACCTGCTCCTTGATTTTAGCGAGGTCGTCTTGCGTCCAAGTCACCCTCTGGTCAGGGAAAGCAGCGGCCAGGGCCTGGGCAATGGTCTCGCCCATCTCTTGAGAGGGGGCGGAGACCAAAATCACCGACTGCTCGGTGGGTTCGTCGGAGGAATCTCCGCCCATGGAGCCGAAGAAACCAATCAGGTTGGGCAGGAACATCACCACGGCCAGAACAGCCACAATGAACAGGGTGGAGCCCACAAACACCTTGTTTTTAAAGTAGTTTTTCAGCTCAAAGCTGAGAATAGTACGAAATTGTCTCATGATCTCTTCTCCCTTCACACGTGGTCCCCGGCGTATTCCACGAAGATGTCGTTGAGGGACGGCTCGTAGACCTGCACCCGGTCAATGTCGTAGCGGGCCACCAGTTGCCCCATCATCTCCTGCTTCTGGCTGGGGCTGTCCAGGCGGAGAAGCACCTCGCCGGGCTGCACCAGCTGGCAGCGATTGCCCAGTTGGGAGAGAATCTCCCGGTATTTGGGGCTGAACACGGTGAGACGGTCCCGGGGATAGCTGCGTTTGATCTGCTCCAGGTTGCCGGAGATGGCGATTTTGCCCTGATTGAGAATGGCGATCTCCTGGCAGAACTCCTCGATGTAGTTCATCTGGTGGGAGGAGAAGAGGACGATTTTTCCCTTTTGAATCTGCTCCTTCACCACATCTTTGAGCAGGGCGGCATTCACCGGGTCCAGGCCGGAGAAGGGTTCATCCAGTACGATGATATCTGGGTCATGGGCCAAGGCGGTGATGAGCTGGATTTTCTGCTGGTTGCCTTTGGACAGGGTGTCCAACCGCTTGGTTTCGTACTCCTCCATACCCAGCCGCTCCAGCCAGTGGCGCACCGAGGCCACCGCCTTGGCACGCTTCATCCCCTTGAGCTGGGCGAAGTATACCAGCTGTTGCCCGATGGGCTTTTTGGGGTACAGACCACGCTCCTCGGGGAGGTAGCCCAGAGACACCTTGCGGTAGTCGATGGGCTTCCCATCCAGGAGAACTTCTCCGCTGTTTTGAGGGAAGACGTCCATGAGAATGCGGATGGTGGTGGTCTTACCGGCGCCGTTTCGGCCCAGCAGGCCGAAGGCCTGGCCTCCCTCAGCGGTGAGGGAGATGCCCTGGAGCACCTGCTTGGCTCCAAAGCTCTTTTCAATGTTGCGTAGTTCCAATTTCATTGTGAGTCACCTCATTCGTTCGTAGTGGGAGTGTCCTGCTGCTTGGTGCGATTGGTGCGCCACCGCACCACAAACGTAACCAGCCAGAGCAGGGCGCAAAGCGTGAACAGAAGTGGAATCAGTAAGGATTCATCTTCGCTGCGCTGGAGGAATTTGGATAGTGCTAGGAGCGTCCAAATCACCGTCCAGGCGCCGTAAATCACCAAGGTGGGGTCTCTGAGTTTTTTCATCGTACGTTCACTTCCTGATAAGTGTAGGATTGAGGAACTATGATCTTGCTTTGTCTAGCTTTAAGGAGGTGTAATTGTACACAAATTGCTGCACCAGCCACAAAAGGCCTACCAACAGGCTGTAGGCGGGGGCAATGAGGTCGATGATGGACAGGATGGCCAGAACTGCCAGGACAATGGGGTAAATCATGGATGTAATTTTAAAAGCTCGGTAGCTGCATTGTCCAATTTGCTGACGCTCTGCCTCGTCACAGCTCTGGTACCAGTCGTGCTGGAATTTAAAATCAAAGATGTTGCCCTGCTTTTCCGGGGAGAGTTGCTTGGTGGCGGAGACGATGCGGGCCTGCATGGCCATGACCCACACAAGCTGTATTAGCAGAAGCAAGATCGACCAGCTAACGCCCCAGGAAGCGGCGTAGCTGAGCGCCATGGCTACAAATATGAAAACCATGGAGAGGTTTGTCAGAAACATGGACTGACCCAAGAGTAGGTTGACACGGGGAAATACTTCGTCATCTACCATGGCTTGGGGGAGCAAGCGTTTGCTCCGAATATAAAGCCAAGTGGAGGCAGCCAGCATCAGCAGGCCGGGGACAAACCACCAGGGGCCGGGAGAGGACAGGATTTGATTGACCCATTGGCCGAGGTTGCGGACGGAAAACTCGTTGGACAGGGTGGCATAGCCCGCAATGCCGCCAATGAACCCGCAGACAATGAGAACCACGGCGAAGGTAACATAGATGCGAGCGGGTGATTTTTTCTTGGCTGCTCTCATGATAACTCCTCCTCTGTGAGATAAAAGACGTCCTCCACCGGGCGGTGGAACACCTGGGCAATGCGAAGGGCCAGGGTGATGGAGGGGTTGTAGTCCCCTCGCTCAATGAGGCTGATGGTCTGCCGGGAGGCTCCCACCAATGTCCCCAGCTCCTGCTGGTTGATGCCCTGGGCTGCCCGAAACTCCTTGAGTCGATTCTGTAGCGGCATGAGCACCCCTCCTTGACAACTATCTTTGTCAAACATAAGATAGCATTGACAAGGATTGTTGTCAATAGGGGAGAATAAAGAAAACGTAAAAATCTGTTTTCACCCGGTGAAGAGGGTGGATTTTTTCAAAAGCTTCGGTATAATGGAGAGGTGGTCCGAGGGGGGGAGGCGAAACCCCACGGAACCTTGTCAGATACATGAGAGGTTGGATGGAAACCATGGTAATATGGATTGTGATAGGAGTTGTTGCGGCACTGCTGCTCTTTTGGGTTATGTCGGTGCGGTGCCGCCATGGACACCCGGCGTGGGAGGTGCTACGCCGATACCGATATGCCCACCGAGGACTGCACGATGAAACACGGGGCATCCCGGAAAATTCCCTGACTGCGTTTCGCCGGGCGGCGGAGCGGGGGTATGGGGCCGAATTGGATGTGCACTTGACCCGGGACGGGAGTCTGGTGGTCATCCACGACGACTCCCTGCTGCGTACCGCTGGGGTGGACGTGGATGTGGCTTCTCTGACGGCGGAGCAGCTGTCTCAGTACCGCCTGGAGGGCACTCAGGAGAAAATCCCATTTTTGGAAGAGGTGCTGCCTCTGTTTGAGGGGCGGGCCCCGCTGATTGTGGAGCTGAAAGCGGAGAAAAATGCGGCCCGGCTGGCCAAGGCGGCCTGTCAGGTGCTGGACCGCTACAAGGTCAACTATTGCATTGAGTCCTTTCACCCCAAGGTGCTGATGTGGCTCAAGCGGCACCGCCCGGAGATCTGCCGGGGACAGCTGAGCCAGAACTTCATCCGTGAGCGCAGCGGGATGCCTCTGGTGGCGGCGGTGGTGATGACCAACGTGCTCACCAACTTGGTGACGTGCCCGGATTTTGTGGCCTATAAATGGAAGGACCGCCGCCAACTCTCTCTGTTTCTGGCCAGACGCCTGTGGCGGGGCCAGGAGGTGAGCTGGACCATCCGGGATTCTGCATCTATGCAGCGGGTGGAGCAGGAGGGCTGCCTGCCTATTTTTGAGGAATTTCAGCCGTGAGAAATTTTAACATGGAGCTGGATGAAAACAGCAGAGGGTCTGCGGGGAAAAGGTCGCAGACCCTCTGCTGTTGCTAAAAAGTGATGATTTGGAACCTGATGGCCCCATGTTAAAACTTGTTGCTTTACAAGTTTGGTGTTCTCTCGTACAATGCGGGCAAGGATGGTGATACAGTCATGCTAGGTGATAACATTAAGAAATACCGCCGGGAGAGGGGATATACCCAGGAAGAACTGTCTGCTAAACTGCATGTGGTCCGCCAGACGTTGTCCAAGTGGGAGAACAATGCATCCGTGCCAGATGCAGAGGTTCTAATCAGAATCTCTCGAGCGTTGGACGTGCCGGTCAACGTGCTGCTGGACCTGACGCCGGAGGAGGAGACAGTGGACCTGACGGATGAGTTGGCAAGGGTCAACGAGGAGCTGGCGGAGCGGAATCAACAGCTTCAGAGAAATACATTGGCCAGCCAGAAGCGGGGGCAAATCGTCTTTCTCTCCTTTGCGGCCCTGATGGTTGTGATCCTAGTGGACAATCCCTTGGCGTCGCTGCTTTTGGTGGGGGCCTGCATTGCATTGTCACTGCTGATCCTGTATCGGAATTTGTCTCTGTTTTCCGAGAGTACGGTTTCCATATCCCAGATGAAAGCGCTGAAAGTTGTGACGATATTCAATGCAGTGTTTCTGATTGTGTTGCTGGCAGTTTGTGGCTTGCTGCAAGCCCAGGTGATTACACTGACGGCGCAGCAGGAACAGTGGTTACTTATGGGCGTGTTTTCCGGTCTGTTCCTTTTCTTTGGTGCGCTTTCTCCACGGCTGCCATATCAGCGGCATACCGGCCTGCGTCTGCCATGGACGGTGCGGGATGAAGATACCTGGAACCTGGCCCATCGAATCATCGGCGTCATCTCGTTGCCCTTGACGCTCCTATACCTTGCCGCAGCTTTTTCGGTTTCAGACATGGAGCTCATTGGAACCATCTCTGTGATTGCCCTGATGCTGTATATCGGCATACCGGGTGTGATCTCTCTGGTGTTTTTCTGGAGAAAATATCATTGAGGAAGGTTCAAATGCTGCCAGTTATAAAGACACGTCGATATTGTTCCAGACGTGCATCGGCGCTGACGCTCCACAGTGCAATGGGGGAGGGCGAGTAGAGTCTGGTCACCCCGTATGGTCTGCCGTTGATCCAGACACTTTCTTCCCATGTGTTGTCCTTTCTCCTGGGATGGGGGCCCTTGTCTGCAAAGAAACGGTGGATGAGCTTTTTGACTTCGGCTCTGCTGGTGTAAATCAGTTCTTCAATATTGGGATACTCCAGCAGTAGCTGATCCAGAGGCTTGGGCTCAATGGAGATTAACGAGGCGTCATCGGATTTGCCGTTTCGATGGATGCAGCTGCCCACAATATCGGTGATACCGATGTGTAACTCCTGCAACAGCTGCTTTCGTTGGTTCACTGCTTCGACGGTGTTTGTAAATGCCAGCGGGGTGTCGGTCACCTCAGAAAGTAGCTTCCAAAAAGAATTATCTCTGGAGCCGTAGTAGAAATCCACATCGTTGTCGTGTAAGGCTCTTCCCCCGGAGGTGCAAAACCGAAAGGGCGGCATAGTTCCAATGATGAGTTTGGTGGCGCCCTCTGGGATGTAGGGCTCGTAGGGGTGAATGGAACGAACCGTTTCTTCCATAGAATTTCCTCCTGAGTGTGAAATGAGAAAATGACGTGGTTTTTATACATAAGCGTGACACCCCAACAGAAAAAAGATTGGCCCCATCTATCGGTTGAAGTGATGGATGACAGTAATAGGAAGATGTGGTATTATAGCAGCGAATCGAAGTGAGAAAAAGGAGAGAGTGGCGTATGAACAAGACATTGGGCAAACATGTCATGAAGATAATTGCAGTTTTTGGTGTGTTGCTCATGGGATTTGGACTTGCCGGTGCTGGTCCTGATACCGGCTTATGGGTGTTCCTTGCGGGGCTCTTTCTAGTGATTGTCTGTGCCGCTTCCAGTCGTGAGCTGCGGAAGCTTGTCCGTTCGCTGCTGGATTTCATTTGATGCCGAAGCAATGGGGGAGCGAACATGGAACTTATTATAGTATTCATTTTGGGGATGGTAGGGGCTGTCTTGGTGCAACTCAGTGCAAACAGGGGCGTTAGCCGCTGGATTCGCTATCCGTTAGTTGCCTTGATATGCATGATGCTTGTGTCTGGAATTGCTATGGTGGTTTATTTTGCGATTGCCCTATACACTGAGGAACTGGTTGCCTCTATGATGCTGTGGTTGCTTGCTCTCTTCTTGCTGGCAGGGGCTGTGGCGTATATTCGGAATCTGTACCACGGAAAACGATCAGTTAACGGGAGTGAGGCAACGAATGACGAAAGAGTATAACTGGAGCACCACTGTGGATGGAGTACCTCACGCAATCCTTTGTCAAGTGATGAATAATAAATATGTCTTGTGGGCAGACGATAAATTCCAAAAAACTGTCTACCGTAGGAGCTTTCAGGCTGCTCGTGGAGGTCTGGATGAAACCCTTGAGCTGTGGGGAAAGACCTGCCACTTTGTGGTTTGGCCTAGCGAAAAAGTGGAGTTTTTTGTAGATGGAAAATCTCTGAATACACAGGAAGACTGCGAGAATGCTCTGGACATCTCCTACGAAGAATCCGTATCTCGCCATGAACGGACTATGCGCCGCAGTTCATGGGCGGTGGTGCTGCTGATAGCTTTGGCCTGTATCTTCTATTTGGTCATGGTGCTGCAAGGGAAAGATATGTCTGGCTGGAATGGAACGATGGTAGTCGCGCTGGTTATTTTGGCGATTAACCTCGTTGGTATTGTCAGGGGAAGAAGACGATGATGGGCACAAAACTTTGGTGGAATATTCTTTGCTAGCAAAAAAGACACGACTTTCCAGCGTGTCTTCCCTTGAGAAGGTGGGGGCAGCGTAGGCGGAATTGACTTCCGCCGAGCATGAAATGAGCCTATGGCGCCCAAAACAAAAGCACCTGCTTAAGCAGGTGCTTTTGTTTTGGTGGACCTGAACGGGATCGAACCGTCGACCTCTCGGATGCGAACCGAACGCTCTCCCAGCTGAGCTACAGGCCCGTACCCAACTATTATAACAGAAAAAAACAGTTTGTAAAGAGAAAAATGGAGAAAATGAAAAAAGAGTCCAAAGGGGAAAAGTTTAAAATTCAGTTGAAAAAGTCGTGACGATGTGATAAAATAATCATCGGCTTTTAACACGCTTGTGTGTGGAGTAAGGCCGCGCTAGTCGGGGAGTTAGCGGTGCCCTGTATCTGCAACCCGCTATAGCAGGGATGAATCCCGGCCCCCGGAGACAAAATGTACTGACTGCCCCATATAAGCAGCGATGATGGATTGGTCCTGCGCAACGTAGCCCCGTGAACCGTGTCAGGCGGGGAACCGAGCAGCACTAAGCGGACCGCTGCGTGTGCCGCGGGGGTGCCGGTCTTGAGCCGGCTGTATGGGTAACGGGTATATTTTGTGCTTCAAAGGCCGGTGCGCGGTCTTATTCTGTACACAAGCGATTTCCTTTTTAGGGGGTGAGGCGTTTGTACCAGGCGTTGTACCGAAAGTGGCGTCCCCGCAGCTTTGACGACGTGGTGGGGCAGGGACATATTACAGAGACCCTCAAGCGTCAGGTGCAGGGGGGGCGGCTGACCCACGCCTATCTGTTTACCGGCACCAGAGGAACGGGTAAGACCACCTGTGCCAAAATTCTGGCCCGGGCCGTGAACTGTCAGCATCCTCAGGACGGCAACCCCTGCAACCAGTGTCCGGCGTGTATGGGCATTGAGAACGGCTCCATCCTGGACGTGGTGGAGCTGGACGCAGCCTCCAACAACCGCGTGGACGACGTGCGTGCCATGCTGGAGGAGGCGGCCTATACCCCGGCCACCGTGGCCAAGCGGGTGTATATCATCGACGAGGTGCACATGCTCTCGCCTCAGGCCTTCAATGCGCTGCTGCAAATTCTGGAGGAGCCGCCCGCCCATTTGATGTTTATCCTGGCCACCACAGAGCTGCACAAGGTGCCGGCCACCATCAAGAGCCGGTGCCAGCAATTCGCCTTTAAGCGCATCCGGGCCGAGGAGATTGCCGGACGTTTGAATTACGTGGCCGCTCAGGAGGGCATTGAGCTGACCCAAGAGGGGGCACAGCTCATCGCCCGTCTGGCCGATGGCGGTATGCGTGACGCCCTATCCCTGCTGGATCAGTGTGTGGGGGCAGGGGGGACCGTAGACCAGGACCGGGTGTTTCAGGTGCTGGGCCTGGCGGGTAATCTCCAGACGGTGGCGCTGTTGGAGGAGATCGCAGCGGGCAACCTGTCTGGCGCATTGGCACGACTGGCCAGCTTGTACACCGGAGGCAAGGAGATGGCAGCCTTGGCCGGGGAACTGTCCGCTTTGCTGCGGGACCTGTTGGTGAGCAAGAGCGCTCCCAAGGGCGGGGCGGGACTGCTCACCGGGGGCTATGACTCGGGCACCCTGGAGCGGTTGGGGCAGCTGTTCGACGTGCCTCGGCTGGTCCAGATGCTCGCTTTAGTGCAGAAGACCGCCGGCGAGCTGGTCCACTCCGCAAACCGACGCACGGACATGGAGCTGTGCTTGGTGATGCTGTGTGACCCCTCTCTGGACGGAAGTGTCCATGCCTTGACTGCCAGAGTGGCAAAGTTGGAGCAGCAATTGGCTTCCGGCGTTGTGGTTCAGCAAACGACAAGCGAAAAACCTTTACAGAGAAGCCCGGCACCAACTCCGGCTCAAAAGAGCACACAGCCTGAGCCAGACCTGTCCACTCCGGTGGCGTCTGACCCTCCACCCTGGGAGGTGGCAGAGAAACCGGTGCCCCAACAACCTGCAAGTAAAAAGCCTTTACAGGAAAAGCCGATGCAGGAGACTCCAGCGCCCCCTGCGGTTGAGCCTCATCCAGCCCCGCCCGAGCCTGTGACACACGTGAGTGGGCAGACGGGATGGCCCGGCTGGAACGTGGTGTGTGGCCAGCTCAAGGGTGTGCTGTCCACCGGAGATTACACCTTCTTCTCCATGCCCGCCATGCTCACCGGACGGTGGGACGGGGATGTGGTGACGATCTGGGCCGCCAATCAGTTTGTGGCGGACCTGGTGGAGAAGCCGGATATCTCTGGAGCGGTCTCCCAGGTGGTTGGGCGATATATGGGACAGCGGGTCCCGGTGAAAGTTCAGGTGGGAGCACCTCCGGCAGAGACGGTGCAGACACCGCCTACGTCTCAGCCCCCAGAAGAAGGGGATGCTCTGGACGCCTTTCTGGCAGCGGGGCACAGCAATGTAATAGTAGAATAATTTGTTAGGATATGACATAGGAGGTAATTCGGATGGCAAAAGGATTTAATACTCGCGGTATGGGCGGTATGGGCGGCATGGGCGGAAACATGAACAACATGATTCGCCAGGCCCAGAAGATGCAGCAGGACATGATGAAGGCTCAGGAGGAGCTGGAGAGCAAGTCCTACGAGGCCAGCGCTGGCGGCGTGGTGACTGCTGTGGTGTCCGGTAAGAAGGAGATCACCTCTGTGACCATCGACCCCGAGGCCGTGGACCCCGATGACGTGGAGATGCTCCAGGACCTCATTGTGGCGGCGGTGAACGAGGCCCTGCGCAAGGCTGCCGACGATGCCGCCAGCCAGATGTCCCGCCTCACCGGAGGCCTGGGACTGCCGTTTTAATACACACGACCCTCAAGGGCTGCTTTCTCACAAGAGAGCAGCCCTGAACCCATTGATAAGGAGGAACCAAATATGGTGAAGTTTTCTGAGATGAAATACCAGCGCCCGGATCTGGATGCGCTGAAACAGGAGATGGGCCAGCTGGTGGAGCAGCTCAAGGCCGCTGACAGCTACCAGGCTGCCCGGGAGGTGTTTTTGCGCAAGGAGGAGCTGGGGCGTCACATTCAGACCATGAGCACCCTGGCCAACATTCGCCACTCCATTGACACCCGAGACGAGTTCTACGACGGGGAAGTGAAGTTCTGGAACGCAGCCGGACCGGAGCTGGAGGAGTACAGCCAGGCATGGAATTTGGCCATGCTCAACTCTCCCTTCCGCGGTGACTTCTCTCAGGAGTACGGCGACCTGATGTTTATCAATGCCGAGATTGCCCTGAAGACTTTCTCTCCTGAGATCATTGACCTGATGCAGAAGGAGAACGACCTCACCCAGGAGTATGAGAAGCTGCTGGCCTCCGCCCAGATTCCCTTTGAGGGCGGCGTGTACACCCTGTCCCAGATGACTCCCTTTAAGAGTGACGCCGACGACCAGCGCCGTCTCAACGCCTGGAAGGCGGAAGGGCAGTGGTACAAGGACAACCAGGAGGCTCTGGACAGCCTGTACGACCAGCTGGTGCACCTGCGAGACGAGATGGGCAAGAAGCTGGGCTATGAGGGCTATACCACTCTGGGCTATTACCGCATGGGCCGCAACTGTTACACCAAGGAGGACGTGGAGAAGTTCCGCCAGGCTGTGGTGAAGTATCTGGTTCCGGTGGCGGACAGCATCTACCGCCAGCAGGCCAAGCGCCTGGGCAAGGAGTACCCCATGAGCTTTGCAGACAATGCTCTGGAGTTCCGTTCCGGGAATCCCCGCCCCTGCGGCACCGCCCAGGACATTCTGGACCACGGTCGTAAGTTCTATGACGCTCTGTCTCCCGAGACCAGCGAATTTTTCCGCACCATGCTGGATGGGGAGCTCATGGACGTGCTCTCCACCGAGGGCAAGGCCGGCGGCGGCTACTGCACCGACATTCTGGACTACAAGGTGCCCTTCATCTTTGCCAACTTCAACGGCACCCAGGGTGACGTGGAGGTGGTGACCCACGAGGCCGGCCACGCCTTTGACGCCTGGCTCAACCGGGACCGCATTCCTTCCGAGTATATCTGGCCCAGCATGGAGGCCTGCGAGGTGCACTCCATGTCCATGGAGTTCTTCGCCTGGCCCTGGGCTCAGGGCTTCTTCGGAGAGGATACCCGGAAGTTCCACTACAGCCACCTGTCAAGTGCTCTCACTTTCATTCCCTACGGCACCATGGTGGACCACTTCCAGCATGAGGTGTACGCCCACCCGGAGATGACCCCTGCCCAGCGCCACCAGGTGTGGAAAGAGCTGCTGGGGACCTATATGCCCTGGATGAAGCTGGACGGGGAAATTCCCTTCTACAGCGAGGGCGAGGGCTGGCAGCGACAGCACCACATCTATTCCAGTCCCTTCTATTATATTGATTACTGCCTGGCTCAGACGGTGGCCCTCCAGTTCTGGGATAAGATTCAGGAGGACCTGGGGGAGGCCTGGGAGCACTACATGGCCTACACCCGCCAGGGCGGCAGCCAGGTGTTCACCACCCTGCTGGAGCGAGCTGGCCTGGACAGCCCCTTTGAGGAGAGCTGCCTGCAGCGGGTGTGCGCCTCCGCCAAGAACTGGCTGGAGCACTTCGATATGAGCGGAATCGAATAAGCCATGTCAGACAAGAAGAACAAGCATAAGCATAAACGGTGGAACCGGGCGGCCAAGGCGTCTCAATTCACCAGGGGAGCAGGGGGGGAGATGATCTATGTCGGTCGTCACTACTCCTTCCAGGGGGATGAGAGGAGCTATCGACAGGGTATGCGCCAGCGCATGGCGTTGGCGACCGTTATGGCGGTGGCTCATTTGGCGGGCGGTATGATGCCCGTTCCTGCCTTGTACAACACCTGGTACGTGATTGCTCCTTATATGCTTACGTTTTTTGCGGTGGTTTCCCTGGTTTGGGCGGTGTGCCGCATGGTGTACTGGGGAAATCCCCTGCGGGAATACGTCTACGATGCCACCGTCAAGCAGATCCCCATCCGTGCAACCCTGGCTATGATTTTGTCAATGTGCACACTCTGTGGACAGATTGCATATGTGGTGACACATTCCCTGCAAGGGGTTGAGTATCTGTACACTTTGGCATTTTTGGGCCTGGAAATTGTGGTTTTTGTCTGTGCTTTCCTGTGGAAGGGCAGAGAAAATCAGGCATTGTGGTCTATTTAACGTGATAAAGCGCAAAAATTTGTGAGATATCACAGGATGTTCTCGTTGACAATTGGAGCAAAACATAATAGAATAGTCTTTGCAAAATCTGCTGAAAAAACATTTGACCGCTTGGCGTGGACACTGAGGCGGCGAAAAATGAAAGATTGAGTAAGTGGAGTTGCAAAAACCGATTCCCCGGTAGAGAGAAGGGGAGTCGGAATCAGTCCTTGTGAGCTCAGAGGATGGATGTTCTCTTTGTTCAATATAATTTAAGGAGGAATCTCTACATGAAAAGCACGAAACGAGTGCTTGCGCTGGGCATGGCTTCGGTCATGACGCTTGGTTTGCTCTCTGCTTGCGGCAACAAGCCTTCCAGCGACAACAACAACCAGGCCAGTACCCTGGTGGTTGGTGACGGCAACTACGACGGCAAGTTCTCTCCCTTCTTCTACACCTCTGCTTATGACGGAAACATCGTGAGCATGGTCAGCCAGGGCCTGATTAGCTCTGACCGTGAGGGCGCTATGATCCTCAACGGCATTGAGGGCGAGACCAAGGAGTACAACGGCACCGACTACACCTACACCGGTATTTCCGATGTGGTGGTCACCGAGAACGAGGACGGCACCGTGTACTATGACATCACCCTGAAGGATGGCGTCAAGTTCTCCGACGGCACCGAGATGGACATCGACGACGTGATCTTCTCCATGTACGTCCTGTCCGACCCCACCTATGACGGCAGCTCCACTCTGTATGGTCAGCCCATCATGGGTATGAACGAGTACCGTTCCGGCATGGATACCAAGTTCAACCTGATCCTGGCCGCTCCCCGCGACAACACCGACTTCTCCCTGTGGACCGAGGAGGAGCAGACTGCTCTGTGGGCTGCTGTGGACAAGGCTGGCCCTGAGTATGCCAAGTATATCTGCGAGTATCTGATCGCCAACGGCCAGAACAAGGCCGAGGACAGCGTGGCTGCCTGCGCTGCCAACTGGAACTACCCCGACCTGGCTGAGGATGCCACTTATGAGGACTTCTATCAGGCTATGCTGGCTGCCTACAACGGCAACCCCGCTGAGATGGCCCGAAACGAGTCTCCCAGCAGCCTGTCTGATTTCACCAACCTCATTGAGGACTATGATGCCTACAACGTGGGTGTTCAGACTGGTGAGTCTGCTCCCAACATCTCCGGCATCCAGAAGACCAGTGACAACTCCGTGCGTGTGACCACCACCGAGGTCTCCGCCACCTGCATCTATCAGCTGTCTCTGGTGGTTGCTCCCATGCACTACTACGGCAACGAGGAGCTGTACAACTACGAGAACAACCAGTTCGGCTTCCCCAAGGGCGATCTGACCATCGTGCGTGAGAAGAACAGCAAGCCCATGGGCGCTGGTCCCTACGAGTTCGTCAGCTATGAGAACGGCACCGTGGCTCTGAAGGCCAACGAGAACTACTGGAAGGGCGAGCCCAAGATCCAGAACATCAACTTCAAGGAGACCAACGAGGCCGATAAGGTCAACGGCGTGAAGTCCGGCACTCTGGACATCACCGATCCTTCCTTCTCCACTGACGCCATCAAGGAGATTGCCGCAGCCAACGGCGGCAGCGAGGACTTCAACGGTTCCGTCATCACCGTCAACACCGTGGACAACCTGGGCTACGGCTATGTGGGCATCAACGCCGACAACGTGAAGGTGGGCGACGACGGTTCCTCCGATGCCTCCAAGAACCTGCGTAAGGGTCTGGCCACCGTGCTGGCCGTGTACCGTGACGTGGCTATCGACTCCTACTACGGCAAGTGGGCCAACGTCATCAACTACCCCATCTCCGATACCTCTTGGGCCGCTCCCAAGGTTACCGATGCCGGCTATCAGGTGGCCTTCTCCACCGACGTCAACGACAACCCCATCTACACCGATGGCATGAGCGACGAGGAGAAGTACGCCGCTGCCAAGCAGGCCGCTCTGGGCTTCTTTGAGGCTGCTGGCTACACCGTCTCCGATGGCAAGATCGTTGCTGCTCCCCAGGGCGCCAAGATGGACTATGAGCTGATCATCGGCGGCGGCGGTCAGGGCGACCACCCCGCCTTCATGATGTGTACTCTGGCTTCCGATGCCCTGAAGGAGATCGGCATGGAGCTGCGCGTGACCGATATTGCCAACGCTTCCGACCTGTTCTCTCAGATGCAGGCTGGCACCGCTGAGCTGTTTGCCGCCGCTTGGCAGGCCACTGTGGACCCCGACATGTACCAGATCTACCACAGCCAGGGCACTTCCAACTACAACTATGACATCAAGGACGCCAAGCTGGATGAGATCATCATGGACGCTCGCTCCATCACCGATCAGGAGGCCCGTACTCTGATGTACAAGGAAGCTCTGGACATCGTCATGGACTGGGCCGTTGAGGTTCCCATCTATCAGCGTGCCAACTGCTTCATCTTCTCCACTGAGCGTATCAAGATCGACACCCTGACTCCTGATATGACCACTTACTGGAACTGGATGAACGATGTTGAGCTGCTGGAGCTGAACTAATTCTGCACAGAAACAAAGGAACGAGTTCCTGAGTTTACCATCACGGTTGCCCTGCGGCCGTAAGGCCGCAGGGCAACCCTGCGCATCCCTGCACATGAGGCGGCTGTTCCGACCAAAGTCGGTCAGAGCCGGAGGGGCTGCCTGATGTGCGGACGGGGCGAACACATCATGCGAGGCCACGAACCCCTGTGCCTCGCCAACAAATACGGAGGGGATTCTATGCGAAATTTTATCATCAAGCGCGTACTATTATCAGTAGTCATTCTATTTTTCGTAGCATTCATTATTTATACACTGCTGCGCTGTCTGCCCAGCTCCTACGTGGAGACCATGGCTCGTCAGCTGGCTATGGCCCCCGGCGCCAAGCCTTATGAGGAGTGGGTGGCACAGCTCAACGCCCAATATGGTTTGGATTTGCCGCTGATCCCTGGTTTCTTCCACCAGCTGGGCAACATCCTGACCGGTAACTTCGGCGACAGCTGGAAGTACACCGTGCCTGTCATGGAGAAATTCACCAGCGTGATTTGGATTTCTTTTGTGATGGGCGGAATTGCCTTTATTTTACAGCTGATTGTTGCCATTCCTCTGGGCGTTATCGCCGCCACCCGTCAGTACTCCAAGGCCGACTACGCCATCAGCGTGTTCGCTCTGGCTGGTATCTCTCTGCCCACCTTCTTCTTTGCCACTCTGCTGAAGCTGGTGTTCTGCGTGAAGCTGGGCTGGTTTGATTTGGGCGGCCTGACGGGACGTGACTTCCTGCAGTTGGATGCCATGGGGCAGTTCTTGGATATTGCCCATCATATGGTGCTTCCCATTGTTACCCTGGTGGTGGTGTCTGTGGGCTCGCTCATGCGTTATACCCGTACCAACATGCTGGAAGTGCTCAACTCCGACTATATCCGCACGGCCCGTGCCAAGGGCCTGAGCGAGAAGAAGGTCATCTATCATCACGCCTTCCGCAACACCCTGATTCCTCTGGTCACCATCGTGGGTGGCTCTCTGCCCGGCCTGTTTGCCGGTGCTCTGATTACCGAGACTCTGTACTCCATCCAGGGCATTGGTTACACCTCTTATACGGCCATGACTGCCGGTGACATTCCCTTCTCTATGTTCTACCTGCTGTTTATGGCTGTGCTGACTCTGGCCGGCAACCTGATTTCCGACATTCTGTACGCTGTGGTTGACCCCCGCGTACGTATCGCTTAAGAAAGGAGGCGCTTTCATGTCTGACGAGAAGAAAATGAACCATCAGCAGGAGGGCGGCTCCCAGGAGCACCTCTCTCTGAACGATGACCGCCGTGTTAAGGTTTTGTCCCCCGGCGCCCTGGTGGCCAAGCGCTTTTTCCGTAACCGCTTGGCTGTGGTGGGTCTGGTGATCCTGGCCGTTATGTTTGTCTTTTCCTTTATTGGCGGCGTGGTCAGCCCCTATAGCCAGGACGAGGTGTTCTACCGCCGTGAGTTCCAGTCCAAGGAGTATGCTGGCGTCACAGAGAACAGCAGCTTCCGCTATACCACAGCCGAGGGCCAGAGCTTTACCGGCATGGTCCAGGCTCAGTTCATGCTGGCAGCCACCAAGGGCCAGACCTCTTTCACCTATGACGGCGTGACCTATTCCCTTGCCGAGGAGGGCGAGGACTTCTATGTGATCTCTCAGGGAACCACCCCTGTGGCTCTGGCATACAAGGATATCGTCAATGCTGAGGACCCCTCCTTGACCGTGGGCTTTGACTTCCAGCGTGCCGCCCTGAAGGCGTACACCAACGGGGAGCAGAGCTTTACCGTGGATGGCACCGAGTACACCGTGGATGAGCACGGCGGCATCAACGAAGCTGGTCAGCCTGTGGCCTATATCAGCCGCTTTGTGGTGCAGTCCAAGGTCAGCGGTGTCACCTTCACCCGTGACTTCAAGGAGCAGCTGGCTGAGACCATCGAAAACGACAGCGATGAGTTCACCTACACCAATGACGAGGGTACCTTCGACTACACCCTGGAGTACGATGCAGACACCAAGAGCTACTCCGTCAGACAGGAGAAGGAGACCCAGGTGTTTGATACCTATTCCGAGCCCAGCAAGGCTCACTGGCTGGGTACCGACCGCAACGGCATGGACATGCTCACCCGTCTGATGTACGGTGGCCGTGTGTCTCTGGTCATCGGCTTCATTGTCGTGATTATCTCCGCCGTTCTGGGTATCATCCTGGGCGGTGTGGCCGGATATTTCGGCGGCTGGGTGGACAACCTGATCATGCGTATTGTGGACGTGTTCTACTGCATCCCCTCCATGCCTCTGATTATTATTATGGGTTCCGCCATGGACGGCATGCGCGTGGACCCCACCATGCGAATGTTGTACCTGATGCTGGTTCTGGGCTTCCTGGGCTGGCCTGGCATTGCCCGTATGGTGCGTGGCCAGATCCTCTCTCTGCGTGAGCAGGAGTTCATGACCGCCACCGAGGCCTGTGGCATCAGCATTCCCCGGCGTATTTTCCGCCACCTGATCCCCAACGTCATTCCTCAGCTCATCGTCATCTGCACCATGAGCTTGGGTTCCACCATCATCACGGAGGCCACCCTGTCCTTCCTGGGCCTGGGCGTCAAGTTCCCCTTCGCTTCCTGGGGTAACATCATCAACGACGTGTCCAACTCCTTCGTGCTGACCAACTACTGGTTCGTTTGGATTCCCGCTGGTATCTGCCTGCTGCTCACCGTGTTGGGCTTCAACTTCGTGGGCGACGGTCTGCGGGACGCCTTCGACCCCAAGATGAAGCGGTAAGAGAGGAGGAGAGACAATGGCTAAGAAAAAAGCAGAAGGCTATCTCTCCGGCCGGGAGGCCCGGCGCATTGCCAAGGAAAACCGCCGGATCACCAACGCCTTTGAGAAACAGCGTAAGCGTAAAAACGTGCCGGAGAGTGAGTACCTCACCCAGATGGCCGATCCCAATAACGCCGTGGAGTTTGATAACCTCCACACCTACTTCTACACCGACGCCGGTGTGGTTAAGAGCGTGGATGGCGTGTCCTTCGAAGTGCCCATCGGTAAGACCGTGGGCGTGGTGGGCGAGTCCGGCTGCGGTAAGTCTGTCACCAGCCTGTCCCTGATGCAGCTGCTCCAGCGGCCCCAGGGCCAGGTGGTGGAAGGCGCGATCCGCCTGAACATGGGCGACAAGGCCTATGACGTGACCAAGATGCCCAACGAGCAGATGCAGAAGATCCGTGGCAACTACGTGTCCATGATCTTCCAGGAGCCTATGACCAGTCTGAACCCCGTGTTCCGCATCGGTGAGCAGGTGGACGAGGTCATCGCCCTGCACCACGGTGAGGGCAAGACCAAGGAGGACATCAAGAACCGCACCATCGAGTTGCTGGAGATGGTGGGCATCGCCAACAGCCAGGGCGTGTATCAGATGTTCCCCCACGAGCTGTCCGGTGGTATGCGCCAGCGTGTGTGTATCGCCATGGCTCTGGCTTGCAGCCCCAAGGTGATCATCGCAGACGAGCCCACCACTGCTCTGGACGTGACCATCCAGGCCCAGGTGCTGGACCTGCTGCGCAACCTGAAGAATAAGATCAACTCCTCCATCATGTTCATCACCCACGACCTGGGTGTCATCGCTGAAATGGCCGACTACGTGGTGGTCATGTACGCCGGTCGCGTGGTGGAGAAGGGTACCGTCCATGAGATCTTCTCCAACCCCGCCCATCCCTACACCATCGGCCTGATGGCCTCCAAGCCTGTGGTGGGCAAGAAGATCGACAAGCTCTATTCCATCCCCGGCAAGGTGCCCAACCCCATTGATATGCCCAACTACTGCTACTTCAAGGACCGCTGTGAGATGTGTGTGCCCGGCTGTGAGGGCGAGTACCCCTGCAAGGTGCAGCTCAGCCCCACTCACTTTGTGTCCTGCTATCGCTACTATGACAACAAGAACCAGGGAGGTGAGGGCTGATGTCTGACAAGAAAAGCGTAATTGCCAAGGGCGACTTCACCCCCGTGGAGTACGATCCCCAGTACATTCTCCAGGTCAACCACCTGAAGAAGTACTTCCCCATCAAGGGCGGCATGGTCAGCAAGACCGTGGGCCACGTCAAGGCCGTGGACGGCGTCACCTTCAACCTCAAGCGTGGTACCACCATGGGTCTGGTGGGCGAGTCCGGCTGTGGTAAGACCACCACCGGCCGCACCATCCTCCGTCTGGCGGGGGAGAAGACCGACGGTCAGGTGCTCTTCAACGGCAAAGAGATCTACGACATGAGCCCCAAGGAGCTGCGGGCTCTGCGTACCAAGATGCAGATCATCTTCCAGGACCCCTTCTCCAGCCTGTCCCCCCGTCTGCCCGTGGGTGAGATCATCGGCGAGGCTGTGCGGGAGCACAAGCTGGTGAGCAAGGCCGAGTACAATGACTACATCGACAAGGTCATGGACAACTGCGGTCTGCAGCCTTTCCACAAGGCCCGCTATCCCCACGAGTTCTCCGGCGGTCAGCGTCAGCGTATCTGCATTGCCCGTGCTCTGGCTCTGAACCCTGAGTTTGTGGTGTGTGACGAGCCTGTGTCTGCTCTGGACGTGTCCATTCAGGCCCAGATCATCAACCTGCTCAAGGACCTGCAGGACCAGTACAACCTGACCTATCTGTTCATCTCCCACGACCTGTCTGTGGTGGAGCACATCTCTGACTCCGTGGGCGTGATGTACCTGGGCAACCTGGTGGAGTACGGCGATACGGAGGATATCTTCCGCAACCCGCTGCACCCCTACACCAAGGCTCTGTTCTCCGCCATCCCCGTGCCCGACCCCAACGCCAAGATGAACCGTATTGTGCTGGAGGGCTCCATTCCCTCTCCCGCCAATCCCCCCAGCGGTTGTAAGTTCCACACCCGCTGCCCCTATGCCACCGAGCGATGCAAGGTGGAGGCTCCCTGCCAGCGTGAGGTGGAGCCCGGCCACTACGTGGTCTGCCACCTCTTCGACAAGTAAGATATGGCACGTAAGCCAAAGAAATACGAGGACGATGACGGCCGCGTGATCGCGGATATGAGCGGCCTGTCCCGTCCGTCCCTGTTCCGGCCAGGTCGGCCGGACAGCAGGGAATCCCGGCCCCCGGAGCCCATGGAACAGGAGCGTGAGGAGCGCCCCTGGGAGGACACCGGAATGAGCCGGGAGGACCGAAGAGCCTACATCTGGGCGGCCATGAAAGCAGCTTTGTCCATGGCGGCGATTTACATCGTTGCCTTCGGGCTGTTGATTGCTCTGATGATATGGCTTTGGAATTAATGAAAATAGAGAGCTCTCCGGTGTTGCCGGAGAGCTCTCTGCTTTTCTTGGAAAATCTGGTTGACCTCAGGGGCAGGAATGGGTATGATGGAGAAAAGGAGGCACAAGGCCATGAATGACATTGAAACTTTGAGACACTGGGTAGAGGAGAGCGAGAACATCGTCTTTTTCGGAGGCGCAGGGGTGTCCACCGAGAGCGGTATTCCCGACTTCCGGTCCCAGGATGGACTATATCATCAGCACTACGACCTGCCGCCGGAGACCATTCTCAGCCACGACTATTTCATGTCCCACACCCAGGAATTTTATCGGTTCTATCGGGACAAAATGCTGTGTCTGGACGTGCAGCCCAACGCCGCCCATTTGGCGCTGGCCAAGCTGGAACGGCTGGGCAAGCTGAAGGCGGTGGTGACTCAGAACATCGACGGACTGCACCAGAAGGCAGGCAGCCAGCGGGTCTATGAGCTCCACGGCTCGGTCTACCGCAACTACTGCATGTCCTGTGGGGCCTCGTACCCGGTGGAGAAGATTGCAGCAGGGGAGGGGATTCCCCGCTGTCCCCACTGCGGCGGTATCATCAAGCCGGATGTGGTGCTCTATCAGGAGGGGCTGGACCAGCGCACCATCCGAGGCGCTGTGGAGGCCATCGCCAATGCCGATTTGCTCATTGTGGGCGGTACCTCTCTGGTGGTGTATCCGGCGGCGGGACTGCTGGAGTATTTCCGGGGCCGTCACCTGGTCCTCATCAACCGGGATGCCACCAGCTATGACCAGCGGGCGGATCTGGTGATTCGCCAGTCCATTGGGGGCGTGCTGGAGGAGGCCTGTGCCCATCTGGAGACTTGAAAGAATAGTAAAAATCAGGTATAATATCCTTTATCTTGACTGCTGGAAAAGGAGACAGGCCAATGAAGCGGACAGTTGCCGTGATGACGGACAGCAATAGCGGAATCAGCGTAGAAGAGGGGAAAAAGATGGGGGTGTACGTCATTCCCATGCCCATTAACATGGATGGAAAGGTCTACTATGAGGGATTGGACCTGAGCCAGGACTACTTCTATCAGCGCATGGCAGCAGGGGCGGAGATGTTTACCTCCCAGCCCTCCCCGGCGGACACTCTGGAGCTGTGGAATCGGATTCTCCGGGGCTATGACCAGCTGGTGTATATCCCCATGTCTGCGGGCCTGAGCAGCACCTATGCCACCGCTCGGATGATGGCCGATGACTATCAGGGCCGGGTGCAGGTGGTGGATAACCGGCGTATCTCTGTGACCCAGTACCATGCGGTGCTGGATGCCCTGGCCATGGCAGAGCAGGGCATGGACGCAGCTTCCATTCGCCGTACCTTGGAGGAGCAGGCAGCAGACGCCAGCATTTTCCTCATGGTGGATACCTTGAAATATCTGCGCCGGGGTGGTCGTGTGTCCGGGGTAGAGGCCTTTGCCGGAGCCATGCTGAACATTAAGCCCGTGCTCACCGTTGCCGGAGACAAGTTGGAGGCGGTGGGCAAGGTGCGTGGGGCCAAGGCCGCCCGTCAGATGATGCTGGAGAAGCTGCGAGCGGACATGGAGGGACGGTTAAAGGCCCTCCACGACAGCGGCCACCTGCAAGTGAAAATTGCCTGTAGCCGGGTGCCTGATCAACTGCGGGAAGAGTGGGTAGACCAGGTGCAGCAGTACTTCTATCTGGACTATCCGGTGGAGTGCGCAGACCTGACTCTCTCAGTGGCCTGTCACACCGGACCCGGTGTGCTGGGCGTGGGAGCGGTACGTGTATAAATCATGTGAAAAAGCGGCGGAGCCATGCTCCGCCGCTTGTGTCGTTTATAGGGTGGTCGTGTACCGTAAATCCACGCACACGGTGTCGTGGGGGAAGGGGATATCCTGATGGGTGCCGTCCCAAGAAAAGCCGTGGCGGGCGTAAAAACGCCGAGCGCCTTGGTTTTCCCGCAGCACAAACACATAGGCCTGCTGGAAGCCGTCCGCTTTCAGCTGCTCCTTGGCCCGGTCCATGAGCAGGCTTCCATACCCTTTGCCAGTTTCCTGGGGATGGGTATAGAAGGAGATGACCTCTCCCCAGCCCTCATAGCCAGAGGCGTCAAAGTGCACCTGCATGCCTCCGCCGTGGTTCTGATTGCCAATGCGGGCAGGCCCGCAGGTGATGCAGCCCACAGGGGTGTCGTCCCGATAGAGGAGAAACCCGTGGTGGCGAGGGGTTCTGGCGTAGTGGGCAAAGGTGTCCACCCAGCGGGTGGGGGTGATGTGCTCTTCCATCCAGTCCAGAGGCACAGCCTCCTGATAGGCGGCCCACCAGCCCAGAGCGTGGATTTCGCTCATGGCGGCGAAGTGAGCCGGGGTGGATGCCTCTACAATGGTGAGCTGTGGCATGGGAATCGGCTCCTTTTAGTGGGCGGCGCCCACCAGGTCCTGCTCCGCCTTCTGCTGGGCCTCCTGCTTGGCAATCTGGCGGGCGTTGGCCAGCATCAGCTTGATGCGGTTCTCCTGGTTGATTTTGGTGGCGCCGGGGTCGTAGTCAATGGCCACGATGTTGGAGTTGGGGTAGTCGTCTTTCAGCTTGCGAATCATGCCCTTGCCCACAATGTGGTTGGGCAGGCAGCCGAAGGGCTGGGTACAGACAATGTTGGGCACCCCGGAGTGGATGAGCTCCAGCATCTCGCCGGTGAGCAGCCAGCCCTCGCCCATCTTGTTGCCGTCGCCCAGGTAGCCGTGAACCAGCTTGTGCATGTTCTCAAAGGTGCCGGGGGCGTGGAAGCGGGTCTTTTTCAGGGCGGCGATCATGTCCTTCTGGCACTCCTCAATGTAGCCCTTGAAGATCTGGCAGACCTTCTTTTTGATCCACTTGCCGCCGTACAGGTCCACGTCGGACTCCCGGTTGAAGATCTTGAAGATCATGAAGTCGGTGAGGCCGGGCACCACGGGCTCAGCGCCCTCGGAGAGCAGGAAATCCTCCAGGTTGTTGTTGCCCAGGGGGGAGAACTTGACGTAGATCTCACCCACCACACCCACACGCACCTTCTGAGGTCCGGCCACGGGGATGTCGGCAAAGTCAGCGCAGATTTGGTCAAAGATCTGGCGCATCTCCTTGCGGTTCATGCCACGGCCTTTCTGGAAGCCCTCAATGAGCTTGTTCTCCCAGGTCTCCACCATCTGGTCGGTGTCCCCCTTCATCACCTCATAGGGGCGCACCTGGTTGGCCACGTTGACGATGAGGTCACCGTACATCATGGCGTAGATCATCTTGCGGATGAGGGGGAGGGTGAGGCTCCAGCCGGGGTTCTTCTCCATGCCGGAGAGGTTCACCGAGATGACCGGAATGTAGGACATGCCAGCCTTCTCCAGAGCCTTGCGCAGCAGGTGGATGTAGTTGGAGGCCCGGCATCCGCCGCCGGTCTGGGTGATGAGCAGAGCCACCTTGTGGGGGTCATAGCCGCCGTGCTTGACGGCGTCAATGAGCTGGCCGATGACCAGCAAGGCAGGGTAACAGGTGTCGTTGTGGACGTACTTCAGGCCCTCGTCCACAATGCCTCTGTGGTTGGTGGTGAGCATATCCACCTTGTAGCCCTCCAGCACCAGCAGCTGGCGGAACATGCCAAAGTGAACGGGAAGCATCTGGGGCATCAGCAGGGTGTACTCCTGCTTCATCTCTTTGGTGAACAGAAGACGCCCATCTTTGGCGTAAACCAATTCAGCCATGTTGTTTTCTCCTTTCGGAACTTGGTCCAGGGGACATCAGACCTGGTTCTGGTCCCGCTCCTCCATGGCGGCCATGAGAGAACGCACACGGATGCGGACAGCGCCCAGGTTGCTGATGTCGTCGATTTTCAGCTGGGTGTACAGCTTGCCGCCCTCTTCCAGGATGGAGCGCACCTCGTCCCCGGTGATGGCATCGGTGCCGCAGCCGAAGCTTACCAGCTGAATCAGCTGCATGTCCGGCTGGGTGCACACGTACCGGGCGGCGTTGTACATCCGGGACTGGAAGGTCCACTGATTGAGCACCTTCCGGGGGGCATAGTCCTCGTGATAGGCCACGGCGTCCTCGCTGACCAGCACAAAGCCAAAGGAGGTGATCAGGTCGTTGATGCCGTGGTTGATCTCCGGGTCAATGTGGTAGGGACGACCAGCCATGACGATGATGGGACGGCCCTCAGCCCGGGCCTTGTCGATGTAGGACTGGCCCACTGCCCGGATTTCCTGCTTGTACAGGTCGTAGGCCTGGTAGGCGGCCCGGATGGCGTGGACCACCTCTCGGCGGGGAATGCCGAAGGTGTCCGAGAACCACTGGGAGCCGATGCGCTCATAGTCCTTCTGGCGGTGTAGTCCGGCATAGGGGTAGAGGAACCGGGTCTTTTTCAGGTCGGGCACGTTGGCGGCCAGCAACTCGGGATAGTAGGCCACCACCGGGCAGTTGTAGTTGTTGTCCGAGGTCTTCTCATCGAAGTTGTAGGACATGCAGGGGTAGAAGATGGCATCCACTCCGGCTTCCACCAGAGCCTGCACGTGGCCGTGGAGAAGCTTGGCGGGATAGCACACGGTGTCCGAGGGGATGGTGCGCTGGCCCTTGATGTACAGCTTGCGGGAGGACTCGGGGGAGAGCACCACCTCGAAGTTGAGGCGGGTGAACAGCTCAAACCAGAAGGGCAGGTTCTCATACATGTTCAGCCCAAAGGGGATGCCGATGCGGCCTCGGGAGCCGTTGCCGAAGCCCTTGCCCTCCATGGAGCGGAGCTTGCGGTACTTGTAGTTGTACAGATCGGGCAGTTCCACCTTCTCCTTGCCCAAGGGGCGGGAACAGCGGTTGCCGGAGATGAATCGGCGGCCGCCGTCAAAGGTGTTGACGGTGAGGGAGCAGTGGTTGGTGCACAGGTTGCAGGTCACCGGCTTGGCGGTGTGGGTGAAGTTCTCCAGCGCCTCAGGGCCCAGCAGGGTGGACTTCTCCAGGTGCAGGTTGCGGGCGGCCAGAGCGGCGCCGAAGGCGCCCATGATGCCCGAGATGGTGGGACGGGTCACGTCCCGCTTTAGCTCCTGCTCAAAGGCCCGGAGCACGGCGTCGTTGTAGAAGGTGCCGCCCTGGACCACGATGTGCTTGCCCAGGTCGTCGGCGCTGGCGGCGCGGATAACCTTATACACGGCGTTTTTCACGATGGAGATGGACAGACCAGCTGAGATCTCCTCCACGCTGGCCCCGTCCTTTTGGGCCTGCTTCACCGAGGAGTTCATAAACACGGTGCATCGGGAGCCCAGGTTCACCGGGCGCTGGGCAAACAGGCCCATCTTGGCAAAGTCCGCAATGGAGTAGCCCAGGGCTTTGGCGAAGGTCTCGATGAAGGAGCCGCAGCCGGAGGAACAGGCCTCGTTGAGCATGATGGAGTCCACGGCCCCGTTGCGGATTTTAAAGCACTTCATGTCCTGGCCGCCGATGTCGATGATAAAGTCCACATCGGGGTTGAAGTGGGCGGCGGCGCGGTAGTGGGCCACCGTCTCTACCAGCCCTAAGTCACAGTTAAAGGCGTTTTTGATGAGGTCCTCACCGTAACCCGTCACCGCAGAGCCCTTGATGGTAATGCGGTCGCCGCACAGCTTGTAGATTTCCTTGAGCTGGGGCAGGACCACAGACACCGGGTTGCCCTGGTTGGAGTGGTAGTAGGTGTACAGCAGGCCGCCATCGGGGGCGATGAGGGCCATTTTGGTGGTGGTGGAACCGGCGTCAATGCCCAGGTAGGCGTCGCCGGTGTAGGTGTGAATGTCCAGCTGGGGGGGCGTGGAGGCGTTGTGGCGGGCCACAAAGGCGTCGTACTCCTCCTGAGACTGGAACAGGGGGGGCATGGTGTCCACCACGGTGGTGGCATCCCGGCTCTCCTCCAGCAGCTTCAACAGCTCCTCAAAGGGGCGGGCGGCGTACTCCTCCGAGCACAGAGCAGCGCCAATGGCGGCAAAGCAGTCGCCGTCCTTGGGGAAGATGGCGTGCTCCTCGTCCAGCTGGAGGGTCTCCACAAAGCGCTCCCGCAGGCCCTTTAAGAAGGTGAGGGGGCCGCCCAAAAAGACGATCTTGCCCTTGAGCTCTCTGCCCTGGGTGAGGCCAGCCACAGTCTGGTCCACCACCGCCTGGAAGATGGAGGCGGCCACGTCCTCTTTCCGTCCACCCTGGTTGAGGATGGGCTGGATGTCGGACTTGGCAAACACGCCGCACCGGGAGGCGATGGGGTAGATCTTTTCGTGTTTCAGGGACAGTTCATCCAGCTCATTGACCGTGACGTTCATCAGCGTGGCCATCTGGTCAATGAAGGCTCCGGTACCGCCGGCGCAGGAGCCGTTCATACGCTCCTCCAAAGCGCCGCCGAAGAAGATGATCTTGGCGTCCTCGCCGCCCAGCTCGATGACGGCGTCCGTGTCGGGAATGTAGGTGTTCACCGCGGCAGCAGTGGCATATACCTCCTGGACAAAGTCCAGTCCAGCGGCCTTGGCCACGCCCAATCCGGCAGAGCCGGTGATGACCAGCTTCACCTCTTTGCCCCGCAGCATATCTTCAATGGAGTGCAGGGTCTCACAGGCCCGTTCCCGGGTCTTGGAATAATGCCGCTCATAAGAGCGGAATAAAACTTGGTTCTCTTCGTCCAGCACCACCACTTTGACGGTGGTGGAGCCGATATCAATGCCCACTCGCAAACTCATAATGGCACCTTCCTGAATCAATAAAATAAGGCAGTACTACTATTATATAAAAGAAGGGGTATGATTTCAATAGCAGGTTCTTGTAACACCGGCGGGATATGGCAAAATTCATCACAACGATAACAGTCCGCAGCGGGGGGACCGCTGCGGACTGTGGGATATGACGATAGATTATTTGGGCTGGTAGGGAGCCACGCCACACACCTCGGGGAAGTACACCTGATACCAGATAAGGAAGGACAGCACGGTGTACAGCTTGCGGTGGGTGCGGGCCTTGCCAGAGTAGTGCTGCTCCAGCAGGTCCAGCAGGTACTTCTGGTCGAAGAACTCGGCCACATAGTCCTGGTTGATCAGGTCCTTGGCCCAGTTGTAGTACTTCTCCTCCTTGAGCCAGGCGATGAAGGGGACAGGGAAGCCCACCTTGGGACGCTTGATCCAATCGTCGGGGAGCATGGGCACGGCGGCCTGACGCAGGGGGAACTTGGTGGTGGACTTGCCCCGCATCTTCTGGTTGCTGGGGATGGAGCGGGCCACCTTCCACACCTCCCGGTCCAGATAGGGCACCCGCAGCTCCAGGGAGTTGGCCATGGTCATCCGGTCGGCCTTGCGCAGAATGTCCAGGGGCTGCCACAGGTGCAAATCCAGATACTGCATCTTGGTCAGGTCGTCGGCGTCCTTCACCTGGGCAAAATAGGGGGCCGTGATGTCCTTCCAGGTGCGGCTGCTGCGGTAGGCGGGGGTGAGAACCTGCTCCACCTCGTCGTTGTCAAAGATGAAGGCCTGACCCACAAAGGTGTCCTCCACAGGCTTGGCGGCCTTGGTCAAGAAGCCCTGGCCGTGGAAGGGGGGCAGCTTGGACACCACACCTGCCACTGCCTTGCGGATGGGGAGGGGCAGCTTGCGGTAGGCCCGGTAGGGCTTGGTGGTGTGGTAGGTGATGTATCCGCCAAACAGCTCGTCGGAGCCCTCACCGGACAGAACCACCTTCACGTCCTGGGCCGCCAGCTTGGACAAAAAGTACAGGGGCACGGTGGACAGGTTGGCGTTGGGCTCATCAGCGTAGTACTGGATGGTGGGCAGAATGTCGAAGAACTCCTCGGCGGTGATGGTCTTGGAGATGTTCTTCAGCCCCAGCTCCTCACACAGGGCCTTGGCCTCGCTGGTCTCGTCAAAGCCCTTGTTGGCAAAGCCCACGGAGTAGGTCTTGTCCGGGTGGGACAGAGCGGTGATGACGCTGGAGTCAATGCCGCCAGAGAGGAAGGCGCCCACTTCCACGTCACTGATCTGGTGGGCCTCCACCGACTCGGTGACCACCTCTCGAATCTCCTGGGCGTGCTCTTCCAGGCTCTTGGAGTCGGGCTCAAAGGAGAAGGTGTAGTAGGCGCTCATGTCCAGCTTGCCGTCCCGGTAGGTGAAGTGATGCCCGGGAAGCAGACGGAACACGCCCTTAAAGAAGGACTCATCTAGAGCGGAATACTGGAAGGTGAGGTAGAACTTCAATGCCTCCCGGTTCAGCTCCTTTTTGAAGTCGGGGTGGGGGAGAAAGCTCTTGAGCTCCGAGCCGAAGAAGAAGGTGTCCCCCATGGGGGCGTAGTAGAAGGGCTTGATGCCGAAGGGGTCACGAGCGCCGTACAGGGTCTTGGTCTGGGTGTCCCAGATGACAAAGGCGAACATGCCACGCAGCTTCCCGGTGACCTCAGCGCCCCACTCCATGTAGCCGTGGAGCACTACCTCGGTGTCGGAGGTGGTCTGGAAGGTATGGCCCAGCTTCTGGAGCTGGGTGCGCAGGGTCTGGAAGTTATAAACTTCTCCGTTATAGGCCAAAATATAACGCCCGTCGGGGCTGGTCATGGGCTGGTGGCCGTGAGCCAGGTCAATGATGGACAGGCGGCGATGGGCGATGGCGCAGTGGTCATCGGTATAGTAGCCCTCCTCGTCGGGGCCACGGTGAATAATGGAATCGCCCATGGCGTGAAGGGCAGTGACATCAGGGGTAGAGCGGGAGAGAAATCCGGTAAAACCGCACATAGAGTCATCCTCCAGAAGTGTTTTGAAAATTCAGACTAAAGCATACATCTTATATAGAAAAAAGTCAACCGTTCCCCGCAAGAATGCGGTTGAAATCCCAGAGGGAGGCATGGTAGAATACAACGAATAGACAAAATGGAAAGCAGGAGATCACCATGAGTTGGTCAAAAGTGAGATGGCAGGAAAAACTGTGTGGGATACTGGCCCTGGCGTGTCTGTTGGGGACGGTGGCGGCGGCGCTCCAACTCCAACAGGGGAGCGTGGCAGATCGCGTGTGGGTGGCAGTGTGCCTGGTGCTCACGGCAGCCCTGGGCGGATTGCTACTGAAAAAAGAGAATGTTCCGATTAACCAGATTCTGGTGCTGCTCCTCCCTCTGGCGGCGGCTATGCTGGTGCGGTGCCTGCTGTTGGACCACGAGAGCGACGATTACCTCACCTTCCTCAGTCAGTGGTACGACGTGATCCGGGAGGGCGGCGGCTTGGGAGCCATTTCTCAGCCCGTAGGCAATTACAACGTGCCGTACCTCTACTTTATTGCCTTGATTTCCTATCTGGATATCCCAGACCTGTACCTGTACAAGCTGTTCTCCATCTTCCTGGATGTGATTCTGGCCTGGGGTGGCCTGCGCCTGGTGCGGGTACTGACCAAAGAGAAGGAAAATACCATACTGCCCCAGATCGCCTTTGGTGTGCTGCTCTTTGTGCCCACGGTGGTGCTCAACGGCAGCTACTGGGCCCAGTGTGACGCCATCTACGGGGCTCTGGTGGTCCATGCGGTGGCCTGCGTGCTGGAGGGCAAGAACAAGTGGTCCCTGGTATGGCTGGCGGTGGCCTTCTCTTTTAAGCTCCAGACGGTGTTTATCATGCCTCTGTGGGGTGTGCTGTGGCTGGCGGGGCGGGTGAAATTCCGGGAGCTGTTTGTGTTCCCCGGGGTGTATGTCCTCACGGCAATTCCTGCCCTGCTGCTGGGCAAGCCCTGGAAGGACATTTTGTCCGTCTACTTGGGGCAGATGGGGGAGTATGACCGGCTGACGCTGAATGCCCCTTCCGTCTATCAGTTCTTGCCCGCCCATGCCACCTATGACCCTGCATTTCTGTCCCAGATGGGCATCATTGCTGCTATGATTCTGGCCTTTGCCATGTTGTTTATTGGAGCGTGGAAGGGGAAAAAGCTGGACAACCAGATGGCCATGGCGGTGGCGATGGTGCTGGTGGTGGGCATTCCGTTTTTGCTGCCCCACATGCACGAGCGGTATTTCTATCTGGCCGATGTGCTGGCAGTGTGCTGGGCGGTGAGCAACTGGCGGCGCATTCCGGCGGCGGTGCTGGTGTGCGGCTCCTCTCTGGCCAGCTACAGCGTCTATTTGCGCCTAAAGTACAACTATATTCTATACATTTCGGGGGATTACCTGGTGATGTTCTGGGAGGCGGCTGCTATGGCTGCGGCTTTGATCTTCTGTATCGTCCACCTGGTCATCCTGTGCGTGAAAAAAGGAGAAACCACATGAAATTTGTCTCATGGAACGTCAACGGCCTGCGGGCCTGTCTGAAAAAAGGATTTGAGGAATCGGTGCTGGGGCTGGATGCGGACTTCATCTGTCTCCAGGAGACCAAGATGGAGCAGGGCCAGGCCCATGTAGACCTGCCCGGCTACGAGGAGTTCTGGAACTCGGCAGAGAAGAAGGGGTATTCCGGTACCGCCATTTTTACCCGCCATAAGCCGCTCTCGGTACGCTACGGCATGGGGGTGGAGCCCCACGACCACGAGGGGCGGCTCATCACCCTGGAGTACCCGGAATTCTACCTGGTCAACTGCTATACCCCCAACGCCCAGAACGAGTTGGCCCGTATCGACTACCGGATGGAGTGGGAGCGGGACCTGCGGGCATATCTCATGGAACTGGATAAGAACAAGCCGGTGATCTACTGTGGAGACCTAAACGTGGCCCACAAGGAGATCGACCTGAAAAATCCCGGCCCCAACCGGGGCAAGGCAGGGTTCTCCGACCAGGAGCGGGAGCAGTTTGGGCTGCTGCTGGACAGTGGGTTTGTGGATACCTTCCGGTATTTGTACCCGGACCTCACCGGGGCGTACTCTTGGTGGAGCTACCGCTTCAATGCCCGGGCCAACAATGCGGGGTGGCGGATTGACTACTTTGTGGTGTCCCAGCGGTTGGCGGAGAAGGTACAGGGGGCATTCATCCACCCCGATATTTACGGCAGCGACCACTGTCCGGTGTCGCTGGATTTGGAAATTTAAAAATTTACCAATTCTGAAGAAACTGGCATAGAGAAATCCTTTGCGTTGGGCACACTATGGTTGGACCAAAGCAAAGGAGGACATGTGCGATGAAGATGAGTATGATGATTCCCGTGGCAGGATTGAGCATGTTGGCCGGCGGCGTGATGGGCATGGCCTTGAGCCCCAAGAAGAAGACCAAGATGCAGAAGACGGTGAGCAAGGCGGCCAAGGTGGCCGGCGACGCCATGGAGAACCTGTCCGGGGCATTGAAGATGTAAGAAAAAGCGGCAGCGCAGGAGAGGGGGGAGGTCCCTTCTCCTGCGCTATACACATATGACAGGTTGAGGATGTGATGTAATATGCCGATGAGCGGGATTGAACAGCCGGAGTTTATCCAAATTGACAAGACACTCCGTCTACATAGGTATACCGATGATTGCCCTTTTGCATTGAACTGGTATCAGGATGAACATACGTTGTGGCTGGTGGACGGGAAGACAACTCCATATACCATGGAAAAAGTATATCAGATGTACCACTATTTGCAGGCACGTGGTGAGGTGTACTTTATTGAATACAATCCCTGTGGCAATGGGTTTGTGCCAATTGGAGATGTTGCCTTTTGGAGGGAGGACATGCCCATTGTGATTGGAGAGCCCGGTTTGCGAGGGCATGGGATTGGAAAGAAGGTGATCTTGGCCCTGGTAGACCGGGCAAAGCGCCTGGGATTTTCGTCCCTGGAGGTAGCGGAAATCTATGAGTATAATGTGGGCTCTCGGAAGATGTTTGAAGCATGCGGCTTTATGCCCATCGACAAAACTCCAAATGGATGGCGGTATCGACGCTTATTGTGATTTGTACGAACCATATTACAGGGGGAGATATGAAAGTATCGATTACCGATCCAGAGGAAAAGCGAGAAGAGCGGAAGTATTCACCTCTGTCCGGCTCACTTGGTGTAGCCCAAGGACAGTATGCGTCAGTAAGATTAACGATTGTCGCTGAGAGGGAAGATATTCCTCAGTGTGGCCAGATGGCAAGAAACGCCCCCGGAATGTCTACACCCCGACGGAAGAGGAGTGCGAGGAGAAGCTGGAAGAGCCAATCCGGGAGATGAATGCAGAGATTGAAGCTCTCAGTGATGAGGTCAGGGCGGAGTTTAGGAAGGCAGGGGTGGTGAGAGAAAACCGGGAAGACTGTGCTACGTCAAAGCACAGTTTTCCCGGTTTACAGAGTGTAGATCTGCTCTACTATTTCCTTCAGAAAATCTTTCGCTCGGGGGACAGCATACCGTTTTCCATGCGCAAAACTTGGTCGTATCGAGCCAATATCTTAGGATCAGATTTGTGAGTCACAGCAATGCAGGTTATGCCTTTTAGGCTCAGAATGCTATCTTCAATTTTAGCTGCATTCTCGGCATCAAGGGCGGATGTGGCTTCATCCACTAAAAGCAAGGATTTTCTGTGTAGCAGAGCCCGAGCTATGGCAATACGCTGCCGTTCGCCACCAGAGAAGCGTGCACCATTTTCTGAGACGTTTGTCTCTAGCCCCTCCGGCAAGTCGGCCACTACTTCATCCAACCCGGCCGCATAGACGGCCTCCTGCACTTGGGCGTCGGTGTAATCGCCGTGCAGGGTGATATTGTTGCGGATGGTGTCATCAAACAAAAACACATTTTGATGAATGACTGCACAGTCGCACTGCATATCCGCTTGGCCGTCCACTAGGATGTTGCCGTCGAAGTCGTTATAGTATCCGGCGAGCAGCTTTAACAAGGTGCTTTTTCCGCTGCCGCTTTTCCCAATGATGGCATACTTTTTACCCTGTTCAAACTGGGCGCTAGCATGGGCCAGCACAGGGGTATCTGAATAAGAAAAGGTCACATTGTCCAAAACGAGACTCCGTTTGACCTCAGACATGGGGGCAGAGGCATCAGAGATGTTTAACAGGGTCAGCATCTGGTTCACAATGGGCTGGGTAGACTTTAGTTGTGTGATCTGCCCCGAAATGTCGAAGGCGGGGGACACCACCATGCTAGTCAAATTTACCACAGCTAAGATATTGCCCAGAGAAATCAGACCGCGCACCGCGAAAATGCCTGCTAGCAGCATAATGAATAGCTGTACCATTACCGAGGAAATATTGGCCACGCTATAAACCATGGCGTTGGCTGCGGTCATTTTCAACTTGCTGCTCTCCATGGCGTCGGCCTGATCTCGGCAGATGGCCTCGTTCTGCGGCTCGGCATGATATGTTTTCAGCACCTCGTAGCCGGTCAGGGAATCCTTCACTTTTCTGGTATAATCGGTAGTCTGCTTCACAACCTCCTCCTGACGACGGGCCATTTTTTGACCGAACAGCTGGGGCAGCAGTGTGGGAATGCACATGGACACGATGGAGATTATGGCTACCATGGGATTGATAGTGAACAGCAACACCACCGCCATCACAATACTCAGGGCTGACTCGAAAATCTTGATGCTGTTTTTCAGATAGTTTTCCTCAAAAGTTCCCACGGACTGGGTCAGTAGAGTCAGGTTTACAGCGCTATTACAGTTTTGATAGGTATCCATAGGTTGGTGTAGCATGCCATGGAACAAAGAATTTTTCAGCTTCAGCATGATCTTTTTTATCCAAAGGCCCTGGAGATACATAGATGAAAATACTACAATCCCCACAAACACGGCAAACACAACACAAAGGATTGCAATGCTGGCGATCGGACTGGTGTCGCCGGTAAAAATAATCTCGTTAATTGTGTCAATGATCCAGCTGATCATCAGGGCTACCATCGCCTGTGCTGCCGTGTGCATGACGGTCACAACCGCCATGGTGGCAGTGAGTAGCTTGTTTTTGCCAAAAATATAGCGTCGCATGGTCATTCCTCCTGGTTTTTCGAATGGATTACTCCGTTTTTATGCCATCTGAAAGCATTTTACCTCAAAACCAGAAAAAGACCATAACAAGCCGTGTTCACAATAATCTTACACGATTTGTTATGGTCATATAATATCATTTGTTAAGCGGTGGTTTTTTACAAGTCAAGGCCCAGTTTGTCGTGGGCAAGGCGTTGAATCGACGAAAGATATGTTTTTTGTTTTGTCAATGCCGTATAGGCTGCTAACGTTTTCAAAATATCGGCGCACTCCTCTTTGCGGTCTATCAGACAGTAAATCTCTGCCCGGGTCAATTCGATCATCACCAATAGACTGTGCTCGTTGTTCTTCAGACTCAAGGCCTCTGCCTCATCGATATATTGCAGCGCATCTTGGTACATCTTCATTTTGGCCAAAATGGCGCCCAGGTTTCGCACCACATTGATTTTGGCTCGTTGATAGCTGACTACATCACTTTCGTGCTTTTTCAGTGATGCATACAGGCGCTCGCCCAGGCGCAAAGCATCCATGTTGCGATCCATGCCGGCCCAAATGGCTACTATGATATGGAGCAGGTCCACCTCGAAGATGGTCAGCACGGAGCTGGGGAAGTTTTCATAGTCGAAGTTGGGGCGGGTTAGGGCCAGCGCCTTTTGGGCCAGAACCATGGTTTCTTGGAGTGGATAGCTCTCAGGGGCTGTGTCGTGGCATTGCAGCCGTAGCGTGGCCTCCACCAACCAGCAAAGTTGTCGGCTGCGAGTATCGTCGGGGCTGTTTTGTTGTAGATGCTCAAGCTCATTCCATGCCTGGTCAATGTTTTCCTCATCTCCCAGGTTGATGATTGCCTGGGCTTTTTCCTCAAAAGCCTGCTGCTGCTCACTGCGGTAGTAGACGTTGCAAATTTGGTAAAGCCCAGTGCCCAGTTTTTCCAGCAGTGCCTCCAATACTGGTTGAGAGGGGATTTGGTTCCCGTTTTCAATGCGTGAGATAGACACCGGTGAACAGATTCCCTCGGCTAGATCCTCCTGGGAAAGTCTCTTTTGCTTGCGTAGTTCTCTCAGGGTATCTCCCAATGAATTTTTTTGCATGGATGTGACCTCTCGTTTCCGGGCAGCTATACCCAATATTCGAGGTATAGTATAACACATTGCCTACGAAAAAAGCAAAGCGGGAAAATGGTGGTGTTTGAGCACATTTTGAAATTTGTAATATTCCTGTTAATGACTCTGGGAGGGTAGATCCTCCACCACCGGTGGGAGGGTCGGAACTGGAATACGAAAGGGCTTTATGAGGCGGTTCGTAGCCGTCTCTCAAAACCCTGCGCCACAGAAAACAAAAGAAGGGCACTCCTCATAAAAAGAAGCACCCTTCCTGTGGTCAAAAATAAAACCTGTCTGTGGTATTTCTGTGGTCAAGCTGAAAAACGGAAAAATTGGCCCGAAATTCAAGAACTTATTAAAGCAAAAATCCGCTGTTTTTGAGAGAAAACAGCGGATTTTTGGTCCGAGTGACAGGATTTGAACCTGCGGCCTCTTGGACCCGAAGGGCGGTGTCAAAATTTTCCTGACGGTTTTGGAGACTTTCTAACCTTTTCCGCTCCAATCCACTTTCTCTTGGGCACTCTTTGAAAGCGAGGTTTCCGTGTGTTCCGAGGGTGTGTGTGGTATGTTCTGTGGTCAGAAACGCTCCCCATCCTATGCCGACGCTTTGCACCGACAGGGAAGGGGAGCGTCTTTCGTGTTATTGTATGTCTGTATTGTAACTCTGGGACAAGGGGTAGGCAAGTGGTTTCTGTATCGAATGCGGCTCAGGAATTGTGGGACTGTAAACAAAAAAGATATTTGACTTCCAGAAATGAATAAAACTCAAAAGTATATTTTCGTGGAGCGAATCTCATTGAATTCGAAAACCATGGGAGCACTTTTCAAAAACAAACATCATTTTTTCGTTCTGGTCTGAAAATACCAATGGTTCATAGTTTTCGCTCACTACTTCGTGGAAAGAAATGATATGTTCACTCTGGCTAATCCAGAGTATATGTAATTCCTGTGCTCTGGTATTTGATTTCTCCATATACTGCTCCTTTTGGTAGCCGCTTTGCTCTACATGGATACGCTTGCGACCAACTGCTCTACTTCCTGAGAGGTGCAGGAAATCTGCGCTTCTGTCTGCTCCATCAAAGTGCGCAGATGATCTAATACACCGTAGATCTGACTTCTGGTCTGATCTACCTGTTCCTGGGACTGTTGGATCTGATCCAGTACGGTCCAGTCGGCAAAAATTCCGTCGAAAAAGTAATCAGCCACCCGCAGAAATCCATCTATGTTGACCTGAATATCTGCATCGATTGTCACATCGGCCAGTTCCGTTTTGAAGCGGCGCAGTTGCGTCTGCAAGGTCTCCACAGAGGCCTGGGCCGCGTCCAGATGGCTGTGTTTTACCAGATCCGTGATGAGACCTCCGCCAACGAGATCCCAGGTTCCCCAGCCTTCCGCACTGTCCAGCTCAGATAGAATCTGATCTGTACAAGACAGTGCAGCGTTGCCGGCATCCAAGGCCTCCTGCAATTCCAGCTTCTGACCCACCAAATAACCTTTTTGTTCTTCCAATTGCAAAATTCTTTCCGCGGTAAGTCCACCGGCCGCTTTTACGGCCAAGGTCTTTTCCTGCAGGACAGAAGTATAGCGATCCTCACACCCCTGGAGCGAGTTCAGCTCTGCCTCATATCGCTTCAAATCTTCTTCGACACCAAATAGCTCTCTGGTGGCCGCATCATATTTCACCCGAGCTGCATAGGCTTCCTGCCGCTCCTGCGTCAATTTCTCGTCCATCTTCCCGATGACATTGTAGAAGAACGCAGACAGGCTCCGCCCCTCCAACCGATCCACATCTGCCTGTTCGTCAGACATAATCTGCTGGAGTTCTTCCGCACGGGCGGCATAGACCTCCCGCTGGGCACGCAGTTCCTCAATAGATGCCTCTAACTTCTTCTTTCGGGCGCACTGGGCTTGCAGCTGGCGCAACTGTTCATCATAACACTTCATGGATTACCATTCCTTCCTCTCTGTTCTGTCGAATGCCAATTCTCTCAGCGTACAGGAAAGGGGCTTCACAGCCTTGTGAAGCCCCCAACATAGCCGGTATGAGTTACCCCATCTTCAACCAACTTTTCGCATGATGATCTCAATTCCCAGCGCTTTTGCGTATGCGGGACTTCTCTGGAGTATGTCCATCAAACGGATTGTCTGAATCCTTCTCATTACATCCATTGTATCACCTCACAAAAACTGTTTCTGTACTCTTAGCTGATGGATTCATTGTATCAGGGAGTGTAACATACCACCACCACAGAATCAGCAAAATAGAGGTGCTTATTTCCACTGGCGCAGCAAAATCGACGATACTACCGCTTTTCCAGCTTCTCCTTGTACGCCTGGTACTGCTGGGCGTCGATAGCGCCGGTAGCCAGCATACGCTCCGCCCAAAGCTGCAAGGTTTCAACGGTAATGGAGATGCGTTCCAGCTCGTGCTGAATGAAAATAAAGTCCGCCAATTCGTCCTCGCTGATGGCGCCATCTGCGGTGATCTCAATCAGTCGTTCCTTTTGCTTGTTCATGGAGTTGAGGGATGCCAGCATTTCCAGGACAATCTGCGAGAGATCTTTGATTTTGACCTCTGGGACACTGCTGCCCAATCGGGCACTGATTGGCGCAGTAATAGTTGCAGAGGCTGGGCTGTTTGTACTTCTCTGCCATGACCAGGACTTCATCCGGATGTGGGAGAGAGCGCTCATTCTCTATTTTTTCAATTCGCTCAGGAGGAAGGGACTCCAGCAGATCGCTGGCTGACTCTCTGGTTAAATGAAGCGCCTCCCGAATGCGTTGGTAAATATTCTTGTTTGCTTTTGTGGAAACTCTGGCCATAGTAAAGCAACCTCACCTTATGTAATCTTGCTGCCATTATACGGTATTTCGCCGCAAATCGCAATTCAGAGTTCAAGAAACATACCTCAGAGTGACGAGACGAGCTAAGAGACCAACTTTTTGAGCAAGTGTGCTGCCGCATATCCAAGCAGTATTCCAATAAAATTGCAAATGAGGTCGTCAATATCAAAACTTCGGCCAACCACTGGTTGAATGATTTCGATTATGGCTGGGACAATAACTGCTGTCAGCCATAATTTCTGTCTGCTCAGTCGGGGAAAGGTGAATGGAAAAAGGAGACCCATGGGAATATACATCAAAATGTTTCCCACAAGCATCGTCTTCACCCAGCTACCAAGAAGCAAATTTCCCTGGAGCCACCTAACAAGGGAGGGCACAAGATTAAGACTTCCATCAAACAGTGTTAATTCGATTCCGCTGTATCCAACAAAGACAAATGCCCAGATATGAGACCAAAAATTCTGTGGGGTGATTGTGAGGTTAAGCAGTCCGGTAAGATAGCACACAAAAAGCAATCGAACAATTTCAATCTTCCAGTTGATTCCTGAATTTTGTTGCTTTATTTTAATTACCCGGTATAATACGTAGATCAAACCCACCAGGCAGGTAATTGGCACAACTTGCAGAAATGACGCTACAACTCCGCCAGACATAAGAAGTCTATACATAGCCATTACCTCCTAACGTGCAGGTTTTGATATACGATCCCAATTTCAGTGTGTCTGCAATGTCATGATTTTTTGGCCCGTTTTCATTCACGTTTTTTGAAATCGGACAGGGTCTGTTTCTGTGAATTAGAATTTTATCCAACTCCAAACCTTACAATAAGCCCGATGGCAATACAGATAACACCGGCGACCCGGGCAAGCTGTCTTCCACGACTTTGATCTATACCTTCGGGGATGACGGGGTTAAAGATCCACATCAGTCCATATATGATCCATGCGATGTTCATAAAAATGCTTTTGTGGAGAGCAAAGGAGAGCGTGCAGCTTGCAATGGCAATCATAATGCCGCAGAGCAACTGGACCCTGAAAGTAAATCTCTTTTTCATATTTAGTTTAGGGACAACTATCTTTAATAGCATTATAATAACAGTCATAAGGAGAAGTTGTATAAGCATAGCATAAATCACAATACCTCGCGATTCATAATAACACAATTCGTCCCACCAAACAACGACTTCAAAAATCGCAGTTAGTAAAATACTAAACCAAACATATCTACGATTGATAAAGAAAAACACAAAAGGTAGGATAAATGTCGGTAAAACTTTTGGCAATAAAAGATATTGAATAATTAATGTTAGCATAATGACACCTCCAAATTCCGATTTGTTTACTTATGCAATCAGTGGAACTGCTGGTCTATTTGATAAATCTCTGCATTTAAAAGTTTTCAATGTTGACAAAACGGAAGATAAGAAGATGTTCCTTTTCTCCAATTTGCTTTCTTTGGCACAATTTACAAAATTATTCCATACAAGATAATTGTTCAGATATTTGGTAGAAACATCGGTGAGCTATTACTTTTTCTTGCGAAAATAAGTTTCGTATAGACAAATGATGAAACCTATTACCCCCATGGCACAAAAAATGATGTAGGGAACCAGCAGTTCATTGCCGAGCAGAGCAGCATAGGTGCCGGTCATTCCGTTGTAATTAAATCGGTTCATAGACAAGTACAGGCTCAGAATCAGGTATCCTATACTTCCCACCAAGAACAGCATAATGCCAAAATGCTTTTTTTCCATTTTTACAAATCACCTCAAGCAATTCACTCAATGTTGCTCATATAATCAGAACTATCAATGATAATTCGTTTGCACTTAGGACAACAATCACTTTCTACATGATGGGGTGAAACTATAGGCCTTCCGAGCTGCAGCGTATATTTCTCGTCATTATCAATCAGTAAACTGATCTTATGCTTTTTTGTACTCCACAATGTCATTCCGCAATTTAGATAGCCGTGTATCATTTCAACACCACAGTACGGGCAATTCATATCAGACCTCCCGCTCAATGTACTTGTACGCACTTAGGCCAGCAATCTCATTTATCCTGTGTAGCAGTCATATACCAAAACCGCCGCAGCTCATTCTATGGAATCGCGGCTATCGATTCCGCAATTTTGACCATCTCATCTCTGGGCAGCGATGCTGAAATGCAGAACAGGATATCCTCGCCTTCATACTGCCACACCAGAACATTCGCGTTCTCGGGATCGGCATCCTGGTAGAAATCGGCCTCCTGCGTTCCCACAGATACTTTCTCCATGGTCATTTGATCTGAAACTACAAAGAGGCTCGTTGCATCCGCACCAGGAGAGTACATGAAATGGATCGCTTGACCATCACTATTGCGGTAAGTCTTGATAGAAGTACCTCCTGCAGAATGTACCTCATATTCCTCATATCCTTCGGGCAACCACGTGGGAGCAAAGTTGGTCGTCATCTCTTCATCTGGCGCCAGTCCCTCGAAACGGTACTCAACGAAGTTTTCGTACTGCTGCCGCACCCAGGCAAAGAAGGCTCCGCGTGCCTCTGCATCCACAGTGAGCCACGAAGCCCCAACCAGAGTTACCGCAACCAGAAGACACGCAGCTCGACGGAGATATTTGTAGGTCACCGGATGGCGCCCCCGCCGGATGACATGCTTCATTTTGCGTTCAAACCGAGGGGAAAACTGACGGTGGCAATCTTCCGGATGCGGCAACGAATCACGGATGGCCTGATCAGCCTCCGCTGCAGCGAATCTCAGCATTTCATCGGTGATCACAACTTGCCCTCCTTTTCATACAGATCCTTCAATCTGTTCTTGGCCCGCTGGTCAAGTTTCGACGCTGCCGAAAGGGACAGACCCAGGATTGCTGCTACTTCTTTCACGCTGTACCCTTGGAAGTATCGGAGCAGAATCACTTCCCGATACCGGGCGGGGAGTTTCAGAACACAGTCGGTCAGGGTATTCTCACCCTCATAAACAGCAGAAACCCCTGGCAGCTCATCGCTCAGCTCAACCATCTGGCGCTTTTGGCGCCGCCGATACAGGTCTATCGCTTTGTTCTCAACTATAGTAACGATATAACTCTGTGTTTTTGGACACTTGGGATCACCTGTTTTTTCAATATTTTCGGCCACCTTCAAAAATGCCTGATGGACCACGTCCTCGGCATCCTGTTCATTATGTAATATTTTGTTGGCCACATAGAACATGAGGCCGCGATACTCCAGATAGAGCTGCTCGAACTTCGAGCGATCCTCTGGAGTATCAATCATTTGAAGATAGATCATCATGGTACATACCCCCGGTTGCTATGCCTTCGATTATACCATGTGATATCTACCTCACACAAGAATCGAAGCAGCCTTGATACCCCCAATAAAATCAAATGGGAAGGTCTCCAGGATATTCTGGAGGCCCTCCCAATTCGCAGTTAAATGCTCTGTACTCGAAAACCGCTTATAAACTTTGGCCAACACTTTCGAATCAGCAAAAACAGGAAGTAACCGCACAAGGTGCCGGAGGTATTCAAAATAATATCGTCAACTGCAGTACCTCAATCGTTTTGCGATTGCCCAAATTCCACAAGCTACCAAACTACCAAGCAGAGGAGCAATGCACCAGAATAGAAAAAGTAGCCAGCCCAAGAGCTCCCATCCGGCAAAACTCAAAAACCAGACTCCGACTGCCAATAAAGATAGCATGGGAATGAGCAGGCGCCATTTCAGTTTTGCATTTTGGCATAAGAGTAACTCAAGAAAAAGCATGGGGAAAAAGTGGAAAGTCAATAGCAACAATTGGTGCCACGGTGGGATATTCATAGGAAGATCCGTAAATGCCGAAGCAAAAATTACAATATAAATTATGAGACATACAATAAAGAGCAGTAGGAGAACTGCATTGGTAGATTGTTTCATTTTCATCAGAAAGAACACCACCTATTAGTATGAATTTCAATCATGATATTTGTATTGAACATATGTTTTAGGAACGGCACACTTAAAGCAAAACAGGCTATCCACTTACTGCAGCACCCCTCTTCCTTCAGAATCCAGCTTATCCAATACTTTTTCCTATTTTGTAGACAGTAGGAGAATTATTGCGATGATTGAGCCTGTGCTCTCATATTCCTTTATGCTGGATATCACACTCTAATCATACAGTCTGCTTGTTCTTTCAATATTATTAACGCTCGAGCCATATGTTTTTGGACACCCTTTAGAGGAAAAAATAAAATTTGTACAAATTGTAGAATTCCTGAAAATGCAAAAATATACTGTCTAAATCCTTCAATAAAAATCGTTATAATGGTTAAACAGTTTATAGATTCCTTGGCGAGAAATGGGATTCCAAAAATACTTACAAATTATATAAAAGGGAGATAAACATGAGTGCTTGTGTTTTTATAGCAGCAGATGTCCCTTTGCCTGAAGTCAGACCATCCCAAGATTATCTTTTACACATCAATTTGGACAACGGCATCATCTCCGATGGCGGAACGGATGACAATTATAGCCTCCTGCCTTTTGACGAGGTAGATCTGTACTGCAACAAGAAGTACGGGGTTTATCTGGAGCTGCCTCAATTTACTGATGGACGAGCCAGAAAAATCATGGAGTACATCCGAGCTGCTCTGCTCCAGGCTGATTGTGTGGAAATTTGGAATGTCTGGCTCATGGGCTGTTGGGAATACGACGATAGGCCATACATCCGGAAAAGCACGATCCACATGGAGGAATTGACCGTAGATGACATGAAAGAAATTATCAATGCGGAAAACTGGGACAACAAGGATAAGAACCGGCCATCGTTTTACTGTTTGGAGTTGATTCGGTAATTGATGACCTAAAGAAAGATCTGTTTTGTTATCATATTTTGAGGGAGGTATTTTCTATGAGGAAGTATTTAATCTTTTCTTTGGCTATTATGCTCATGTTGTTTTCCCTAACTGTATGCGGCTCAAGCAGTACCCAAGACACCGTTTCAGCAGAGCTCGGAATTGATGTATCCGGTGGAGAAGAATTGTCTACTTCGGATACGCATGGCGGATTTCATGGCGATGGTGTTTCGAGCGTTGCGCTTAGTTTTAGCGACTCCAGTGTTTTAGATGAAATAGAAGGAAATGCAGAATGGAAGCCGTTCCCGCTGGATGAAACGGTACAAGCACTGGTGTATGGAGTGAAAGACCAAACAAGCAGCATCGGGCCGTTCATCAACGATGGGAACGGCAATCCGCTTGTGCGAGAAATCCAAAATGGCTACTACATCCTGATAGACCGTCAAGAAGATCAGGAGACAGATATTTTAAATCGTCCGTCTTTCAATGTCACGGTGGGACTGTATGATACTGACACCAATACTTTGTACTGCTGTATGCTTGATACTTGAGACATTTTTATTATAAAATGGCCCTACATAGTGTCCGCAGGGCCAAGAGAAAAAATGTGGGGTGTCTTATGGAGCGGAAGAATTTAGAAAATACTTTGTCAGAATTGGTCCACGTACTCAAGCCGGCGCCCTTTCCCTCAGCGAATGCCACTGAACATTGGTCGGTAGAACTGGATGGTACCGAGGAAACCAACAGCAGGTGGCGAACCTACATGTCCGCAGCCTTAAAAACCGCAAAGACATTTGAGATCCACTGTTGGAAGGAAGAAACGGAGTGTATTGGTCTGGCGCTTCGATACGGAAAACGGAAAGACGCTGATTGGCGACATGGGGAGATCATTGCTGGAGATGTAACGCCGGAGTTTATTTCGCTTTTGCTGGGTCTACCCAAGCCCACCGATACCGAACCCTGCAACAAAATGACGCCGTTCTTCACCATAGCGCTGGATAACTGCTTTTGGTCGGAGCACTATGGCACAGAGCTGAGCGGCACGGCAGGCCCTACCTAACTCTGGTCAACCCATAGCCACTGCATGTGCCATGGTCATGGGGATCATCGGCGGCGCAGACAGTTCCATACATATAGTCGAGCATCTCTAACCCTACATAGAAAAGCCACAATGTGGAGAAAAGGTGAGAGGGAGATAAAAAGTTTTTGGAACATACATCCCAAAAGTGTTGTATATCGAGTGCTATTTGGATATAATATAGACATAGGATGTTGCATTGGGAAGGAGCGTGATTGCCATGCAGAGGCTGGAGCGCACAGAATATTTGGAAAAACTAAAAGCATTTCAAGACAAACGCCTTATTAAGATCATTACAGGTATTCGACGCTGTGGCAAATCCACCCTGATGGAGATTTATCAGGACTATCTACGTGGGAACGGAGTGTCGGAGGAGCAAATTGTGGCGGTGAATTTTGAAGATTACGACTTCCATTCTCTCCGTAACCCCCAGCAACTCCATGCCTATGTAAAGGAGAGACTTATTCCAGGGAAAAAGGTTTATGTGTTTTTGGATGAAATTCAACATGTGGAGGACTGGCCTCAAGTGGTGGATAGCCTGTTTCTCCGGGATGGGCTGGATCTGTATCTCACAGGCTCCAATGCTTATTTGCTTTCCAGTGAGCTGGCCACCATGATTGCGGGTCGGTATGTGGAGATTAAAATGCTACCTCTGTCCTTCCGGGAGTATGTTCAAGCCGTGGGGGAGGCGCAGCCGCTGTCACAGCTCTACCGCTCCTATGTGGAGACCACGTCGTTCCCCTACGGCTTGGAATTGCAAGATCAGCCCCGGGCATTGCGGGACTATTTGGAGGGCATCTACAACACCGTGGTGGTAAAGAATTTGGTGGCCCGGAAACGCATTCCCGATGTCATGATGCTGGAAAGCGTGACCCGGTTCCTTTTTGATGCCATTGGAAGTCCACTCTCCACCAAAAAAATTGCAGATACCATGACATCTATGGGACGCAAAATTGATGTAAAAACAGTGGAGAAATACGTCAGTGCCCTGATGGAGAGCTTCATTATCTATCAGGCCAAACGATATAACGTAAAGGGTAAGCAGTACCTAAAGACCTTGGAAAAATACTATATGGTAGATATGGGCCTGCGTTATATGCTGTTGGGCACACGCTCCACCGATGTGGGACATATGCTGGAGAATGTGGTGTATCTGGAGCTGCTGCGCCGTGGATATGAGGTATATGTAGGAAAGGTGGATGACCTGGAGGTGGATTTTGTGGCCATGGACGGCAGGGAAATCCGCTACTACCAGGTAGCAGCCACAGTGCGGGAGGAAGAGACCTTGCGCAGAGAGCTGGCCTCGCTACAGAAGATCAATGATCACTACCCAAAGCGAATCCTTACCTTGGATGATGACCCCGAGGCGGATTATGACGGTATTCGCCGCATTCACGCCCTGGAATGGCTGATGGGAAAGGTAGACTAACAATTTCAAATTATAAGGAAGCACCCCCTTGCGGCAGGCAGCTGCAAGGGGGTGCGCTATTGGCAGTAGATTTGATTCGTCTCACCGGCAGTTGTCCTCTCGGTGGGTACAGACTTTTACTTTATCGATATTGTAGCTCTGTGGCCAGGGGGAGGCAAGTAATATCTGTATCGAATGCGGCTCAGAGATTGAGGGACTGTAAACAAAAGAACTCGAGTACCCCCCCATTCGTGACAGTACGCACAAATCATTTGTTTGTCTCTTCCGTATGAATGGCAGCCAAACAGGTATCCAGTGCGGACTGACCCTGCTCCGGAGTCAAATCCGGTTGTGTTCCCCGGATCCCGTTGCAGGAACCGTCCGGATTAAAGGTCAGGTATGGCTCATAGTAAATCACCAGGCCGGAGTATGGCAGAGCCATCACATAGGGCTGTGCGCCAATGCCGTTTCCACTTGTCTCTGTGCCCACCAGGGTGGCAAAGCCTGTGCCTTGACAGAAAACAGCGAACTGGTCTGCAGAGGAATAACACACATCGTCAACCAGTACCCACACCTTTCCGTCAAAGGTATGTTTTGTTTCGGACGGTTGGATACGCTGTGTGACCTTAAACAGCAAATCCATGTCCTCCACATACTCAGGTTGAATATAGGGGAAATCTTCCCGCCAGGAATCGTCGGTATAGACCTCACCGATGGAATCTGCAAATTGGGGGTTCAATGCCAAATTCAGCGGACCTGATTTTGCGGCAAAAAACATCTCATTGGCAATGGGTTCATCGATCAAAGCTGCAATCATAGACATCCAGGGCCTGATGTCGCCGCCGGCATTGCCTTGTATATCAATAATCAGGTGATCTTTGTCCTGAACCCCGGCAAGGAACTGACTCATGGCGGCGTATGTGTCATCGGTCCAGCCTGAAAAAGTCGATATTTTCACATATGGAATATCGTCAACAGCTCCAAAGGTCACACCGGGTGCAACTGTTTTCTCATCAACGACACTCATCGTGGCCGAAAGCCCTGATGCAGTATTGTTGATTAATTTCTCCCAATATCGGTAGAACTGCTTTGATCTGGGATTCTGGATCAGATTACCCATCTGCTGCAAAAGGTTATCCTCAATGGTCAACCAGTTGTCCCCATACCTTTGCCAGGTGCTGGGGAATAACACGAACATATGCCCCACGTTGTGAAGGTCATACAGGCAAAAGTTGATGACATCTATAAATGAGGCCTGGCTCACATAGCCCTTTTTATCCAGTTGCTTGCGATAATTGTCCCGAATCTCCCTCCAGTTGATGCCCAGTTCCGCTTCAATGCGGTCAAGATAAGGATAATTTTCCTCCAGCAGGAGCCACATGGTATCATAGTCATACAGCGCCTCGTCGGCGGTGAGGCAGACCTCCCCCGCAGCAACACGTAGTTCCCCATCAAAGGGCACGGGGAAGGAGTCCGTTTGGGTAAAGGGAACTTCCCCAGTGGGGATTGGAGTTGTGTCAAGCTCCCCGGCGGATACCTGCCCAGACGGGTCTATATCAGTCTTCGCAGTGGTTTGACAGGCGCACAGAAGCAGGGAAAGAACCAATATCCAGCACAGCAGTTTCCGTTTCATGGCTGACCTCCTGTATCCATTTGAGCGGTTGTGTTGTCTCCGTGGAATGCTCCTCTGGACTCTGGTCAGCCCGGGGATAGTGGGCACGCAGACATTTCAGTATCAGAATTGTAATATAGGGAAAAGCAGCTGTACATATCGCCTCGTGTTATTTCTCCTGAACGGGAAGAAACCGGTGCGTGGACAGGCCCGGGATAATATGATATGCTTTCTAAAAAATAGCGGGAGAAAAGGATATGCAAGAAGTGTTTTTGGGCGACGTGATCCGACGTCGGCGGTTGGAATTGGAAATGACACAGGAACAGCTATGCGAGGGAATCTGCGAACCTATCACGGTGTCTCGCCTGGAAAATGGGAAGCAAACACCATCCCGAAGCCGGATCAGCGCACTGTTGGAACGACTTGGCCTACCGGGAGATCGGTACTATGCCCTCCTAAGCAAAGGGGAGCAAGAGGAGTCTCTACTGAGAAAAGAGATTCATGATTGCGTTGCCCGCTTCTACCAGAGAGAGGGGAACGAGAAAATATTGATTTGGGAGCAGGCACAAGAAGCTCTGGACAGACTTGTGACAATGTCGGACCCGGAGGATACCCTTACCAAGCAGTTTGTTTTATGTAGTCGAGCTCTTTTGGGGAAAAGGGGAGAGGCATATCCCTATGAAGTGCAGCTGGAAATGCTGTTGGATGCCTTGCGCCTTACAGCGCCTCGGTTCGACCTGGAGGAAATCGGACAGCTGCGATATACCTGGGACGAGATTCAGCTCATTAACCAAATTGCCATGGTCTATGCCATGGCGGGACAAAGGAAAACAGCAATTGCCCTGTACGGACAATTGTTGAGATATTTGCAGAAGAATATGGAAAATAAGAAATATCTTTGCCTGGTATCCTTTAACTATGCCCGGGAATTGGCAGCATCGAAACGGTATGAAGATGCCATTGAAGTGGCGGAAATTGGGAGGAAAACGTGCGTGGAGCGGGGGCACTATCAGTTCCTTCCCGGCCTTCTGGCAATAGAAGCGGAGTGTGCTCATTTCTTAGGAAACCGAGACTGGAGCATTGAGCTATATTGCCAGGCATACTACATATACAAAGCTATCGGCGATGAACATAATCTCAAAAGACTTGAGCGGGATGCCAGAGAACAGTTGGGGCCGGATATTCCATTTTAATATTCCACAGGATTCGGCTAGGTAATTCACTCTTCTGTCAAAACTTATGGAAGCTTAAAAAGATGTTAATATCGGTTTGCAGTTCGCTATGATATAATCTCGGTACATCTACAGCCGAGGAGGGAACCGCATGAAAGAAATCATCACCAATGGGATTACCTATCTGGATGCGCTACCGGGAAGTAAAACATGGTATTGGGGTATGGACTACACCCATGGGGACTTGTACGAGGCGGAGGAGCTTTTCCGTTATGGAAACCCCATTCAGCAGAACCGGCTGATTTTGGTCCGCTACCCAGAGGGAACGGTGTATGAACCCGTTCGTCCAGAGCCAGGACAGTACTTGGGCAGGCCGGTGTACCATAATGGACAGGTGGTATTACTACTGGTTGATTTTCCGAGGAACGAAATCCGCATCATGGGTTTTGATGACCAGGAAGGACAAGCAACGCCCATTGCGGTTCTTCCACTTTCTGTCGCGGAGGATTGCTACAATCTGCTGCTCCACACACCGCCTTTGATGTTGACCCGGACGCCAAACGACAACAAGTTCCAAATCCTCTGGCCAGAGCAACGGGAATTCGTACTGGAAGATCGGGAAAGCTTTGAGATTCTAGATGGAGACAAGATGTATACCACGGTATGGCATGAGGACCCGGACTACCGTGAGGAGACTTTGGTACGGGACTATGCGACAGGGAAACTTCTGGAGCGGATGCCTGGGAGCCTCCTGGTGATGCCAGACGGTCAGCAATGGCTCCTGGTTTGAAGAAATCACGTTGTGGGGGGAGCGTTATGGGCATTTTTGTGATTGACGTGGACGAGTTCACCTGGATCTGCGGGCCGGAGGATGACCCGGAGGATCTGTGCCTGCACGGCCATATTACGGTGCAGATTGGCAAAACGGTGATGGAGTATGATGGAACAGTCAGCGCAACTGCGCTGTACCTACTAAAAACCTTGACTGAGGATAAGGTCATGTCAGAATGCGATATTCAAATGGTGCCATGCTGTGGTCACTTCTATATTGCCAATGAAGACCTGACCGAGGTCACGATTTCGGGATGTGATCAGGGGTTGGACTGGTCTGTTGTCCATGAAAACGGCGGGGTGAGGCTGACCCTCCCATCCGGTGAGCAAGAGTGGGTATCCTTGGGTGACTATCAGAAGGAAGTCATCCGATTTGCAGATAAGGTGGAGGCCTACTATCAGCTCTGCCAACCCAAGAAAAGTCCCGGAAGATGTGTTTGAGAAAAATGGCTACATCGCCTTTTGGAATGAATGGCACCGGCGCCACCGGCAGGCCACAGGCAGAGATACGTTGGAAACAAGACGAAAGGTGGAGCGGTTGCGCTAAACCACATGGTAGATCCCTGTTTTTTCCGGGGTGCCGAGACGTTTTTTGAAATCATCACCCATGAGCGGGAGTGTTTGGTCCAGGTTCTATCACCGGAGTTTGAGAAGAGTTTGCGCAAGCTGGGAACCTGGGTGGATGTATCGGCGGAAAGCCGCTTGCCCTTATTTCTTTTGAACGAGGCAAAGGGATTCAAATGATATGAGGATGGGAATTAGGGAAATGCATAGGGGGAAGCCGGACATCCCGGCTTCCCCCTATGTTATCGGCAGATTTTCAATGCTCGGCGTAGACGATACATGGATAGGCCAAGAAGGATGATATAACCCCCACAAAGAATGCCCAGCAGCCCCAGCGGATGCTTGACCTGCACCAAATCAAGCAGTTGCAGGGGCAGGGCAAAAGACACATACTTCAGTACATGAATCCCCATATAAAAATACAGTAGGGAGGGCAAAACCAAGACTGCTAGAACAACAGCGTAGGATACTACGGTTCTCTGACCTGCTGGGATGGATAGAGCCAGAATAAATATAGCGCCGCTCAAGAGGAGGAAAAGACGCACCAAATACCACGCAACTAAAAAGGTTTGGATGGTACAAGGGATGGTCAGGTGCTCCAAAAAAGGGAGACTTTGTATGGGAGCAGATAGGGTACCCATGGGGATGGAGGACAGCAAAGTGTGAAGCTCCCACCCATACACCACAGCCCAAACGACGGTTGCCCAGAGACCAGCCACTGCAACTTTTCTTCTCAGCAGGGGGCCTCTGCCTCTTGGGGAGGCAATCAGGAGTGGCATCATCCCAGCCCGGCGCTCGTAGGGGAGATTCCCTGCCAGGAGGAACACCAGGGCCAACAAGGCCAGGATGGAGGCGTTCTGTTGGTTTTTGCTGGCGCTCTCACCGTATATGCGTTTATAGGGGGTGGATTCCACGAGCCATGGAGTAATACCCAGCTGATTTGCGTTGCCTACCAAGTTCTCCACACGTTGCCGGACAATGGATACGGCCTCTTGCTTCATCTGTGCCACTTCCGCTTCGTGGGCATAGATGTTCAGCTGAGAGCGTTCCATCTCCCCGTTTTGGTAGGCGATCTTTGCCTCTTCGTAGGTGTTTATGGTACTCTGTAGTTCCTCTTCCATTTGGCCTATTTGGGCGAAGGTGTCCGGGGTAATCTCACCCTCCAACGCTGCGGTATACTGTCTCACCGTGCTATCCACGGCGCTGGACACTGGAATGCTGGAAGAAAAAGAAAGTTGGCTGGTGACATATAGGAGGGAAAGAATGACAACGACCCCCTTTTGTATCCAAAGTGTCTTGAACCATTCCATTCCCCACAGACCGCGGCCACAGAAAACCTTGTCTGTGAGGCGGTTGTATTTTGCGGCAATGGGGGCTACCTAGTCCCTTTGGTGGTAGGGCTTTTGCAAACACTGCGTCATGATACAGGCAACCAAAAAGAGCACGCATAGGGGGAGAAGTGCGAGCTCAGATATCATTCGGATTCCCCATGGATACCCAAATACATTGATGTTCAGATACTCCGTGTAGAGGTCGGATAAGCTGATGTAGGTGAATAGGTTCCAATACTTCAACGGGTTGAGGGGACTTTGCACCGGCAAAAACGTATATAGGGCATACTCCAAGCACATAATCCCGGCTGCCACCAAAAAAGCAAATTTCCCGTGGGGCATCCAACTCAGAAGCAGCCAGAGGAGCAAACTCACCAGATACATGGTTGCAATCCGTAGCAGGACGTAGTGCAACAGAAATTGACCCACGGTAAACAGCGTCGGTAGTTTTCCCAGGACTTCGATGGATTGAACCGCTCGACCTAAGTTGCCGGCTCCTCCATAGACATACATGCTAAGCATCCACGTCTCACCATACAGCAAAAGGACACAAAGGACACAGCCACCCAAGAGAGCCAGGGCTCTGCACAGGGTAAGGAGCAATCGCCCCTGGGGGGTGGCATGGATCAAACTCCATAGACCCTGTTTCCTCTCTTCCAAAAAGGATACCACCAAGAGAAAGGATAGTACTACCATCAGGTAATCGGTTAGGGGAGCATGTATGAAAGCCTCCACGGCGCCATTGGCCTCCATCGTTAAGGTCACATCATTGAGTGCTTCAAAATCCGAGGCGGTCTTGAGAATATTGCGCCCAGAGAAGCTGGCTGTATCATGAAAGATGGAGAAGGATAAGAGATTGTCCTTGCTGGTTTGAATGTCCTCCAGAAAGGTGGGATAGTCCTGGAGATACCTTGCCTGTAACAGCACATTGTGAACGGCAATGTAGTCCAGAGTGAGGTCATACAGATTCATGGACGGGTTTACAGTCAGGGCATCTTCCAGCTGTCCCAGCTCCTGCTCCAAGGTGTCAATCCGTTGAGAAACTGGCTCGCCCTTTGCCTGGTCCAGTCGCTGCAAATAGCGGGTATAGGCGGCATAAGCATCCACTCCTGCCTGGGAAACAGTGTTGGTTTGGCTGACATACTCTGAGGAGACTGAAGTGGAGGGGAGAGACAGGTCAAGACCGTAGCACTGAGAGGCCTGCTCTCGGATAAAACAAACCCCATTGAGGAGGAGTATCAGCAAAAGACCAAGACAGAGACGACGCTGGGTAAAGATTCGTTTCCATTCTCTCATGGTTTATCTCACGCCCCCAGATAGTATAAATACACATCTTCCAAGGTCAAATGCTCGGGTACTTCATGCCCTTTCTCAGGTAGGTGGTCGCCAACTACCCGAATCCATGTCTCGCCGTTGCGCTGGAAGACATTACCCACGGCATATTCTTGCTCCATTTGTTCCAGACAATCCGGAGAACAAGGGAGTTCTTTTACCTTGTTCGAAACGCTCTCTAGCAAATGAGCAGGGGTACCGCTGCCAATGACATGACCCTTTTTCATCATCAGGATTTGATCGGAGATGTACTCAATATCACTGACAATATGGGTGGCCAGTAAGATGATGCGATTGCGGGAGAGGGAGGAGATGAAGTTGCGGATTCGGATGCGCTCCTTGGGATCCAAGCCTGCCGTTGGTTCATCCAAAATCAGTACCTCCGGATTCCCTAAGAGTGCCTGGGCCAACAACACCCGTTGCTTCATCCCACCAGAAAATCCACACAGTTTCCTGTGTCGTACCTGAGATAAATTTGTGACGGTCAGGAGGGTGTCCATCTGCTCTTTGGCCAGTTTCTTGGGAATCCCTTTCAGCTCCGTCATATAGGCCAGGAAAGCCTGGGCTGTCATCTGCTCATAAAGGCCCTGCTGTTGGGGCATATATCCCAACACTTGCCGAAAGCGTTTGCCCAGCTCTAGAATGTCTGTGCCGTTGTACAAAATGGCACCATTTGTCCGGGGAAGGTTGTCGGTGAGCAAGTTCATCAGAGTGCTTTTTCCAGCGCCATTGGCCCCTAAAATCCCGTAGATTCCAGGCTCAAAGGTGAAGGAGAAACCATCTAATGCGGTGTGGGTTCCGTATTTCTTGCTCACGTTTTGTAGCTGTAGTTGCATAGAGTTTCTCCTGTCTTCAGCCAATTTGCATGGGCGGTTCTGATGGGGTAGCTTCATAGATATTGGCGGCCCCAGGCCAGGTGTCCAACTCCGTACAGTCGCCGCTTTCCAAGCTAACACGGTAAAAGCGAGTAGCAATACTAATGTCCATGCCACAATAGGCCAATACGTAGGCGTGCTCCGTGTCGGCAAACACCAGGGCGCAATGAACCACATCGGGGTATTGCTGATAGATGGGCTGTAAGTCCAGTTCTTGGGACAACTCTCCCTGGTAGGTATAGACCCGAATGATCTTGCCTCCATATCGGAAAGGACTTTGGGGTCCGAAGGTGGGGTCAGGCTGATCATCCAAAATAAAAATATTGGTATCATTGAAAATAGCGGTTCCACTTTGTAGTGTATCCGGCAGATCTACCAGCTTGGCGGAAACATTGGTTTGTAAGTCCATGTCCCAGACATCGCTGCCAGAAAAATAGTAGTAAAGGTGACCACCTGTGATGTACCAGGAGGAAAACGATTCGTCCACACCAAGAATGCCGATGTCCGAAGAGCGCCAGATCTCTTTTGTGTCTGTTTCCTTCTCGCCCAGGCGATAGAGGATATCCTCATATTCCCCATTGGAAGTCAATACATGATTCATGGCATACACATTATCCCCATCCGCCCAAAACTTCCAGGTGGATTCCAAGATATCCGAGGAGTTTTCTTGAAACAGCAGGTCGGCCTGGGAGACATCTGCTCCCAGTTTGGCCCGATAGAGCATGGAGTTGGAATCCATAAAGTAAATCCATCCTCCTACCAGCATGGGCTGATAGGAGGTAGACCAATCCGCCCCTTGGAGTTGGATGGTCTGCACTTTTTCATGTTGGGTTCCGTCCTGGTTCATGGAGTATAGGGTGAGCAGATTGTCGGTGTTAAGGCTGCTGGTGGCGTAATAGAGCTTTCCATCGTACCAACTCAAGAAGGGAGAATTTATCCAGGCGTTGCAGGTGTCGTCGGAGTGGTGGCACTCTGGTTTCCCACACACAGGAGTCATCCGCCCCGATGTAGCGTCCATAAAATACACCAGTCCATCGCTTTGCAGATAATATCCTCCGTCTACCAGGCAGGCAGCATTCAAGCGCATTTCATTGGAAATGCTGGTCTCCTTTTGAAATCCGGAATGCCCGGTGGAGGAAGGTTGAGAAACGGTGTGGGCAGAGCACCCCATCAAAGAAGCGATACATACAAGGGCTAGCATTCGCCCTCCAAAATGTTTGATGTTCATGGCTTAATCCCTCCCAGAAATTTTTATCATTTCAGCGTCCGTGCCATCTTCGGTGGCTACATTGACTTCATCTGAAAATTCTGGGCCTACTGCCTCGTAGCCCACCAAGGCTCCTCCATCTTCCGGAGCATCGGATGCAGCAGGGGGGGCACTGGGAGCGGGCGTGGGGG
>NZ_NFIH01000011.1 GCF_002161675.1 Pseudoflavonifractor sp. An44
CTGACCGCCCGCGCTGCACAATTGAATGTAACTCGATACAAGCAAGTAAAGTCGAATTGATGTTGGGCTGCATGTGCTCAAATGATTGGATGATGAAATCAATGTAGACGAAATTCCCCCATCTCCCCTTCAAAAAAGGTCAAAGGGTGGAGTTCTTATGGCGTCATGACCAGGATCTTCCCCTCCATGATATTGGTTATTTTTGAAAACAATGGTTGACGCCACCAAAAAAATTTTATACAATATAACCGAAATGAAGTGAGTGAACTGCAAAAAACGTTCCGTCTCTGTTTTATTTCTCTTTTTCTCCTATTTTCTCTCTCCCTGACCGCCCGCGCTGCACAATTGAATGTAACTCGATACAAGCAAGTAAAGTCGAATTGATGTTGGGCTGCATGTGCTCAAATGATTGGATGATGAAATCAATGTAGACGAAATTCCCCTCATCATGCGCATGCAGTGGAACTCTGGCGGTGGACACGTGTTGGTGCTGTGTGGTGTCACAGGTGACAATTTGACCTTAATCGACCCTTGGGAAAATTGTGTAACGAGAAGCTACTCCTATGTCGCACTACTCAATGGAACATCCATTCAATCAGGAACTGGATACTACTCACACACATGGATGTCTTGCTAAAGTGCCACATAATAGAAAGGAGGTTTTGACGTATGGTACGAAAATGGTTTGTATGCCTGGTATCCCTTTGTATTCTGGCCGCCACACTCCCCATTCACGCCCCCGCTGCGGCCACCTCACCCCCCTCAGACTTTTCCCAAGTCTGCCCAGATCCGTCCCAACTGGAGCAAGAGATTCTCTCCCATCTCACCGTGGCGTATGAGAACACGTTGCCCACCCTTTCCACTCCGGAGAGTGAGGAAGATGCAATCCCTACGTCCGTAGATTTTTCCACTGCCATTCCCGTCTACATTGACACCGAGTTGGAGAACCTGTCTTTGGTGCAGCAAGCCGATATTCAAGCTCATCTGGAGCAATGCGTCTCCGTCTGGGTCATTCCCATGCAGGTGGGCTCTCTGTACGCCACGGTAACACTGGCCAAAGGACTGCCACTCAATCCAGAAACTGCGCATCTCATGACCCCTGCGGAACAGACTTCTGTTCAGGAAAAAGAAGGCCTATGGACCGTGAGTGAAGTGGCCATGTACACCGATTTCACCCCATATTCCACCCAAATCTCCCAACTGGAACAGGCGGGAATCACCACGGAAGATGCGGTTTTGGTGGGTGGACTACCCGGCATTCGTATGCCTATGCTGTTGCTGTTTGAAGACGACATCGCCTCCTACTGGTATCCCATGGGAGACTATGGACCTTCCGAGGCGGAAGTCACTGGCTCCTATGTCCATCAGGCCAGGTTCCAAGGTGAATCTCTGCACCCCTTCTATGACTATGAAGCGGTCCTTTCCTATGCCAAGACCAATCAAACCTCCACCCAGACGGACAGCTCGGGTATGCCCAACGGCTCTACCAGCCAGGGCCCCACACTGGTGGATTTTGTCCCACTCTTGGTGGCAGGGGCATTCCTCATCGTTGTCCTTTTGGTAGCTTTATGGGTGCTCCGCCGTCGGAAGAAATAATTCACAAAACATGAACATGCCCGTGAGCGTGGGAATCACCCAGGCTCACGGGCATGTTTCGTAGTTACAGTTCTTGCAGGGCTCCCAGCAGGGTGTCCATCTCGGCATCGGTGCCAATGGAAATGCGCAGCCAGTTGGAAATAGCCGGGTTGGACCACCACCGTACCAGCACCCCACGCTCCCGCAGGCCGTCCAACAGGGCCTTCCCGGACTTGTCCGGATGGGAGACAAAGAGGAAGTTGGCCTGAGAGGGCAGTACCGTGTACCCCATCTCCCGCAGCCGCTGGGCGGTGCGCTCCCGGGTGGCCATTACCTTTTGACAGGTCTGTGTAAAGTAGTCCTCGTCCTCCACCGCCGCCTTTGCTCCCGCCTGAGCCAGACGGTCCACGGTGTAGGAGTTGATGGAGTCTCGGACGCAGCACAGGCCCTGGATGAGGTTCGGGTTTCCCATGGCCCAGCCCACCCGCAGCCCAGCCAGGGCTCGGGACTTGGAGGCGGTCTGGATGACCAGCAGGTTGGGATAGCGGTCAATGAGCCCCACCGAGCTCTCCCCGCCGAAGTCCACGTAGGCCTCGTCCACGATGACCACCACGTCCGGGTTGGCACGCAGCAGCTTCTCCACCACCTCCCGGGACACGCCCTGTCCAGTGGGGGCGTTGGGATTACACAGCACCACGCCGCCGTTTTTCCCCATCAGCTCCTCCACCGGGGTGGAGAAGTCCGGGTTCATGGGCACTTGGCGGCAAGTGAGGCCAAAGTAGTTGGTGTACACGGGATAAAAGCTGTAGGTGATCTGGGGAAAGACGATCTCTTTGTCCGGGTCAAAAAAGGCCTGGAAGGCAAAGGCCAGCACCTCATCCGAGCCGTTGGAGCAGAACACCTGGTCCGGGCTGAGCCCCTCCCGCCGGGCAATGGCACAGCGCAGCTCCAGGCACTCCGGGTCCGGGTAGAGGCGCAGTGTCTCCCCCGCCGCCCGGGTGATGGCCTCCACCACCTTGGGAGAGGGCGGGTAGGGGCACTCATTGGTGTTGAGCTTCACAAAGGTCTGGCCCTTGGGCTGCTCCCCCGGTACATAGGGCACCGCATCCACAATGCGGCGGCTCCAAAACTCTTTCATGCCTGTCCCTCCTCTCGTTTCACCCGCTTGATGGCCTTCTCTGCCTTGGCCCGGGGAATCATCATCTCCCGCTGGCAGCCCAGACAGCGCAGCTTAAAGTCCATTCCCACCCGCAGCACCTGCCAGTCCTTGCAGCCACAGGGGTGTTGCTTCTTCATCTCCAGCACGTCGCCGACCTGTATATCCATGGGCATGGGATGCCCCTCCTCTCATTGGTGTTTGATCTTGTCCCAGTAGGCCTTAGCGGCCTGCTCGGTCTTATTGGGGCCGTACTCATAGTACACCCGCCCCACCAGAGCGTCGGGCAGATACTGCTGCTTCACCCAGTGGTTGGGGAAGTCGTGGGGGTAGAGATACCCCTGCTCCCGCTCAAAGCCTGTGCCGTCGGCGTGGACATTTTGCAGGTGTCGGGGGAAGTCCCCGGTCTTGCCCGCCCGCACATCCGCCATGGCGGCATTGATGGCGTCATGGCCCGAGTTGGACTTGGGGGCGGTGGCCATGAGGATGGCGGCATCCGCCAGGGCTAGCCTGGCCTCGGGCAGCCCCAGCATGGTGGCCGCATCCACGCAGGCCTTGACAATGGGGATGACCTGGGGATAGGCCAGTCCCACATCCTCGCAGGCAATGACCATCAGCCGCCGACAGGCGGACAGCAGGTCCCCCGCCTCCAGCAGCCGAGCCAGATAGTGCACCGCCGCATCGGGGTCCGAGCCCCGGATGGACTTTTGCAGGGCGGACAGAATGTCGTAGTGCTGGTCTCCGTCCCGGTCATAGCGCATGGAGGAGCGCTGGGCCACCAGTTTGGCATCTGCCATGGTGATGGTCCGCACCCCGTCCGGGGTAGCGGCGGCATTCATGAGCACCTCCACCCCGTTGAGGGCCTTGCGCACGTCTCCCCCGCTGGCCTGGGCCAGGTACTCCTTCACCCCGTCCTCCCAGCAGCTCTCTCCGCCTAGCTCCTCGTCCATGAGCTTCACCGCCCGCTCCACCGCCGGGAGCAGGTCCTCCGGGGTGAGGGCCTTGAACTCAAAGACGGTGGACCGGGACAGGATGGCGTTGAAGATGGTGAAATAGGGGTTTTCCGTGGTAGAGGCAATAAGGGTGATCTTTCCCGTCTCGATATAGTCCAGAAGGGTCTGCTGCTGCTTTTTATTGAAGTACTGAATCTCGTCCAAATAGAGCAGCACCCCGTTGGGGGCCAGCAGCGTCCCCACCTGGTCCATCACCTCCCGCACGTCGGCCAGAGAGGCGGTGGTGGCGTTGAGGCGGCGCAGGGCGCGCCCGGACCGCTTGGCGATGATATCCGCCACGGTGGTTTTCCCTGTACCCGAGGGGCCGTAGAACACCATATTGGGGATGTTGCCGCTGTCCACAATCCGGCGCAGCAGGCCGTTCTCCCCCAAGATATGTCGCTGACCCACCACGTGGTCCAAGGTCTGTGGCCGAATGCGATCTGCCAAGGGCTGATACATACCCCCTGCACCGTCCTTTCTTTTGTCAATTCTCTTGTGACATTTTAGCACACCAAAGCGAATCTCGCAAGGGCGAAGGGGGAGCCCCTCACCTGCCCTTGCCCTGACACCGGGCCAGATGGGCAATGGCCCCGGCGGCCCGGCGCACCTGCTGGGAGGTGTTGAACGCCGAGCAGCTCAGGCGCACCGTCCCAGTGTCCAGGGTGCCCGCCGTCTTGTGGGCCAACGGGGCGCAGTGCAGCCCCGCCCGCACAGCGATGCCCCGGCGGGCCAGCCAGCTTCCCACCTCTTCGCAGTCCATCCCCTCCACGGTGATGGAGCACACCCCCGTCTGGGTTCCCTTGGGGCCTCGGAATACTCGCACCCCAGGCACTTGCTCCAAACCGTCCATCAGCTGGCCGCTCAGACATTCCTCATAGGCGCCGATGCGGTCCACGCCCTTGCACCGGACAAAGCGCAGTCCAGCCAACAATCCCGCCGCCCCAGAGACGTTCTGGGTACCCGCCTCCAGGCGGTCGGGGAGAACGTCCGGCATGGTCTGGTTTTGGGACTCGCTGCCCGTACCCCCGTACAGCAGCGGGGCAGGCTGCTCCTCTCCGCACAGCAACAGCCCGGTGCCCTGGGGCCCGTACAGCCCCTTGTGCCCCGGCATGGCCACGTAGGCCGCCCCCCACTCTGACAGGCGCACAGGCAGACACCCGGCGGACTGGGAGGCGTCCACAATGAGGGGCACTCCACGCTCCCGGCACATCCGGGCCAGCTCGCCTATGGGCATAATAAAGCCGAAGACGTTGGAGACATGGGTGCAGACCACCACATCCACCCCGCGCCGCAACTCCTCCTCAAAGGCGGCCAGCATCCCCGCCTGGTCAAACACTGGGGCTTGGGCCACCCGGATGGTCAGGTCCCCCCGGGCACACAGAGGGCGGGTGACAGCGTTGTGCTCATAGCCGGAGATGAGCACGGTGTGCCCAGGGCGCACCAGGGCGTGGATGGCTAAATTCAGCGCATGGGTGGCGTTGTAGGTGAGCACCACCTGCTCTGGATTGGGTACATCGAAGAGCTGGGCCGCCGTCTCCCGCAGCGCGTAGAGGGTATCCGCTGCCCGCATCCCCGCCCCATGTCCGCCTCGGCCAGGGCTGGCCATATGTGTCATGGCCCATGCGGTGGCAGAGGGCACCGAGGCGGGCTTCTCCATGGTGGTGGCTGCGCTATCCAAGTAGATCATACCGATACCTCCTCATAGCTCCCGTCCTCCAGCTGCTGATAGATACCACGGGGGACAAGCTTTGCCTCCCGCATCAGCTCCACCGCCCGCTCCAGCCACCGCTGAGACACTTTGATGCAGTATGCGCACCCCGCCCGGGCAATGAGCCGGGGCGCTCGCACCAGATAGGCAGAAATGCCGGCCCGCTCCAGCAGCCGCACCCCACGCTGGGCATAGGTCAGGGAGCGGCATACAATCAGATCATATACCATATGGTATCATTTCCCTTCCCGTTGGATGGTCCGCTCCCACAAAAAAAAGATACGGACGCTCTTGCACATCCTATGCACAAGAGTGCCCGCGTGATAGTCCAGGGGCCTGTTGCAAAATTGTGGTTTTGCAACAGGCCCTTCCATTTTATCAATCCCTCCGACTCGTCGGTGCGGACTTTGTATCCCTCGCCTCGCCCCTGAGAGGCGGGGCAAGTCTCGCTCACGCCGTCGCACCTCCTCTCCCCACCAAACCCGCTGGCGCTGGGCTTTGGCGGGGACCCCATAATACCGTGCCACCTCCCTTTGCACAAGGGAGGCTTTTCACCGGGAAAATTCTTTACATTTCTGCTTTACAGGAGAAGCTTGCATGCAAGAAAATTCTTTCTGACTAGAGAACCCAGGCTAAAGACTTGGTAAACGCGAAATGTGACACAAGCAAAAAAACACCAAAACTGTACATTTGCAAAAAATCGAGTATGCCCTCAAACTCACAACAAACGTTCGTAAAAAGGCCTGCTATTATTACGCAACACACTTGTTATTGGCTTTTTCTGTAATTGTTGATATTTGTTAATATGGTTATGATTATAACTAAATCTAAAAACACCCAAAAAAACATATATTCAGAAATTCCTATCCCATCAATAACAAAAACAACCAACTCCAAAACCATAACAATAAACCATAATGCCACCTGCGTCAGTAATAAAATGAACCTAGCTTTCTTGCCCTCTGTGACTTTTTTCCTCCCCATAGTTCACCTACTCATCTAGTGCAAGTTTATAAATTCCCTTAAACCTTTAGATTAAAAAATTCAGTACTCCCCAAACAGCTGCACCCGAAATTCCAAGTGTTGCTGTAATACACCCGACAGCAGCTGCGGCTCCAGCCTTCCATGCGCCACGACTTCGTCATTGGCAAGGACGTGGACAAGCGCTCATAAAGCATAAGTTTACTAGGTTGCCTGCCTGATTAGAGTTAGGCTAGATGTTACAACTATGCTTATTTCCTCACAAATCGTGTGAATACAAAAACAAAAAAGAACGCTACGATTCCACTTGCTATTGATTGTACGAGTGTAGATGTCTCATTGAGAAAATAATGATTTACAATAAACAAAACCAATGTCATACACACAAAAAGTAATGCAGCAAGTAGACCAGATTTAATCTTTTTATCACTCATTGCGAAGTCCTTTCTACCTATCCAATATATATATACTTTTACTGGGCAAAAACGGAACATCAACAGAGAACTTAACTCCCGACGTAATGCGAGTACGAGATATTGATCCACCAATAATCCATCCGATTGCTGCACCAAGTATTCCACCTACAACGGGCCCAGTTAACTAGCTAACGCTCCACCTGCTGGCCCAGCTATTGCCATACCTATTCCTGTGCATACAATAGTACATATTGCGCTAAGGGTTATTTAAGCAAAAATGATAAAACGAGCACCGCAGTACTTAGGCCCCCTTGTGTAAAGGGGGCTGGACCCGTAGGTGACTGGGGGATTGTCTGTCCATGTGGTTGGGCAATCGGTGTATTTTGCAACGGCCCTTCTTTGTTTATCGGTTCAGAAGTGCCACGGCGTGGGCGGCCATGCCCTCCCCGGAGCCGGTGAAGCCCAGCCCCTCCTCGGTGGTGGCCTTGACGTTGACGCAGTCCTCCTCCACCCCCAGCACCTGGGCGATGTTGCGCCGCATCTGGGGGATGTATCCGGCCAGCTTGGGCCGCTGGGCCAGGATGGTGGCATCCACATTGCCCACCGTGTACCCCTTTTCCGTGAGCATATCCCGCACCCGAGCCAGCAGCAACATACTGTCGATGCCCGCATAGGCGGGGTCGTTGTCCGGGAAGGCGTGGCCGATGTCCCACAGCCCAGCGGCGCCCAGCAGGGCGTCCATCACTGCATGTACCAGCACATCCGCATCCGAGTGGCCCAACAGGCCCTTCTCCCAGGGGATTTCCACGCCCCCTAAGATGAGCTTGCGCCCCTCCACCAGGCGGTGCACGTCATAACCATGTCCCACTCGCATCATTGGTTCCATCCCTCCAAAATCACTCGGGCCACCGCCAGGTCTGCCGGGGTGGTCAATTTGATGTTGCTCCGGTCCCCTTCCACCAGGGATACCGGCATGCCCAGCCGCTCCACCGCCGAGCAGTCGTCTGTGAGGGGGGCGTTGTCCTGCATCGCCTTGGTCAGAGCCCCCCGAATCAGATCACCATCGAACATCTGGGGCGTCTGCACAGCAAAGAGGGTAGCCCGGTCTGGGGTGTGGTCCACTACACCGTTCACCGCCACCTTAATAGTGTCCTGCACGGGTATGGCAGGGGCTGCGGCCCCGGTCTGGGCGGCCTTGTCCACTACACGCTCCATCACCTGGGAACTCACAAAGGGCCGAGCCCCGTCGTGGATACCAATGAGCTTGGCCTGAGGGGACACCTCGCCCACCCCCAGTTGGGCAGACTCCACCCGGGTGGCGCCGCCCCGTACCACTTTCGTCACTTTTGTGAGTGCCATCTCCCGGGCCAGGGCCGCCACAGGGCCCACCAGGTCCTCCCGGGTGACCACCACGATCTCCTCCACCCGGTCACTGGCCTCCAGAGCTGCCAGGGTGTGGGCCAGCACCGGCCGACCGTCCAGCTCCAGGAACATCTTATCCTGTCCCATGCGCTGAGAGGAGCCCGCCGCCACCACAACCATAGCACAGCCAGGGGCCTGAGGCCCCTTTCGTTTCCGTCCAAACAATGACATATGTCTTCCTCCACTGAGAAAAAAGGAGCCGTGCGGCTCCTTTTTTATTTTATTGGTGCAGAACCTTGTTGACCCGCTCCTCCACGGCCTCATAGGGCATGCTCTGGGCCAACACCAGCTCGGAAATCAAAATCTGCTTAGCTGAGTGGAGCATCTTCCGCTCCCCGGTGGACAGCCCCTTCTGGGTCTCCCGGTACATCAGCCCCTTGACCACCTTGGCCACCTCCAGCAAATTTCCGCTTTTGATGCGCAGCATATTCTCCCGGTAACGTTGGTTCCAGTTGGACGTCATGTCCACCTGAATGTCCTCCATCTCCGAGAGAATATGGGTGGCCTCCTGACCGGACACCACGGGGCGGACGCCGATCTCGTCGCTGTGTTCTGTGGGAATCATGACCATCATGCTTCCCGTCGATAGTTTGAGCAAATAGTAGTCCTGAACCTTCCCAGCTACCTTCTTGCGCACAATGGAGTCAATGACTCCCGCCCCATGCATAGGATGCACCACCTTATCACCAATCTGATACACGATTCCACCTCCCAAATGTGTATAATATCACAAAGTTAGTATACCCCTTTTCCCAATGCAATGCAAGCGGGAGGAAAATATTTTCCAAGAAAAATACGCTCTGTTTACAAAAAAGAGGCGCTGCAAGCCTGTGGCTCACAGCACCTCTTGAGGTCATTTCACTTGGTTGCGCAGAACGCCGATGTGGGAGATCTCCACCTCCACCACATCCCCGGACTGCATGGGGCCAATGCCAGCGGGGGTTCCCGTGGCCACCACGTCACCCGGCTCCAGGGTCATGGAAGCGGTGATAAACTCCAGAAGCTTTGGCACGGTGGTGATAAAGTCCCGGGTGTTCCCCTGCTGGACCACGCTGCCGTTGAGACGGGTGGTGACTTCCAGGCGGTCGGGGTCCACCCCGTCCACCACCCAGGGGCCCACCGGACAGAATCCATCCATGGACTTTCCACGGGTCCACTGGCCGTCGTGCTTCTGCACGTCCCGGGCGGTGACATCGTTGAGACAGGTGTAGCCCAGCACATACCCTGCATAGTCCTCTGCCCGGATTTTGGAGGCCTGGCGGCGGATGACCACTGCCAACTCCCCCTCATAGTCCAGGCGCTGGACAAACTCCGGCGGGTCGATCTCCCCGCCAGGGGTGTTGAGGGCGTTGAGGCCCTTCATAAAGAGAACGGGAAATCCGGGGGGCTCAGAGCCCATCTCCCGGGCGTGCTCGGCGTAGTTCTTACCTACGCACACGATCTTAGTGGGAGTACAGGGGGCCAACAGCGGACAGTCTGCCAGCTTGACGCTGCCTCCGTCGTACTCCACGCCCTCATAGGGGGCGCAAGTGAGGGTCTTCACCTGCTCTCCCTCCACCACGCCCCACTGGGGGCCGCTCTGGCTGAGAAACCGCACGTACTTCATCTCTCAGCCCTCCATATGGTTGAAGATCAGCTCCAACAGGGCCTGCTTGCCGTCTCCCTTCTCCGCAGAGAAAGGAATGACGGGGACGGCCTCGGGCAGCTCCAGGGTGTCCCGCACCCGCTGGAGATTCCCCTCCACCTCGCTCTTTTTCAGCTTGTCCAGCTTGTTGGTCACCACCACATAGGGCTTGTCGGTGGTGAGGAAGAAGTCACTCATCACCTTGTCGTCGGCTGTGGGCTTGTGGCGGGCATCCACAATGAGAATGCCCAGAGTCATCAGAGAGGTATCGGCAAACCAGCCCTCAATGAGCTTGGCCCACCGGGCCCGCTCGGCCATGGACACCTTGGCGTAGCCATAGCCGGGCAGGTCCACCAGGTAGAGCTGTTTGTCAATGAGGAAGTAGTTGATATGGGTGGTCTTGCCGGGGGCAGAGCCCACCCGGGCGAAGTTCTTGCGGTTGAGCAGACGGTTGATTACCGAGGACTTGCCCACGTTGGACCGCCCGGCAAACACCACCTGGGGCAGAGCGTCCCGGGGAAAGTCAGCGGGCTTGGCTGCCGAGCGGACGAACTCCGCCTGATTCAAATTCACCTTCATATCGCTCACCTCACTGGCACAGATTTACTGCCGTCCCAGGAGCCTTTGCCTCCGGGGGCAGAAGGGTGTCATTCCCTTTGGGGGGCTGGCCGTCAGAGACCAGCGCACAGGCCAGCACCTGGTCGGCCTGGGATACGGGAATAAACTTCAAGCTCTCTCGCACCAAGGGGTCAATCTCCTCCAGGTCCTTCACATTGTCTTCGGGGAGAATGACAGTACTCATACCATTGCGCAGGGCGGCCATGGTCTTCTCCTTCAGACCGCCGATGGCCAGCACCCTTCCCCGGAGGGTGATCTCCCCGGTCATGGCCACGTCACCCCGCACCGGGGTTCCGGTGAGGGCGGACACCATGGCGGTGGTGATGGCAATGCCTGCCGAGGGTCCGTCCTTGGGCACAGCGCCCTCGGGGAAGTGGACGTGGATGTCCTTGTCCTTATAGAAGGTGCCAGGCAGCCCCAGCTGGCTGACCCGGCTGCGGATGAAGGACAGGGCGGCCCGGGCGGACTCCTTCATCACGTCCCCCAGGTTGCCGGTGAGCTCCACCTTTCCGGTGCCCTCCACCACGTTGACCTCCACCTCCAGGATTTCGCCGCCCACAGAGGTCCAGGCCAGGCCGTTGACCACCCCCACCTGGGGCTGGCCCGCCGCCTTGTCCTTGGCGTAGCGCCGGGTGCCCAGGAAATCGGACAGGTTGTCCGGGGTGATGTGCACGCTCTTGCACTCCTCCCGCACCAGCTTCATGGCAGACTTCCGGCACAGCTTGTCCAGCAGCCGCTCCAGGCGGCGCACCCCGGACTCCCGGGTGTAGCCGGAGATGATCTGGTGCAGGGCCTGGTCGTTGAGCTTCACCTGGGTACGGGTGAGGCCGTGGGCCTTGAGCTCCTTGGGCCATAGGTGGCGCTTGGCAATCTGCACCTTCTCCTCGTCGGTATAGCTGCCCAGTTCAATGATCTCCATCCGGTCCAGCAGAGGCCGGGGGATGGTATCGGTGGTGTTGGCCGTGGCGATAAACAGCACCTCGGACAGGTCAAAGGGCATCTCCAGGTAGTGGTCCCGGAAGGTGGCGTTCTGGTGCACGTCCAGCACCTCCAGCAGAGCGGCGCTGGGGTCGCCCCGGTGGTCGCTGCCCACCTTGTCCAGCTCGTCCAGCACCAGCACCGGGTTGACGCTCCCCGCCTGGCGGATGCCGGCGATGATGCGTCCGGGCATGGCTCCCACGTAGGTCTTGCGGTGGCCTCGAATCTCCGCCTCGTCGTGGACGCCGCCCAGGGAGATGCGGGCCAGCTTTCGGTTCATGGCCCGGGCCACGCTCATGGCAATGGAGGTCTTACCCACACCGGGCGGGCCCACCAGGCACAGCACCTGGCCCTTCAGATTGGGAGACAGCTGCTTGACGGCCACAAACTCCAAAATACGCTCTTTCACCTTCTCCAGGCCGTAGTGGTCGGCTTCCAGCACTTTGGACACGGCAGCCACGTTGGCCCGCTCACGGGTTTTCACCGTCCAGGGCAGCTCCAGGCAGGTATCCAGGTAGCCCCGGAGCACCGAGGCCTCGGCGGAGCCGTAAGGCTGCTTCTCCAGATGCTTGATTTCTTTGTTCAGCTTTTCCCGTACTTCGTCGGGCAGCTTGGCCTTGGCCACACGCTCCCGGTATTCAGCGATCTCGTCGCCGTCGCCCCGGTCGCCCAGTTCTCGCTGGAGCACCTTCAGCTGCTCTCGCATGTAGTAGTCACGCTGGTTTTCCGCCATCTGCTCCTGGACCTTGCCCTCCAGCTCGCTCTCCACCTGGCGGATCTCCACTTCCCGGGCCAGGATGCGCACCAGCTTCTCCAGCCGCTTGGCGGGGCGCAGTTCCTCCAGGATGAGCTGCTTGTCCTCAAAGCGCAGGGGCAGGTTCTGGGCGGTATAGTCGGCTATGTACACCGGGTCGTCGCTGGCCAGCAGCTTCAAATACAGCTCCGGGGACACCCGGTCGGACAGCTCGGTGTATCGCTCCACCATGGAATAGATCTGGCGAATCAGGGCCTCGGTGCGGGGGGTGTTCTCCCGGGCGGCGGGCTCCTCCTCCAACAGCTCCAGCTCGGCGGTGAGGTAGGGCTCAGTGGTGAGCAGCTGCAGCATTTTGCCCCGCTGTTTGCCCTCCACCATCACCCGCACATTGTTGTCGGGCAGACGGAGAATCTGCTTGATGGTGGCCACGGTCCCCACCTGATACAGGTGCTCCTGGGCGGGGTTCTCGGCCGCCAGGTCCTTCTGGGTCACCAGGAAAATCTCCCGGTTCCCGGTCATGGCCTGTTCCAGGGCTCGGATGGAGAACTCCCGACCCACATCGAAATGAAGCAGCAGATGGGGAAATACCGTAATAGCCCGCAGGGCCAGGGCAGGCATGGCCACAATTTCCCGCTCATGTATGGTCTCACTCATGGTTGTATTCCTCCTTTCCACCTCCCAGAAGGAGGCGATATAAGCAAAGGGGCGAGCACGAGGCCCGCCCCTATCAAAATTTGGTTAGGATGCGTTTCCCTTCCGGGCCGCCTGTCCGCCCGGCTCCGCCCGCAGAGAGGCTGCACCCAGTCTGGGTCTGGCGGGACGTCCTTCCTCCCGCACCACCTCAGGGGGCTGCTCTCCCCGGATGGCTTCGGGGGTGATGATGACCTTGGCGATGGAGTCGTCCGAGGGCACATCGTACATGATGGGAGTCATCACTTCCTCCAGCACCGCCCGCAGACCACGGGCGCCGATCTTCCGCTCCACCGCCTTCTGGGCCGCTGCCTCCAGGGCCTCGGGGGTGAACTCCAGCTCCACGTTGTCATACTCCAGCAGCTTCTGGTACTGCTTGACCAGAGCATTCTTGGGCTCGGTGAGAATCTGCACCAGCTGCTTGCCGTTCAGGGCCTTCAGGCCAGTGATCACCGGCAGACGGCCCACCAGCTCGGGGATGATGCCGAACTTCAGCAGGTCATGGGGCTGCACGTTGCGGAAGATATCCTCCTCGCTGCGCTCGGCAGCGGTGCGCACCTGAGCGCCAAAGCCCATGGTCTTCTGGTCCATGCGCTGCTCAATGATCTTCTCCAGACCATCAAAGGCACCACCGCAGATGAACAGGATGTTCTTGGTGTCAATCTGCAAGAACTCCTGGTGGGGGTGCTTGCGGCCACCCTGGGGCGGGACATTGGCCACCGTACCCTCCAAAATTTTCAGCAGAGCCTGCTGCACGCCCTCGCCGGACACATCCCGAGTGATGGAGGTGTTCTCGCTCTTCCGGGCGATCTTGTCGATCTCATCCACATAGATGATGCCCCGCTGGGCCAGCTCAATATCGTAATCTGCCGCCTGCACCAGCCGCAGCAGAATGTTCTCTACGTCGTCACCCACATAACCGGCCTCGGTGAGGGTGGTGGCGTCGGCAATGGCAAAGGGCACCTTCAGCACCCGGGCCAGAGTCTGGGCAAAGAGAGTCTTGCCGCAGCCGGTGGGGCCCACCAAGAGGATGTTGCTCTTTTGCAGCTCCACCGAGTCCCCGCCACCAAAATAAATCCGCTTATAGTGGTTGTACACAGCCACGGACAGGGCGATTTTCGCCTGCTCCTGGCCGATAATATATTCATCCAGCACATCCCGAATCTCTCGGGGGGTGGGAATCACGTCGGGCATCTCCGGACTGCCCAGCTCCGGGCGCTCTTCCTCGTCCAGAATGCTCAGGCAGAGGTGGACACACTCGTTGCAGATGTATGCCCCGGGTCCGGCAATGATACGCTCGACCTGCTCCTGATGCTTGCCGCAAAAGGAACAGCGAACGGTTTTGTACTCATCTCGAGCCATGAATTACCTTCCTTTCGTCAGACGTGCCAAAGAGCGAAGACAGTGTTTGTCTCCGCCCTTTTGCATCATCAACGATTATAAATGACCTTGTCAATGAGGCCATAGGCCGCTGCTTCTTCGGCGGTCATGAAATTGTCACGCTCACAGTCGGCGGTGACCTGCTCCACGCTCTTGCCGCAGTTGTCGGCCAGGATCTGGTTCATCCGCTTCTTGATGACTTCCAGACGCTTGAGGTGGATGGCCATATCGGTGATCTGTCCCTGGGTACCGGCAGAGGGCTGGTGAATCATGATCTCCGCATTGGGCAGAGCCAGACGCTTGCCCTTGGTACCGGCAGAGAGCAGAAATGCGCCCATGGAGGCGGCCATACCCACACAGATGGTGGACACGTCACACTTGATATACTGCATGGTGTCATAGATGGCCATGCCGTCGGTGACAGAGCCGCCGGGGCTATTGATGTAGAACTGAATGTCCTTGTCCGGGTCCTGAGCCTCCAGGTACAGAAGCTGGGCCACAACCAGGGCGGATGTGGTGGCGTTCACCTCTTCACCCAGGAAAATGATACGGTCGTTGAGCAGACGGGAGAAGATGTCGTAGGAACGCTCTCCCCGGCTGGTCTGCTCCACAACATAGGGAACTAAACTCATGGAAACCTCTCCTTCGTTACTGGAAATCAGTCCCAGTATACCCAGCAGCAAGGGAGGAATATTCCTCCCTTGCTGGTTTTTTACGGGATGAAATTACTCGCCCTGAGCCTCGGTGGTCTCAGCCTGAGCCTCTTCCTTCTTCTTGGCGGGCTTCTTGGCGGAGGCCTTCACCAGCTCCAGAGCCTTCTTGGAGCCCAGGTCCTGCTTCATGTCGCTCTCGTTGGTGACCTCACGGACCTGCTCCTCGGTGACGTTGAACTGCTCGGCCAGGCGCTTGACCTCGGCGTCCAGCTCCTCCTGAGTGACCTCGATGCCCTCGGCCTTGGCCACGGCATCCAGAGCCAGAGCGGTGCGTACGGCGCGGTCAGCGGCGGTCTTAGCCTGGGCACGCACGTCGTCCATGGACAGACCCATGTACTTCAGGTAGTCCTGGAAGTTCAGGCCGTTCTGCTGCATGCGCATGGCCTGCTCCTCCACCATCTTGTCGGCGCGGTAGTCCACCATGGCCTCGGGCACGTCGCACACCAGGTTCTCCAGCAGGGCGTCGATGACAGCGGCCTCGTAGTCGCGCTCGGCCTGCTGCTGACGGCGGGCCTTCAGCTTCTCCTTCAGGTCCTTCTTGAACTCATCCAGAGTGTCAAACTCGGACACGTCCTTGGCGAACTCGTCGTCCAGGGCGGGCTCCTGACGCTCCTTGACCTCGTTGACCTTCACCTTGAAGACCACGGCGGCGCCAGCCAGATCGGCGGTGTAGTTCTCGGGGAAGGTGATGTCCAGGTCCTTCTCCTCGCCGGCCTTCATGCCGATGACCTGCTCCTCGAAGCCGGGGACGAAGGTGCCGGAGCCCAGCTCCAAGGAGTAGTTCTCGCCCTTGCCGCCCTCGAAGGCCACGCCGTCCTTGAAGCCCTCGAAGTCGATGACAGCCACGTCGCCCTTCTTGGCCTTGCGGTCCACGCTCACCAGGCGGGAGGCACGGTCGATGTAGGGCTTCATCTCAGCCTTGACATCGGCGGCGGTGACCTTCACCTCGGGCTTGGCAACCACCAGGCCCTTGTACTCCTTCACGGAAGCCTCGGGCTGCACGGTGACCAGAGCCTTGAAGGTGAAGCCGTCCTTGCTGACCTCCACGATCTCCAGCTTGGGGTAGGCCACGGGCACAATGCCAGCCTCCTTCAGAGCGGCATCATAGGCAGCGGGATAGGCCTCCTCCACAGCGTCCTCAAAGAACACCTGCTCGCCGTACATCTTCTCCACCATCTTGCGGGGCACCTTGCCCTTGCGGAAGCCGGGGACCATGATGTTCTTCTTCTGCTTGTTGTACACCTTGTTGATGGCGGCGTCAAACTCAGCAGCGCTGACCTCGATGACCAGCTCAATGGCGCTGTTTTCTTTCTTCTCGTTGCTCTTGATGTTCATGTATACGTTCCTCCAACTTAGCCCCGCCTGAGGCTGGGGCTTTCTTTCTGATAAATCCAATCCATTCTATCAGATTGTACAGAAGATTTCCACTGTTTTTTTTGTCAATCCAAAATTTTTTTCGGACGGAAACCGATGTAGTCTGCAGCCACCAGCTGATAGGCCACGCTTCCCTGCACTCCCTCCACCGCCAGACGGTGGCTGGGACCGTGGAGATGGCCGTAGCAACACAGCTTTACCTGGTACTGCTCCAGCAGCTGCAAAATCTCCGGGCACTGGTACCCCTTGTACAGGGGCGGATAGTGGAGAAAGCAGTATTTCTCCGCCTCCCCCGCCGCCTTCAGCGAGGTCTCCAGGCGCATCACCTCCCGGCGAAACACCTTCCCCGAGGGGGCGTTGGCCTGCTCCTCATAGAACCAGCCCCGGGTGCCGCACAGGGCCACATCCCCGTAAAAGGCGCAGTTGTTGTGGAGAATGTGCAGGCGCTCCAGGCCGTTTGCCTGAAAAAAGGCATTCATCTTGGAGGCGGTGTTCCACCAGTAGTCGTGGTTTCCCTTCAAAATCCACTTCTCCCCCGGCAGCCGGGAGTTGAGAAACTCCAGGTCCTTTTTCGCCTCCTCCAGGCTCATACCCCAGGACAGGTCCCCGCACAGCACCACCGTGTCATCGTCCGATACGCAGGAAAAGCCTTCCTCCAGCTTCTCCACATAGCCTTCCCAACTGCCCCCGAACACCTCCATGGACTTGTCGGCGCCCAGAGACAGATGGGTGTCTCCGATGGCATAAAGGGCCATTTCTTCCCTCCTTGTCCCCGGTCAGCGCAAGTGCTCCAGCACCTGATCCACCATGTGCTCCTTCTCGGCGACGGTGTCAAACCGGGGCTGTTTGTTTTTCAGTCGGGCCAGAGGCTGGGGCACCTCTACCCCAGTGAGCTGGGACAGCTGGTCCAGAATCTCCGTGCCAGCGGCGTGCTCCTGCACCCCCAGGGCGTCCAGCACGCTGGAGCAGAACTTGAAGGGGCTGGCGGTGGACACCACCACCGTGGGGGTCTCGTCCCCGCTCTCCTTGCGGTACTGCTCCAGCACGTCAAAGGCCACAGCGGTGTGGGGGTCAATGAGGTAGTGCTGCTCCTCCCACATGCGGCGGATGGTCTCCTTGGTCTGAGCATCGTCACAGTACCCAGCGGCAAAGGTCTGGTGCAGCTTGGTCTTGATGGGCACGCTCACCTCATAGCTGCCCTTCTCCGCCAACTGCTCCATGTACTCGGTCACCTGCTTGTCATCCCGGCCGGACAGCTCAAAGAGCAGACGCTCCAGGTTGCTGGAGATGAGAATGTCCATGGAGGGAGACAGAGTGTTGTGGAAGGGACGATTGCGGTCATACACACCCGTGCGGAGAAAATCGGTGAGCACGTTGTTCTCATTGGAGGCACAGATGAGGGTCTTAATGGGCACCCCCATCATTTTGGCATAATAGGCAGCGAGAATATTGCCGAAATTTCCCGTGGGCACGCAGACATTGATCTCCTGGCCCTTCTCAATGGCGCCCTCCCGGCGCAGATCGCTGTAGGCGGAGATGTAATAGACGATCTGAGGCAGCACACGGCCCCAGTTGATGGAGTTGGCAGAGGACAGGAAATAGCCGCGCTCGGCCAGCTGCTGGGCCAGCTCCTCGTCGGCAAACAGCTTCTTGACCCCGGTCTGAGCGTCGTCGAAGTTGCCCACTACGGCGCACACGCCCACGTTGCCACCCTCTTGGGTGACCATTTGCAGCTGCTGAATGTCAGACACGCCGTCCTTGGGATAGAACACCAGGATCTGAGTCTTGCTCACATCCTTGAAGCCCTCCAGGGCAGCCTTTCCGGTGTCGCCAGAGGTGGCCACCAGAATGCACACCGTCTTCTTCTCATCGTTCTTCCGCAGAGAGGCGGAGAGGAGATGGGGCAGCATTTGCAGGGCCATATCCTTGAAGGCGCAGGTGGGGCCGTGCCACAGCTCCAGGCAGTAGGTGTTGTCGTCCAGACGGCGCACCGGAGCCACCTCGGGGTCAGAGAACTTTCCACCGCCGTAGGCCGCCCGGGCATATCCCGTCAGCTCAGAGCTGGAGAAGCCCTCCAAAAATCCGTTCAGCACATACACCGCCCGCTGCTGGTAGGACATATCCTTCAGGGACTCCAGGGCATTTCCCGCCAGGCGGGGCAGCACCTGGGGAGTCATCAGACCTCCGTCCGGCGCCAGTCCCTTGGCAATGGCCTGAGCCGCAGTCATACGCAAATTGTTGTTTCTCGTGCTCAGATAATTCATGATTGTCTCACTACCCTCATTAAGTTATTGTAAAACACATCGTGCAGCAGCTCTTCCCCATATCCATAACTCAGTAGATACGAATAGAGCCCGGAAAGCCGGGTGATGTGGGATAGGGGTTCCACGAGCTCCGCCCCGTCCCAGTCGCCCCCCAGGGCCACACATTTGTCCCCACCCAGGGCCAGGATGTGGTCCAAGTGGCGGCGTACCGCCTCCAGGTCCCGGCTGCCGCCTACAAAGTTCTCATAGAAATTTAGTCCAATGACACCTTGATGCTCTATTATGGCAGTTATCTGCTCATCCGTCAAGTTTCTTGTGTGGTCACACACCGCCCGGGCGTTGGAGTGGCTGGCAATCACGCCCCCTTGGCACAGGTCCATCACGTCCCAGAACCCCGCCCCGGACAGGTGAGACACGTCCACCAGCACCTCCAGTTCCCCCATCCGCCGCACAAATTCCCGGCCCAGCGGGGTGAGGCCCTGGTGGGGCTGGTCGCTGTGGGAACCGCTGAGGGCATTGGCATGATTCCAGGTTGGGTTGATGGCGCACACCCCCTGCCGGGCGGCCCACTCCAGGCCCTCCAGGCTGCACCCCAACAGCTCCGCCCCCTCCACAGAGATGAATGCGGCACACTTCCCTTCCCGGTTGGCCTGACGGGCCTCACGGGCGGTGGTGCAGTGGGTCACCAGATGAGAGTAGCAGTCCATCTGATGGCGGAAATAGTTCAGCTGGCTTTTGCAGGCTGCTTCGGGACATCCGCCCCCCACGTAGCCCGGGGCCGTCCACAGGGCAAACACCTGGGCATAGGCCCCAAAAGTGTCCAGCGCAGAGCCCAGCTCCAGCGCCCCGGTGTTGTAGGGCAGCTCCTCCCCCATGGCCCAGCAGCGGTACACCGTGTCACAGTGTCCATCCATCACAGAAAATCGGTTCATTCCCACTCACCTCAAAAAGCATTTTCCAGATAGTTTATGTGGGGATGACGGGTGGCAGTCCCCTGGGGCGCATAGATTTCTGCCACGTCGAACCGGGGCTGAAGCTGGGTGGGATGGGCTTGCAGGTAGAGCAGTGCCGCCGCCCGCAGCTTGCGCTGCTTGGAGAGCGTCACCGACTCCCGGGCGGTCATGATATCGTCGTTGCGCCGCAGCTTCACCTCCACAAAGGCCAGGTACTTGCGGTTTGTGGCCACCAGGTCCAACTCCCCCAGCCGACAGCGGTAGTTGACATCCACGATGTTGTACCCCTGTTTGCGCAGGTAGTTGGCCACCTGCATCTCTCCCCACTTGCCCAGCAGGCGGGCCTGTTCCCCGCCCCTCATAGCTTCTTCAAAAAGCTGCGGCGGTGGATGGGACAGGGTCCATACTCCCGCAGCAGCTCATAGTGCAGCTTGGTGGGGTACCCCTTGTGCTTGTCAAAGGCGTATTGGGGATATGCCTGGGCCATCTCCTCCATGTATCGATCCCGGCTGACCTTGGCCAGGATGGAGGCAGCGGCAATGGAGGCGGAGTGGGCATCCCCCTTCACCACCAACTGGTGAGGAGCGGTGATGGCGCAGCGGCTTCCGTGGTCCCGGTTGCCGTCCACCAGCACCAGCTGGGGGGCAGGCTCCAGGCCGTCAATGGCCCGCTGCATGGCCAGCATCCGACAATTGAGGATGTCCAGCTGGTCGATCTCCTCCGCCTCTGCCCAGGCCACACTATAGCTCACCGCCTGCTCCCGGATGAGGTCAAAGAGCAGCTCCCGCCGCCGGGGTGTCACCTTCTTGGAGTCGTTGAGATAGGGCAGCTCCGCCCCCTGGGGGAGAATCACCGCCGCAGCGTACACCCGCCCGGCCAGGGGTCCGGCTCCCGCCTCATCCACCCCGGCCAGGTGCTCAATCCCCGCTTGGGCACGAATCTGGGCATCCCACTGGTAAAGGTCGATGCGCTCTTCCCCGTTATTCATGGATATCCTCCGGCCGTTCCAGTGTAAAGCGTCCAAGCTTGCCACCTCGGAACTCATCCAGCAGCACCCGAGACATCCGCTCGGTGTCCACCTCGCCGCCAGAAATCAGCATGCCGCGCTTGTGGGCAGCCATCTCCAGCAGCTCCCAACCGGCCTTTCCCTCCAGGTCTTTGAGCTTGTAACGCTCCTCCAACACGCCAGGATAATGGGCGCTCAAAAGGGCCATCAGGCCGCAGGCCAGCTCCTCGCCGTCCAGAATCTCGTCTCGCACAGCGCCTGTAAAGGCCAAATGCATGCCAGTAGTCTCGTCCTCAAATTTGGGCCAGAGAATGCCGGGGGTGTCCAGCAGGTCCAGGCCCTGGTCGATGTTCACCCACTGCTTGCCACGGGTGACGCCGGGGCGGTCCCCCGCCTTGGCAGACTTGCGGCGGGCCACTTTGTTGATGAAGGTGGATTTGCCCACATTGGGTACCCCCACCACCATCACCCGCACGGGACGGCCCACCTGGCCCTTGGCTCTCCAGGCCTCGATCTTCTCCCGCAGGGCCTGCTTGACCACGTTGGAAAACTGGTTGACGCCCTTGCCGCTCTTGGCATCGGTCTCCAGCACCGCATAGCCCTTTTGCTTAAACCAGGCCATCCACTGGGCAGTGACCTTGGGGTCTGCCTGATCGGCCCGGTTGAAGATGATCATACGGGGGCGGTCCCCCACCATGGAGTCAATGTCCGGGTTGCGGCTGGAGATGGGAATGCGGGCATCCACCACCTCCGCCACCATGTCCACGAACTTCACGTCCTCCTCCATCTGGCGGCGGGTCTTAGTCATATGTCCGGGATACCATTGGATGTTCATCGTGCTCCCCTTTCTCTGGGAGCGTTTCTCCCAGTGCAGATTTTCTATCTATTATACTAAAGATTTGTCCTATGGGAAAGTGGGAATACAAAAAAAGGAGCGGAAATTCCGCTCCTTTTCTCGTGCAAACTGGTGCAATTACAGATCTTCCTTGACCTTAGCAGCCTTACCGACGCGGTTGCGCAGGTAGTACAGCTTGGCGCGGCGAACCTTACCGTGACGGACGGTCTCCACCTTCTCGATGGTGGGAGCGTGCAGGGGGAACACCTTCTCCACGCCCACGCCGTAAGACACACGACGCACGGTGAAGGTCTCCTCGATGCCGCCGTGCTTCTTGGCGATGACGGTACCCTCGAACACCTGGATACGCTCACGGTTGCCTTCCTTGACGCGGATGTGCACGCGGACGGTGTCACCCACGTTGGCCACGGGGGCCTCGGCCTTCAGATACTTCTGGCTAAATTGCTTCAGCTGTTCCATTGATATTTCCTCCTAGTATTCAGGCGTTCGTGCGTCAACGTGTCATGCGCAGAGGACCACCCTTATTTAAGACCGAGTTATTTTACCATAGTGGCCGAGAGAAAGCAAGTCTTTATTTCCCTTTTTTTCTTCTCTTGTTCTGCCACCACCCCAGGGTCTCCCGGCGCACCACCCCCCAGAACAGCCACGTAGAGGTGAGGAGCAAAGTGACGTTGGCATATGCGCCCATGACGATGGCCCCCACACCTACCAGTCCCCCTACCACCAGCGCAGACAGACCGGTCTCCCACCGGTCTGCCCGCTCCGGCCCCAACAGCGGCGAAATGTAATTGCGAAAGATGCGAGCGCCGTCCAGAGGTCGGATGGGCAGGAGGTTGAACGCCCCCACCCCCACGCTCAAAGCGGCCAGCACATAGAGCTGTCCCGCCCATGCCAGCCCGCCCAGCACCAGATTGGCCGCCGGGCCTGCCAGGGCCACCACCGTGTCCTCCCCATAGGACAGGGTGCGGGAATACCGCATAGTCATCTCCGCCCCCACCGCCGTGAGGCTCACCTGTTCCAGATGCCCCCCAAGGCATTTGGCCGCCCCCAAGTGGCCCAGCTCATGGACCAGGCAGGCCAGCAATCCCCAGGGCAGCAGCCCCACCCCCTCGTCCAGGTAGAACAGCACCCCCAACACCAGCCAGAACCCGGCGCTCACCCGCCACTTGGCCTCAGGACGGGTCCACATAATAGGCCGGGTCCAGTCGGATCTTATCCTTTTCTATGGTAAGGTGCAGGTGGGGACCCGTAGCCATCCCCGTCTCCCCCACCAGGGCCACCGTCTGCCCGCAGGTCACGGTATCCCCCTTTTGAATGAGCAGCTTGCTGCAATGGGCATAAAAAGAACTCACCCCGTTTTTATGGGTGATTTTAAAATACAACCCGAAGTCGTCGCTCTGGCCGATGTACTCCACCACCCCGTCGGCAAAGGCCTTAATCTCCGTGCCCTCATCGGCGGCAATGTCCAGCGCCAAATGGAACTCGTTTTTCTGGGTGATGGGGTTGGTGCGGTATCCAAAGGTGGAGCTCACCGGCCCGGTCACCGGGCACACCGTCTTCTCCAGCCCCAGCTCGTAGTACTCATAGCTGACATTGGAGGGCAGCGCCACCCCGTCCGGACTGTACTCCTGAGCCACCGCCGTCACCACCTCCGGCGTGGGGGCGGGTGTGGGTGCTGGGGTGGGTTGAGGGGTAGGCGCTGGCGTGGGGGTTGGTGCAGGGGTCGCCGTTGCCTCCGGCTCCTCCTCTGCGGCCCCACCGTGACCATTTATGTAGGACTGCCCCAGGTCCTGCTGCTGGCTCAGAAGGGTCACCTGCTGACCGGCTGCGTTCCCGCTCCCCTGGTCGGTTCCCTCCACCAGTTGCTCCAGCCACGCCGCTCCGGGCAACTTCTCCCCCGCCCAGGCCGCTGCCTGCTGCATCCAGCTCCCCAGGTCCATGTCCGCTTGCAGCATCTGGCGCACCGCCTCCGCCTGGCCGGGAAACACCCCTCGCCCGATAAACACCAACAAAAACAGCATGCCGCTGGCCACCAGCTGAATCCCCCAGCGGGCCGCTCCCGGCGCGGCCGCTGGCTTTCCCCGCCGCGCCCCCGCCGGAGTGGAACGCCGTCTCACCCCTGTGTCCATACGCTCCCTCCCTTGTCCAAATCAACCTAATGCACCCTATGCTCCGGCGAGCTGGAATATTCCCCCGGTAATTTTGTCGATTTTGTGAACTTTTTGAAAAGCCATTGACAACCGGGAGTGACGCGCCTATAATCCCTTATGTTTCTTAATTATGTTACTTAACCTTTTTTGAGGGTTCAGTACCAAGATGGGAGGTTATAACATTGAAGGATCAGCAACACCCACGTGCGCTGGAGCTGCTGCGGGAGATGGACCTGCTGCGCCGCACCTGGAAGCTGGCCATCCCCAACACCGGAATCAACAAGTCGGAATTTTTCACCCTGTACACCCTGCGCTGTCCCAATGGCCAGGCTCTGTCCTGGGGTGAGGGCTGCTCCCAAGAGCCCGCCCCCATGACCCTGTCCACCCTGGCCAAGGCCATGAAGCAGAGTATGCCGGCGGTGAGTCAGCGCATCACCAAGCTGGAGGAACTGGGCTATGTCCGGCGGGAGCCGGACCAGCGGGACCGCCGCACGGTGTGGATTCACCTGACGAGCGCAGGCAACGAGCTGCTCCAGACCACCGGCTCTGAGATGTTGGGGAAGTTGGAGCGGGTACTCCACCGGCTGGACACCCAGGACGGGGTCAACGCCCAGCTGCTCATCCAAGCCTTCCACTGCCTGGCCCTGGCAGTGCAAGAGGAATTTTCCCAGGGCAAACCGTAACTTCTAGGAGGGAACCAGATTTTATGCTGAAACTCAAGCGTTATTTGAAACCCTATGCCGTTTTGTTGTTGATGGGCATTGTGTTTCTCTTTGGCCAGGCCATGCTGGAGCTGTCCCTGCCCAACTACATGAGCGACATCGTCAATGTGGGCCTGCAACAGGGAGGCATCACCTCCCCCGCTCCCCAGGTAATCTCCGCCGACGCCTTTGGCCTCATGGAGCAGTTCATGTCCCAAGAGGACCGGGATGTGGTGGAGGAGGCCTACGTGGCCCTGGCAGACCACCCGGACTATGAGGACCTGTCTGCCACCTTCCCCAAGGCCGCAGACACCGACCTGGCTCTGAACACCCAGGACACCCAAGCGGTGGAGACCGCCTTTGGTCGGGCCAGCTACGCCTTGACCCAGGTCATGAGCCAGACCTCTGGCTCCAGCGAGGACGACCAGGCCTCTATCGCTGAGGGATTCCAGGCCCTGGGCCAGATCCTGGCCCAGCCTCAGGCCCAAGAACTCATCCAGCAAGCCATTGACGTGGCATCCCAGACCCCGGACACCATGCTGGAGCAGACAGGTGTGGCCATGGTCAAGGCCTTCTATCAGCAGCTGGGTGCTGACACCGATGCCATTCAGACCCACTACATCCTCACCACGGGTGGACGCATGGCCGTGTTGGCGGTGCTGCTCACCCTGTGCGCCGTGGCCGCCGGCTACTGCATGGCCCGCATGGGCGCCGGGGTCGCTCGGGACCTGCGCCGGGATGTGTTCACCAAGGTCACCTACTTCAACAACGATGAGATGGACCGCTTCTCCGGGGCCACCCTCATCACCCGTTCCACCAACGACATCACCCAGGTGCAGAATTTCCTGAGTATGGGTCTGCGGCTACTGTGCTTTGCCCCCATCATGGGCATTGGTGGCCTCATCATGGGCCTGTCCACCTGCGTCAACCTGGCCTGGGTGCTGGCTCTGGCCCTCATCGTCATGCTGGGCCTGCTGCTGGTGCTCTTTGCCGTGGCCATGCCCCGCTTTAAGAAGATGCAGGCCCTGGTGGACCGCCTCAACCTGGTCAGCCGGGAGGAGATCGGCGGCCTGATGGTGGTGCGTGCCTTCTCCAATCAAAAGTTCATGCAGGACCGCTTTGAAAAGGCCAATGACGACCTCACCTCCAACACCCTCTTCGTCAACCGGGCCATGGCCACCATGATGCCCGCCATGACCCTGGTGATGAACGGCCTGTCCCTGCTCATCGTGTGGTTCGGCGGCAAGCAGATCGCCGCCAGCAACTTGCAGGTGGGCGACATGATGGCCTTCATTCAGTACGCCATGCATGTCATCATGAGCTTCTTGTTCATCAGCATGATGTTTATCATGGTGCCCCGGGCCTCCGTGTCCGCCGAGCGTATCAACGAGATTCTCCAGACGGAGGTGCAGGTCAAGGACAGCGACCACCCCACCCACCTGAGCCAGCCTGTGAAAGGCGTGGTGGAGTTCCGGGACGTGTCCTTCCGCTACCCCGGCGCCGACGCCGATGTGCTGGAGCACGTGAGCTTTGTGGCCCGGCCCGGACAGACCACCGCCTTCATTGGCTCCACTGGTTCCGGCAAATCCACCCTCATCAACCTCATCCCCCGCTTCCACGACGTCAGCGAGGGCAGCATCACCCTGGATGGAGTGGACATCCGAGATCTACCCCAGAAGGAACTGCGGGACGCCATCGGCTACGTGCCCCAGAAGGGCCTGCTGCTCCGGGGCACCGTGGAGAGCAACCTGCGGTACGGCAATCCCGACGCCTCCCAGGACACCATCGACAACAGCGCCCGCATCGCCCAGGCCTCCGAGTTCATCTCCCACCTGGACCAGGGTATGCAGACCCCCATCAGCCAGGGCGGCACCAACGTCTCCGGCGGACAGCGGCAGCGTCTATCCATTGCCCGGGCTCTGGCCAAGGAGGCCCCGGTGTATATCTTCGACGACACCTTCTCCGCTCTGGACTTTAAGACCGACGCCCAGCTCCGAGCCGCTCTGAAGGAGTACACCACCCAGGCCACCGTCCTCATCGTGGCCCAGCGGGTATCCACCATCCTGGATGCCGACCAAATCCTGGTTCTGGACCAGGGCAAGGTGGTGGGCTGCGGCACCCATCAGGAGCTGATGCGCACCTGCAAGACCTATCAGGAGATTGCCCAAAGTCAGCTTTCAAAGGAGGAATTGGCATAATGGCAGGACCTATGAGACACGGCCCCATGGGCGGCCGTAACCCGATGGGAGAAAAGGCAGCCGATTTCAAGGGCACCATGATCAAGCTGCTGGGCTACATGAAGCGCTATCTCCCCATGCTCATCATCGCTCTGGTGTGCGCCATTGCGGGCACCGCATGTTCCATCCTTGGTCCTAAGATTCTGGGCCAAGCCACCACCAAGCTGTTTGAAGGCTTGATGGCTATGATCGCCGGTACTGGCTCCATTGACTTTGACGCTCTGGCCCAGATTTTGCTGTTCCTGGGCGGTCTGTACCTGTTCAGCGCTTTGCTCAACTATGTCCAGGGCTGGCTCATGGCGGGCATTGCCACCAAAGTCAGCTACACCATGCGCACGGACATCAGCCAGAAGATCGACCGTCTGCCCATGTCCTACTTTGACAAGGTGTCCCACGGCGAAGTGCTCAGCCGTATCACCAATGACGTGGACTCCGTCACCCAGACCCTGAACCAGAGCCTGTCCCAGGTGGTCACCCAGGTGACCCTGCTGCTGGGCGTGCTCATCATGATGCTGTCCATCAGCCCCTGGATGACCCTGGTTGCCCTGTGCATCCTCCCAGTGTGCCTGATCATTGTCACCAGCGTCATTCGCCACAGTCAGAAGTTCTTCCGCAGCCAGCAGGAATATCTGGGCCATGTCAACGGCCACGTGGAGGAGATGTACGGCGCCCATGTGGTGGTCACCGCCTTCAACGGCCAGGAGGACTCCATCCGAGACTTCAACGAGATGAACGAGAAGCTCTACCACAGCGCATGGAAGAGCCAGTTCCTCAGCGGTCTAATGATGCCTTTGATGAACTTTGCCAGCAACCTGGGCTATGTGGCCATCTGCGTGCTGGGCGGCTTCCTGGCTCTGAACCAGGCCATCACCGTGGGTGACATTCAGGCCTTCATCCAGTACGTGCGCCAGTTCACCCAGCCCATCAACCAGCTGGCCAACATCTCCAACCAGCTCCAGCTCACCGCTGCCGCCGCCGAGCGGGTGTTCCTCTTCCTGGAGGAGCCGGAAGAGGAGGCCGACCCGGTGCCTGCTGTAGACCCTGAATCCATCGACGGCTCGGTGCAGTTTGCCCACGTAAACTTTGGCTATCTGCCGGATAAGACCATCATCCACGACTTCTCCGCCTCCATTCAGCCTGGCACCAAGGTGGCCATCGTAGGTCCCACCGGAGCCGGTAAGACCACCATCGTCAAGCTGCTTATGCGCTTCTATGACGTCAATCAGGGAGCCATTCTCCTCAGCGGCTACGACGTGCGCCAGTTCGCCCGGGGCGAGATGCGGGACGCCTTCGGTATGGTGCTCCAGGACACCTGGCTGTACAACGACACCATCATGGAGAACATCCGCTTCGGCCGTCTGTCCGCCACCGATGAAGAGGTGCTCCAGGCCGCCAAAGCCGCCCAGGTGGACCACTTTGTGCGCACCCTCCCCCATGGCTATGACACGGTGCTCAACGAGGATGCCAGCAACATCAGCCAGGGCCAGAAGCAGCTGCTCACCATCGCCCGCACCATCCTCTCGGACCCCAAGATTCTCATTTTGGACGAGGCCACTTCCAGTGTGGACACCCGCACCGAGGTGGCCATCCAGACCGCCATGGACCGCCTCACCCAGGGCCGCACCAGCTTCATCATCGCCCACCGGCTGTCCACCATCCGCAACGCCGACGTCATCCTGGTGATGAAGGACGGTGACATCGTGGAGACTGGTACCCACCAGCAGCTGCTGGATCAGAACGGCTTCTACGCCAATCTGTACAACAGCCAGTTTGCCACCACCTAACCCAAGCAAAAAAGAACGGCACAGGTTTTCTCAAAGAAACCTGTGCCATTCTTTGTATCCATCAATATCCCAGTTCCTCGCCTACCAGGATCACCTTGATGCGGCCGGGCACCCGCTGCTGGCGGTGAATCACCGTGGTGCAGCAGATGCGGTCCGGGCTGTGGCAGTCCTCACAGCGTCCGGTGACGGTGCAGGGGGTCTTTCTGTGCAGCCGTACCGCGTTGGCCGGAGCGGCCACCTGCTCCACCCGGGCCACTGCCGCCTCCAAATCGGGTACAATCTTGTTGTATCCCACCACACAGATGACGCTCTTGGGGCCGTAGGTCATGGCAGCCACCCGGTTGGCGTTGCCATCCACGTTGTACAGCTCGCCCTGCTCGGTCACGGCGTTACAGCTGGTGAGGTAACAGTCGGCAAAAAAGGCCTTACGCAGGACCAGGTCGATCTCCTCTTGGGGCACCGCCTCCCGGTCATAGAACTCGTAGTCACCGCTGCGCAGAAGGTCCATGATGCCCGCCTCACTCAACGTCATGCTTCCTCCACAGGCAACCGTGCACCCCTTGGGCAACAGCTCCTGCACCAGCTTTCGGGCGTCCTCCAGGGTAGGCGCATAGTAGGCAGTCATATTGTTCTCTTCCAGCTTCTTTGCAGTGCGCTCAATGAGCTTCTCCCGCACCAGAGCCATAGGTTCGTGATTGGTCATGGCGGCCTCTCTCCTTTTTGTCAAATAGATGGTTCCATTGTACTCCATTTCCACCAGGGTGTACAGGGTCTTTTCTCTCCGCTCGTCTTTCAAAATTCTTAATAAAACCTTGATGATATTCTCAATCCCCCATGGTATACTCAGGGAGAATTTGATAAACCTGCATTCTTTTTGGAGGTGGGTACATTGACTGATTCCTTCACCTTTTCTCTCTCCCCTCTGGACACCGAAGCCCTGCTCCCCCAGCTCGCCGCGGCGCTGGAAAAGCGAGTGGAGCTCCACTCCCGCCAGCGACTTCCCGGCCTGTGGCAGGTCACCGACAAGCTCTCGAACGCAGAGCGTGGCTCCCAGCCTGTGGTAAACCATCGCAAACGTCTGCGCCAGTTTTTAGGACTCCTACTCTGGGTGCTGGGCCTGCTGCTGTTGGCCCCCGGGCTCATCGACCCCCAGGAGCTGTTTGTCCCGCTGGTGGCAGGAGCCTGTGCCTTCTTCTTGGGCCAGCTGACCCTCTGGCTCTACCAGCGCACCCTGCTGGCCATTCTGGACTTGGCCTGCGGTCTCTTCCTGTGCATGTCTGCCCTGGGCGCTCCCAATCAGATGCTAGGTTTGCTGTGGGCAGCGGTTCCCTGCCTGCTGGTGAGTGTCGCCGTCCTGCCCTCTCGGCGGCGTCAACGCACCACCCCCTTTGAGAAAGAGGCACGGAACCTTCTTGCCAAGTACCAGGACCTCAAGCCCCACACCATCCAAGCGGTGTTTGACCACCAGAGCCTCACCGTGTCTCAGCCAGAGGACAACCCCAGTGTATACCCCTATTCCACTGTGTCTTTCTTTGTGGAGACCCCTGATCTGCTTCTCCCCTTTTTCCAGGATACGCTGCTTCTCCTACCCAAGTACGATCTAACCACTGGGACCATGGACCAGCTGCGCACCCTGCTGGCCCAACAGGCCCCCTATGAAATTCTGGAATAATCCCTGGATTTTTGACTCTCTCCCCCGATTCTACTTCTGAGGGGTGTTCCTTTTCTCCTCTTTCTGCTATACTTGCAGCCAAGAGAGGGGGTATATCCATGGACCTTGTGAAAATCGGGGCATACATTGCCAGCAAGCGGAAGGCGTTAGGGCTGACTCAAAAACAGGTGGCAGAAAAGCTGGGCATGAGTGATAAGTCGGTCTCCAAATGGGAGCGGGGTATCTGCCTGCCAGACGTGTCCGTCTATCTGGAGCTGTGCGAGATTCTGGGCATCACCATCAACGAGTTTCTCGCCGGAGAGGACATCCCCCGGGAGGATCTCCCGGCCAAATCGGAAGACAATCTCATCCAAGTGACCCAGGACAGCCAGCACCGACAGCGAAGGCTCAAGCAGGTCATCGCCACTCTGATGGCCCTCACCCTGCTGGTTTGCGGCTGCCTGGGCGTGGTCCTCTACAGGCACTTCTCCCAACCTCAAAACTACATCCAGGCACTAGACCAGAATGGCCCGGAGGTAACGACAGCGGAGCTATTGTCCCAGAACGATGGAGCCATGCTCTTCCGGTTTTACGCCAAAAAACCTTATCACCAACTGACGGTGTATCAGTATGAGTATCGCTCCGGAGAGCTGGTAGGCAAAACAGCGGTGGCAGATCTTTTATCCACAGGCGAAACCGCCTGGTCCGACGGTATGCTGGCCTTCATTCCGGAATTTGAAGCTTCCAGAGTGCGTCTGGTGGTCACCAACGATGGCACCACGCACACCAAGGAACTCCCCATTCTAGAGGGTGTCGAGGACATCACCTCCTACATCCGAGGCTCCACTCAGGTAGAGGGAACCCTTCCCATCGCCGATGATACTGAGCAAGGCCTGCTGGCGCTGGGCTATGGGAAATGGGGACTGGCGCCCCTCTCCCTAGAGCAATTGGAACAGGGACACGCAGAGCCATCCATGGACTTTGCATATTACTTTTCCGTGGTCTTCTCATAATGATCATACACGTTTTCAAGCCACCTGCCCTTCTCTCTGGGGCAGGTGGCTCGTTCTATTTTTCTATCTACTCTCTCCCCTGATACTCGCTTTTCACAATTTCAAACATCTCCTCCGGGGTCTCCTGGCATCCCCCTTCCAGCCACAGCTTGATGATACTGGTCAGACCGCTTTTGAAAAACTCCATGTGATAGCGAATAAAGCGGTTTTGGAAAAGTAGAACACTACCTGGTCATGAGCTTGTGGTAATGTCTTTTTGCCAGCTCCATAACCATAAAAGCCATGAGGAACGATAAGGAGGATTGCCATGCACGAAAAAGACAACTATCTGAAAACCGCCGAACTCTCCACAGAGCAGAACTGCAACATGATCGACGGCGTACCCAACAACACGCCTATCCCGCCTGCGTCCCCGGAGCTGGACGCAAAACCGCTGGATAAAGTGAAGGAGCCCAAAGAGCGCAGAAAGGGCCGGGAGCTGGAACGCTGATGGAGAACCGCAAGCGGAATGTTCATCTGCACGTCATGGTGACGCCGGACGAGCTGGCGGCCATCCATGAGCGGATGGCCGAAGCGGGCATTTCCAATGCCGGGGCTTATGTGCGGAAGATGGCTCTGAACGGGTATATCCTGCACGTTGACCTTGCGCCCATAAAAGAATTGATCTCGCTGCAAAGGCGTTGTTCCAACAATCTCAATCAGGTCGCCGTACACGCGCATACCTACGGCGTGTACCCGGAGGAAATCGACGGATTGAAGCGAGACTATGAAAAGCTGTGGGGCGAGGTGTCAAAGGTGCTGCGGGAGCTCTCCGAGCTGGTTCAAAAGTAAAATAGGAGGGATAAAAGTCGCACGACTTTTATCCCTCCTATTTTTTATAGGTATTTTGTTTTCATCAAATCAATTATATCTTCACTACTGTATCCTTTGAGTGAAAGCTCTCGTATTTCGAGTAAATACTTTTCAAAAGTTAATTTCCCTTCAACCAATATTCTTTTTGTTGCGGCAAAAACATCAAAAAACTCCGTATATGACATGGTAAGGGTAGTTACTTTATCGAACATCTTCTCAATCTCGCTGGAGATATTAGGGTTTGTTAGTCGCTTGTTATAGCAGTACGCATAGAAACCGTAGTAAATTTCACAGCAAGAAATAATATCGGTTTGACAAACGCCTTTGATTAACTCGATTACATTGATAGCTTCTTCATATTCGCCGGTAATAACTTGGCGAAAGGCCAAATATCGAATGACTTCGCTTTTATCCAATATAGATAGCTGATTGTATTTTGTCGTCGTGTGAGAAATAGCTTTTAGACGTTTGTAGATTCTATCATGGTCTTTGATGTCTAATTTGCAGGCAGCTTGGCTTAATATTGCTTCTTGCTTTGCAGCTAATCTTATAACAGAAACATAAAACACAATTACAATATATGCTAAATATAAAATGACAAATAAAGTAATATTGGCCTTTTCCCAATCAATCGAGTAAATCGTTAACACGCCTAATACAAAACTGAGTGTAGTTTCAGAAAAGCTTTTTGTGCTGACGTAAATACCTATTGAAATTAAAAGAATAAGTAATCCTAACAAGTATGTCGTAGAAAATCCTTCTGACAGGTAGCTTCGTATGCCTAAATCTACCAAATAAATTAACACCAAAAAAAGGACAGGCATTTTCTTAAATAGCACTTGAACCAAATTTTTTAGTGCCCGACACGCTTCAAATAAACTTTTGCTTTTTTTCAAGCCTTACCCCCCTTTTTCGGGAAATTGTCCATAAATATCTTAAAGACTTCTGGGCCTGATATTCCATATTTGTTTCCAATATTCCATAACTCTGTTTGAAGCTTTTCAAAGGAAATGTCAAATGGTATATCGCCTAATTTATTCATCATAATTTTGCAGTCCATTAAAATCAACTGCTTTTGTGATTCCCTCACATCCATCACCCCTCTCTTCGCACACTGATTATACAATATTCTTTCTTATGAAACAATGGCTTCGGGCCATGTTGACCCGAAGCTCCGGGACAGGATTCACTAATCTTTCGCAACATTTATGTCCCCGGGCAGGCATGATAAAATAGAGATAGAAAGAATAAAGGAGGTTTTGATGATGAAGATACTGCTGAAAATATTAGTCGCGCCCTTCGCTCTGGCGCTGTCCCTTCTGGCGGCTCTGCTGGTGTTTCTGTTTGATATTTGCGCCTTCCTGCTGACGATTGCCTCCGTGATCCTGGCGGTGCTGGGTATCGCCCTCTTTTTCACGCCGACCCCCATTGGCGGGATTGTATTTCTGTTCCTCGCCTTCCTTCTTTCGCCGTATGGGCTGCAAGCGGCGGCTGGTTCTCTGCTTTGGGCGCTGGACGGAGGCAAATCCGCTCTGTACCGGTTTCTGGCAAGTTAAACAGACTCGGGCCATGTTGGCCCGAAGTGGGGGCGGTCTGGACGGGCCGCCCTTTTTTCATAGAAGGGAGGGATGATTTCTGGCTACCACAACTTTGTTGCAGCGCCATGCGGGCGAAGGCGAAACGATAGCCACCTATACCTTCTACAAAATTACGGTGGCCGCGGTCCAAAGAGTTCGGCATTGGGACACCTCTCCCCTGTCGGTGGTCATCCGCAACATCCGATATGCGGAGGTGGCGGCTTCGGTATTGACGTTGCAGCGGTCCATGTTGGTCTCCTTCGGCACATCGGAACACACACCTTCCCAGTGGATGAATGCGCTGACCGGTGCTGCCGTATGTGCCTTCATTCTATCTCTAGGCATTTATCTAATCTGGAAATCGAGAAAGGAAGTTAAACCATGGCAAAATCCAAACTTGTAAACGCAAATGAGAAGCTCGCAGAAAAAGTCACCGCCACCTTTGGCGCCATTCAAGACCGCGTGGTAAGTGGCTACACCAAAATGGAGGACGCCTTTGTGGACCGCTATCTCACCCGGGACGGGGAGAGCGTGGAGGAGGCAAAAGCACGGCTGAAACGAGAGCTGGAGGAGTCGAAGCAGTAAGTTGCCTCCCTTCACCTCTCCATTCCGCCTGCAAATTTAGGATGAAACCGGGGCCCTGATGTGGTACAATACCCGTATCATGCAACAGAAGGGAAATATTATAATGACAAAGATCTTGTTTGTATGTCACGGCAACATCTGTCGAAGCCCCATGGCGGAATTCGTTATGAAACACCTGGTCCAAGAGGCCGGGGTGGCGGACCAGTTCTCCATTGCCTCCGCTGCCACCAGCACCGAAGAGATCGGCAACCCCGTCTATCCCCCTGCCGCCCGCACCCTGGCCGCCCACGGTGTCCCCTGCTCCGGCCACGCCGCCCGCCAATTGCGCAAAGCGGACTATGAGGTCTATGATCTGCTCATTGGTATGGACGACGCCAACATCCGCAACATGCAGCGCATGTGCGGCGGCGACCCCCAGGGGAAAATTCACCAGCTTCTGGACTACACAGACCGTCCAGGAGAGGTGGCAGACCCCTGGTACACCGGCAACTTCGAGGCCACTTGGCGGGATGTATGGGAGGGCTGCAACGGCCTTCTGGCACAGCTGCGCCAGCACTAATATCACCTAGGCAACGTAAAACCGGCTGCGGAGAGTTCTCCGCAGCCGGTTAATTTCATCTTATGGGAGTTGGTTTAGCCCTCGTCCTCAATGAGGCCGTATCCGCCGTCGTTGCGCTGATACACCACGGAGAAGGCACCCGTGTCGTCATTCTTGAAGGCGAAGAAGGTGTGGCCCAGCAGATCCATCTGCAAGATGGCCTCGTCCACCGTCATGGGCTTGATGGGGAACTTCTTGGTGCGAACCACCTCGAACTTGCTCTCCTCCACCACGTCGGGGACAAAGGTGGACTGCTCCTCCTGGGGAATCACACGGGTGAAGGCGTCCTGACGCAGACGCTTCTCCAGACGGGTCTTATGCTTGCGCAGCTGACGCTCCATGGACGTGACGGCGGCATCCACCGATGCGAACATATCGGAGGTGCTCTCCGCCACACGCAGAATCGTGGCCCCGGAGCGGATGGTCAGCTCTACCTTGTTCCGGTCCTTCTCCACCGAGAAGACCAGATTGGCCTCGCTGTCCGTCTTGAAGTAACGCTCCAGCTTTCCCACCTTTTTCTCTGCATAGTTGTGCAGAGCCTTGGGCAAATGGACCTTCTTTTCCGTAAAGGTAAACTTCATGTGCTTCAGCTCCTTTCGCCCCCCACCAGGAGGGCGTATCATTGGGAGGTTCTCTCCTTGTTAAAGAGTATAACACATTTCCTTTGCGGACGCTATACCTTTATGAAAATTTCACAATTTCTTTTTCTCGTTACAGTGTGCCACAGGCATGGCGGGTGACGTGACAGCCCAGGTTCACCACACAGGGCAGTCCGGCAATGTGGGTGCCAAAGGGCTCGATGGCCACGGTGAGGGCGGTGGTGGTACCGCCCATGCCCTGGGGCCCAATGCCCAGACGGTTGATGCGCTCCAGCAGACGCTGCTCCATCTCCCGATAGAAGGGGTCGGCGTTCCACTCCCCCGCCGGGCGCAGCAGCGCCCGCTTGGCCAGAATGGCGGCCTTCTCTGAGGTGCCGCCCAGGCCCACGCCCACCACCACAGGAGGACAGGGGTTGGACCCAGCCTGAGACACGGCCTCCACGATGAAGTCCTCCACCTGCTCCTGGGTTACAGAGGGATTGAACATCTTCATCTTGGTCATGTTCTCGCTGCCAAAACCCTTGGGCGCCACGGTGATCTCCACCTGGTCTCCAGGCACCATCTGCAAATGAAGGATGGCGGGGGTGTTGTTCTGAGTGTTTACCCGGCGCAGGGGGTCCTCCACCACAGACAGGCGGAGGTGGCCCTGGACGTAGCCCTCCGCCACGCCCTGGTTCACCGCCTCCTCCAGGCTACCGCCTGTGAGGTGGCAGTCCTGGCCCCAGTTGACAAAGACCACGGCCATACCGGTGTCCTGGCAAATGGGCAGCCCCTTCTCTTCGGCAAACTCGTAGTTCTCCCGCAGGTCGCCCAGAATAGCCTGTCCCACGGGAGAGGCCTCCGCCTTGCACGCCTCACAGATAGCATTGCGCAAATCCTGGGGCAAAATGGTATTGGCCTGAATGCACAGCTCCCGCACCAACTGGGAGACCTGCCGGCTTGTAATTTCTTTCATCATCTCTCCACCTCTCGTCCGTCAATGAATACATGGGTCACCTGGCTGCGCCAGTCCAGGGGAGGACCGTCCAGCACCACCAAGTCCGCATCCTTGCCCTGGGTGATGGACCCCATGCGGTGGTCCACCCCGGCAATACAGGCGGCGTTGATGGTGATGGCCGCCAAGGCGTCCTCCTCTTCCATCCCGTGTCGGGCTGCCATGGCCGCACACAGCAACAGCTGGGGCGCTGTGGTCTCCGGGTGGTCGGTGCAGATGGCCACCCGCACACCTGCCTTGGTCAGAAGCGCCGCATTTTCCAAGGTCATCTGGCGAAGCTCCCCCTTGGAGCGATCGGTGAGGATGGGGCCGGTAATCACCGGCACCTCCTCCCGGGCCAGGTAGTCGGCGATCAAATACCCCTCGGTGCCGTGGACGATGGCATAGTCCAGCCCGAACTCCTTGGCAATGCGCACCGCCGTGGCGATGTCGTCGGCCCGGTGCACGTGGAAGTGAGCGGGCACCTCCCCCGCCACCACCGGGCGCAGGGCGTCCAGACAGGGGTCGAAACTAGGCATCTCCTCCTGTGGGTCGGCCTGCGCCGTGGCCCACTTCAACTGATACTCGGATGCCCGAGCCAGCAGCTCTCGGATGACCGCCGCCGTGCCCATACGGGTGGCTGGCCATCCGTCCCGCCCCTTGGGGTTTTCCCCCAGGGAGAACTTCATGGCCGCCGGAGCCTGTACCACCATCTCGTCCACAATGCGGCCCGCCGTCTTCATCAGCACCGCCTGGCCTGCAACGGGGTTGGTGGAGCCGGGGTGTACCATCACGCAGGTCACCCCCGCCTCCCGGGCCTCCTTCACATAGGGGTCCATGGGGTTGACCCCGTCCAGCACCCGGATGTTGGGGGTACACACCTGGGAGGTCTCATTGAGGTCCTCCCCGTCGCACCCACATAGCCCCAGGTGGCAGTGGATGTCCATCAGTCCCGGCAAAACATGCCCTCCTCGGGCATCCACAGCGTTCTCCAGCTCGGCCCCGTCGGGCAGCTGGTCCATACGCCCCACCTGCTGGATTTTTCCGTTCTCCACCCGGATATAGCCGTTGTCTATGGTCTTGCCCTCCATGGTGTGGATGACTCCGTTGAGAATCATCAAGGCGCATCCCTCCTCTCGACCGAATTTTTCCTCTGGGTTTGCTATACTCTCTTGTGCGGTATCACCGCAGCATGGGAACCCCCATGCAGTCATTCCATTCTCCCGCGCAACAAAACCTCTGGGCTTCCCCTCTCCGGGGGAAGCCACTTTTTATGCAAAAAAACAGGGCGGGCTTTGGCGCCCGCCCCTATGAGAGCATGGAATCAGCGGCGGCCTCGACGGCTGCTGCGCTTTTCATTCATATGCAGCTCAGACAGCTTGCTGTCCGAACTGGCCATAAACTGTTTGAGCTGATCCTCAAAGCTCACGGGCCCCTTGGGCTGAGGCGGTGCTGCCTGGAAGCTGCTCACGCCAGGTCGGCGGCTGGGACGGCGCTCCCCACCGTTCTCACTCCGATGCCCCGCAGGCCGGGCGTTGGGACGGCGCTCCGGACGGGCCGGAGGAGGAAGCACTTGCTTCATCGACAGGTTGATACGATTGTTTTCGTCAATGCCGATGACCTTCACCGTTACCGCCTGGCCCTCATTGAGATGCTCGTGAATGTCGTTGACATAGGTGTAAGCAATCTCAGAAATGTGGACGAGGCCGGAACGATTCTCCGGCAGCGAAACAAATGCGCCAAACTTGGTGATCCCAGTCACCTTTCCTTCCAGAATGGATCCAACTTCAAACCCCATAAACTTTTCTTTTCCCTCTCCCTGTGATTTCAGGACGCGGGTTTGCGCCCCGTTTTTATTTGGACGTATCCACAAAGCAGATCTCGCCCGGCTCCATCAGCCCCAACATGGCTCTGGCAATGTCCGCCAAGTAATTGGGGTCACTGCTGTGCTGAATGTCGTCGGTGAGCGCGGCGTTTTCCTCTTTCTGCTGCTGTACCTGCTGGGCCAGCTCGTCTCTTTTGTCCTGAGCTGCCATCAGCTGGCTTCTCATGGACAGCAGTCCGATGGCGCCAGCGACCAGGAGCACCAGCACCAACAGTTTTGTACCAATGCCTGCTCGTTTGACTTTCACTATGGTCGGCCTCCTTTTCTGCCTGTGCATCAACGTCATATACAATGTTTATTTTATACCATTTCAACCATTTTTGAAAGTCCTTTTTTTGATTTTTCAAAACTTTTTTTGTTTTCCCAGCCGCACACACGGCAGGTGTCAAAAAAAATCGAACAATCCCGTGAATCCACCGAAAACTTCGAACAAAAATGGGGAGCAAAATGCGGCTGGCCGTGGTCAGGTACACCACGCCGCCCAGCAAAAATGCCCCGCCATGGTAGATGCGCACCACCCCGTTGCCCAAAACCAGGGCGTGGACAAACACCGCCACCGCCGTCCCAATCCAGAATGTGACATCCAACAGAAACCACAGCCAGCGCCACGGACAGCTCCGGCGTATCCCCCGCATGGCGTCATATAACACACCCAGGCCCAGGCCCAACAAGAAACCTTGTCCGAGCACCTGGGCCTGGGTCATGACATTGATCCCCATACCTTATCGAAGCAGCCGGGAGAAAAAGCCTCCTACATTTCGCTCTGTCCGCTCCTCATAACTCAAGGCGTCGATCTTCCCTTCTACCTTCAGATCGCCGCCGTCCAGGGACAGCTTTTCAATGTGAAGCCCTTCTCCACTGACCACCAACATCCCCTGGGTGGTGGAGAGCACGATGTTGGTGTCGTCAAACCGCTCCACATCCTCCACCCCGGACACCGTCAGGCCTCTGCGGTCCTCCATCGTCACGTGATGGCGGGCCGCTGCCGCTACCTCATATCCCATGCAACCACTCCTCTTTCCTTGGATGGTTCATGTATATGGGGTTTGTCCCGGGATTATGCCTCTCCAGATTCCTGAGGATCTTCCACTTCTTGCAGCTCCTTCCCCGGCAGGCGCTGGCGCAGGTCGTACTTCAAAATAGTGTACACCACCGCCGTGAGGGGGACGCTGATGACCAGGCCGATAAAGCCCAGCAGGCTGCTGCCCACTGTCACCGCGGCCAGCACCCAGATGCCGGGCAGGCCCAGAGAGGTACCCACCACCCGGGGATAGATGAGGTTTCCCTCCAACTGCTGGAGCACCGCCAGGAACACCAAAAACCAGAACGCCTTGATGGGGCTGATCATGGCCAGCAGCAGCGCCGCCAACACGGCCCCGATGTAGGCGCCTGCCACCGGAATCAGCGCAGAGACGCCGATAATCACCGAAATCAGGGGTGCGTAGTCAAAGCGGAACACCACCATCCCGATAAAACACAAGCTGCCCAAAATACAAGCCTCAATGAGCTGACCGGAGACGTATTTGGTGAAGGTATCTGCCGTCAGACGCACCACGGCCAGCACACGCTTGGCAATGGATTCGGGCAGGTACACCACCACCAGGCGGCGGCACTGCGCGGTGAGCTTGGGGCCACCGGAGAGCATATACACCGAGAACACAAAGGCGATCACCGTGGTCACCACCGCCGACACCAGAGAGCTGGTGGCCGAAATCAGATGGGGCACCGTGCCCGTCAGGGTATCCAGTACCTGGTTGAGGGCATCGCCCAGGATATCGTTGATCTTATCCGACAGGTTCAGCTTGGCCAAATTCTCCAGCGAGAGGCGCTGGGTGATAAAATCAATCACTTCCTGCAAGTTTTCAGCATAGATGTTCATGTTGCCCACAAAGCGCTGGATGCTGCGGGTCAGCTCCGGCACCACCAGGGAGATGAGCACGCCGATGACGGCAAACAGCATCACATAGGCGGTGACCACCGCCAAAGGCCGGGCCAGCTTCTCTCTCTTCTTTCCCAGCCCCTTGGCATAGAGGCGGGCAAAGAAATTACAGGGGCGGCTGAGGATAAAGGCGATGGCAAAGCCGATGAAAATGGGACGGAAGGCCAGCAGCACACCGGAACACCAGTCCAGCACCACGTCGATCTTCACAATCACCACCACCAACGCTACCACATAGGTGATGAGCAACAACAATTTTCGAAACACTCCGTTGTCCAACGTCAGCACTCCTTTGCTTTCATTGTTCTCTCACAGTGTACCATTATACCTCTCTTGCGTCAATGAATACCAGAAGATGCTAATCTTACCGTCAGAACGAGTTGTGCACGTCGTCGCCTCGGGCCTGTTCCAGGTTCATTAGCTTCTTGCGGGCTGCCGAATGGGTGAGCATGGCGGCCAACAGCTCGTTGTCCTGGGTCTCAATGGCCCGGCGGTAGGCGGCCAGGCGGCCCTCCAGCCGTTTCACCGTCCGGCTCAGAGCCTCCCGATTGAGAGAAAACAGCTGGGTCCACAGCGCCACATCCAGAGCTGCCACGCGGGTACAGTCACGGAAGGAGCCGCCCTCAAAGCCCCGGCAGGAGAACAGCTCCTCGTCGTCGCACACCGACAGGGCTATGATATGCATCAGCTGACTGGTGTAGGCAATCATCTCGTCATGGCGCTCCGGGGTGGTGCGGATCACATCCCGGAACTGACAGAACCGAGCCATGCGCTCCACCAGGTCCACGTGCTCTTGACTCACCCCTTCCGGGGGTGTCATGATAAAGTGGGTGTTCCGGAACAGCCCCGCTTCGGCGTTGTCAATGCCGGAGACCTCCTTACCTGCCATGGGGTGGCAGCCGATGAAGTCCACGTTGTCGGGCAGACACTGGGCTCCGTCCATAATGGCCCGCTTGATGCCGCACACGTCCACAATGACACTGCCCGGTTTAAAGTGGCTGCGGTGCTCCTCCAAAAAGGACACAATGCCCTGAGGATCCTGGGCCAGAATCACCACGTCCGCCCCGGGAAGCTCTTCCGCTGCGTCATAGGTCACCCGGTCCGCTGCGTGCCGCTCCACCGCTTTCTGATAGGTGGAGGCAGAGCGCACCACGCCCACCACCTCATAGTCCTCAAATCCCTGTAACGCCATGGCCATGGACCCGCCAATCAGGCCCAATCCCACCACCACAATTCGTTTCTCTGCCATCGGTATTCCTTCCCTTCTGATGCGTCTTCCCCATGATGGGACCATGGGTGTTTTCTTTCTTTGCAGTTTAGCACTTTCAAGCGTCAAAGTCAATGGACAATCTCACTTGCGCCTCGCCATTTCCTATGCTACTATATTTGTACCCGATTTTTATAGAAAAAGGAGCGTCTTTCATGGCTTTTCACATCACCACATCCGAATTTTCTCAGACCATCCAACAGGCTCTGGACACCCTGCACCCCAACTGTGATCCTGAAAAGCCCAATCTGCACCTGTGTCCCCGCCTCGTCTCCTGCGACGGTCCCTCCCTCTCCGTGGAGTTGGAGTACGATACCAAGGCCTGGACTTCCAATCCCATGGGCATTGTGCACGGCGGCGTGCTGGCTCTTATGCTGGACAATGCCATGGGACTGACCTGCTACTGCATCTACGGCCACTTCACACCCACCATCTCCATGAATCTCACCTATGCCCGGCCTGTGGCCCTCAACGAGACGGTTCGGCTTCGCGTCACCACCCTCTTGGCTGGCGGCACCACCGCCCAGCTCCAGGCCCAAATCTATCTTCCCGGACAAGAGGAGCGGGTTCTGGTCTCTGCCACTGGCGTGTACTGCTCCCGGACTCGCTCATAGCGTCCCATGCTGGTTATTGACTTCTCTGCACTGTGGTGGTAACGTATTTGATAAGATTATGACCATTTGTTTCAGGAGCTCTTCATATGGACAAAGAACATACACAGGGAACGTCATCCCCAAAATCAGAGGCCACCAAACAGCTTCTCTCTGAAATCTCCTATCAGTTATTTAAGGAACAGGGCTTCGAGCAAGTGGGCGTGCGAGACATTGCCGCCAAGGCCGGTATGACCACCGGAGCCTTCTACTATTACTTTAAAAGCAAAGCCGATATCCTCAATCACCACGCCAAAATGCGGGCCCGATGGCTGTTCCATCAGGTCCCAGGTATGCTGGAGGGGCTCTCTCCCCTGGAAAAGATTCGGCAGTTTTTAGGCAGCTATCTGTGCCAGGTCTTTTTGGATGAGGGCTGGGAGCTGTGCGAAAGCCGCATGTTTGCCCGGTACTATGACAAGCGGGAGAGCTCGGGGCTGTCCTCCACCATCCGCCTATACTGCGAAGAGGCCAAAGAGCAGGGTCTCTTAATTCCCGACTGTGACGTGGACCAGATGGCCGGCGACCTGGTACTGGCGTGCCGGGGCGTGGAGTACGACTGGTGTCTGCGCCACGGCGGCTATGACATCCATCAGCGGATGTTCCGTCTGGTGGACATGGTACTCAGCCACTACACAAAAGCTTAACCAAAATAGACAGCACCCTGTATCCTGGAGCAATCCGGATACGGGGTGCTGTTTCATATTATCGTCTTTTTTCCGTGCGGATGCGCTCCACGTCATAGGTGCGCACAAATCCCGACACGTCCGCCCCGGTCTCCACACAGCGGAAAAAGATCTCCCCGCAAGCTCTGCTGTCGCTTCCGGCGTGGTGGTGGTCCAGCTCCAGGCCAAAGTAATCGCACAGGGTATTGAGCTTGTGGTTGGGGGACTGGGGAATGAGCCGACGGCTCATCTGACAGGTGCAGGCATAGGGCACCCGCTTATGCCAGGTCAGGCCATAGTCCCGCAGGCACTTGGCCAACACCGACATGTCAAAGGGCGCATTGTGGGCCACCAACATTCCCTGTTCCAAAATAGGGCGAATGGTCTCCCACAGCTGGGGAAAGGTGGGCTCATGGGCCACCATCTCCGGGGTAATCCCGGTGAGCTCCACATTGAAGGGCTCAAACTCTTCCTCTGGATTGACCAGGGAATAGAACTCCTCCACCACCTGCCCCCGCTCCATCACGGTGATACCAACGGCGCTCATACGGTCGTTGAGGGAGTTGGGGGTCTCTACATCAAAGGCAACAACTCTCTGGGACATCTCTCACAGGCCTCTCTTTATGTTTTTTCACTGCCGGCCATTCTACCACAGATTTTCCGTCCCGTCTACCTCACAGCTGTTCCTGCCATTGGGCTTCCCGGAATCCCACCAGCACAAATTTCTCTCCTATCACCAGGGGACGCTTGACCAGCATGCCGTCGCTGGCCAGCAGCTGATACTGCTCCTCCTCAGACATGGTGGGCAGTCGGTCTTTCAGCCCCAGGGCCTTGTAGGCCAGACCGGAGGTGTTGAAAAACTTCTTCAAAGGCAGGCCGCTCTTCTCATGCCACGCCTTTAACTCCTCCGCTGTGGGATTCTCCTCCTTGATGTTCCGGGCCTCATAGGCCACACCCCGCTCATCCAGCCAGGCCTTGGCCTTTTTACAGGTGGTACAGGGGGGATATTGCAAAAATAAGACACTCATAGGTTACGCTCCTTTTTACTGGCTCTCCCTCCCCTGATACGGGGGACAGAGATACCGCTGTTTGTTTCGGGTGGCCTTTCCGTACTCAATGGCCTCCACGGGGCACTTGGAGATACAGGCCATGCAGTGGGTACACTGAGCGCCCCACACGGGCTTTCCGTTCTCCAGATGGATGTTGTTAAGGGGACACACATGTTGGCACTTGCCACAAGAGATACAGGTGTCCTTGGCATAAAACTTCTTGGCCTTGGCATAGAAGCGGTAAAACGCCTGATTGACCACGCCAGATTTCAGGCCGTCCCACTTCCCAGTGGAAATAGGCGGGAAGGACTTGCCCTCCTCCATCCACTGTTCCCCCTGCTGCAATGTGGCCACCGCCTTTTGCCGCATGGTCTCAGCCTGGGCAGGGTCGGGGGGCGTAAACATCACCAGATAGTTATCCGGCATCACCACCGGCAAGGTCCCCCGATACGTCAGAGCCTTTCGCTGGCACAGTTCCTGGAGTTTGGGCTCTGCATTCCCCACCTCTCCACCGCAGGTCATGACGAAGTAGGCGTCCCGACTGCCGCTGAAATGGCCGCGGATGATAAAATCTTCCACAATTCTGGGAATCTGCCAGCAGTAGGTGGGCATGACAAACACCCAGGGCTTCTCTGATTGCAGCTCGGCTGCCACGCCGTGGCGAATATAGTAGAAGGTGTCCAGCAGGTCATCCTTTCGGTGGTCCGCCAGCCACTCCGCACAAAATTGGCTGTTTCCTGTGGCCGAAAAATAAACAATCATATTCGTTCCTCCAAGGGATCCTTCCCTCTCTCCTTACGCACACAGTAACCGAATTTGGCCCCGGTGTCAATGTTCCAAAGAGAAAAAACTACACATAAACTTCCTGTGAAACCGTGTGAAATCTGTGCGTATCGGGAGGAATATTTCCGTTTCGTTCAGAGTTCGGCCTGTATATGGGTTTGCAGCACCCCTGCCACCGCCGCCAAAGTGTCATCGGGCAGCATTCCATACTCCCCATACTGGGCAGCGGCAGCGTCTCCCGCCGCCCCGTGGAGGTACACCGCCCAAGCCACCAGCTCCCCGGGACAGGAAACACATCCCGTCAGCTGTTTTTGACCCAGCAGTGAGGCAATCATCCCCGCCAGAATATCCCCGCTGCCTCCCTTGGCCATACCGGGATTCCCGGTGGTGTTGCGCCACACCCTGCCCTGAGGGTCCACGGTGAGGGTCTCGTGGCCCTTGAGCACCACCACGCAGCCCGTGTCCTGAGCCAGCTCAGCCGCCTGCTCCACCCGGTCGTTAAGCGGCAGCGAACATCCAGCTAAGCGGGCAAACTCTCCATCGTGGGGTGTGAGGACGGTGAGCCCCGTTCGGGTCCTGAGCCGTTGGATCTGTCCTTCCAGGGCATTGAGGCCGTCCGCATCCAGCACCAGCGGCCCCTCTATGTCTTCAATCAGGCGGAAAACGATCTGCTGGGCCCGTGGGCTGCGCCCCATCCCTGGGCCCGCCAGTACCACATCACAGCTACGGGCTCGCTCCACCAGTTGCTCCGTATCGTCGGGCAGCGGGAAGGGCATGGCGCTGGAGCACCGGGTGGCTACCATGGGATACACATCTCTGGGCACACCCAGATACACCAGACCTGCTCCACTGCGCAGTGCTCCCTGGGCGGCAAACACCGGAGCCCCGGTATACCCTTCACTGCCCGCCACAATCAGAAGCTTTCCGTAGTCCCCCTTGTGGCTGTCCCGCTCCCGCCGGGGCAGCCGGACCATCTCATTTGTCACCAATCGTTCTTCTCTCACGGCTTCTCTCCCCCTTCCATGAGCTTGCCCACGATATAGGAATAGTTCTCCCGTCGGTGCGGGAGAAGGCAGGCGCTGCAATCCTTTACACCTCCCGGGGTATAGGTGAAGTTCCCACCGCACGTTTCCCCCATGAGATACAGGGGGCAGTAGCAGAACAGGCAGTTAAAATTCTCCGGGTTTTGGATGGGATGGCAGGGAAAGAACTCACAGCTGGTATGCGAGAAAAACTCATAGTTATGCGAAGGCTTATTATTACTCATTGTAGTCCTCCAAATGTCTCGCCCACCAGCTGCATCTGCTCCTGGGTAGGCTCCCAGCCGAAGGCGATCTCCACCACACAGTCCTGGTAGCACAGCAGATAGGTCCGCAGGCGTACCCCATCCGTCTTTCTATATGCTTCCTGGGCCAGCCAAGGAGCGGCGTCTACCTGCTCATGGTCTGCCCACAGCCTCTCGTCCCGGCACAGGTCGTACAAAATGGGGAGTTTCACCAAGGTCACCGTATACATCTTCCACCCCGTGTGCTCCCCCAGCTCTGCCAGGTCCTCCACCTGTTGGCTGGGCTGGGGCTCATACGCATCCTGATCGAGATAGGTAACCCACACATGCGCGGTGCGGGGTTCCACTCGCCGGAACGTCCACCAAATGCCAAAGACATTCTCCAGCACCCAGCCCTCCCGGGCTTGTTTCTCCAAATAGCGAATGGTCGCACCGGAATCGAAAAACGCCAATCGCTTCCAGGTTCGTTTCCGTGTTTTCATGAGCGCTCCTCCTCTCCCATGATCTGTCGGTAGTCCCGGGCCTGGGCACAGATGCGGGCATATTCCTGGTCCAACATCTCCTGCCCCTTGGGGGTGATGAGATAGCTGCGCCGCCGCCCCTCCACCCGGGTCTCCACAATGCATTCCGCCTCCAAAAACTGCTCCAACAGATTGTACAGCGTCCCCGACCCCACATGCACCCTGCCCTGGGTCATGGCAGGCACCTGGTCCAAAATGTCGATGCCGCACCGCTCCTCCCGTAGGCAGAGCAGCACATAAAACATCTGCTCGGACAGGGTCTGAAACTTGGCCCGTGCCATCCTCTCACCTCCTTATCTCGAACATCGAGATTCCTCACCCTCATTGTATTCTCGATGTTCGAGATTGTCAAGAAGATTCTACTTGACAGGAAACCGTACTACTCATATAATACAGTTAGAAAGTGTACTACACCTATAATACACTTTGGAAGGAAGTGATACACCATGGTGCGCTTTGACGACCTGCGCCTCCGGGATGGGGCCCCCATCTACCTACAGATTATGGAGCATCTGAAGGCGGGCATTGCCGCCGGAACCGTGCAGGATGGGGACGAGCTGCCCTCCCGGCGCACCCTCTCCGCCCTGCTGGGGGTCAACCCCAACACCATTCAAAAGGCCTTTCGTCTGCTGGAGGAGGAGGGGCTCATCTCCTCCCGAACGGGAAGCAAGAGCTGTGTGTGTCTCTCCGATCAGCAGTCTCAGGCCATGCAGCAGCAACTGCCCAACACCCAGACCTTGGAGTATATTGAAAAAATGCGGGCCATGGGTCTCACCCGCAGCCAGACCATCGCCCTCATCGAGACCCTATGGAAGGAGGATGTCCCATGAGAAAAACTGGTTCCCTTCTCTATCTTACCGTCGCCGCCTCCTTTTGGCGGGTGCTGGTCATTCTGGCGGGAATGGCCGTGGTCCAGCTGGGGGTTGCTGTGGGGATACCCAAGGTCCTCCCGGAAAGCTACGGCGCACCTTATGTGTTTTCTCACCTCGCGTTCCGCCTCCCCGCCGCGGCGGCCTTGATTCTGGTGATGTACACCCTGATGCGCTCCCATGGCAGTCGCCCCACTCAGACGAGTTACACCCTGATGCGTCTTCCTGTGTCCTATACTCAGGTGTTTCTCATCTATCTGGTGTACGCCGTGGCGGTCCTGCTGCTGTGCTGGTTTGCCCAGCTGGCGGTGGTGGTGGCAGCCACCCAGTTGCTGGCCACTCTCTACCCCACCTTTGACTGGGGGGAACAGACGCTCTTCCTCACCAGTGTTCAGAGCGGGTATGTCCACGTCCTGCTCCCCCTGCTGGATGGGTGGAGTTGGGCCAGTACCACCATGATCTATGTGGGTCTCGGATTCATCACTGCGGTGGGCATGGTGCGGAGCTGGCAGGGCAAGCTGCTGGTGTGGTCCTTCATCTTCCCCCTGGCCTTGTCCATCACGCCTCTGGAGCTGAGAAGTCATTCCTGGTCCACCGTGATGGCAGTGCTGCTCGTTGTGGGCTGCTGTGTGGAAGGAGGCCTTCTGGTTTTGAATCTGCGGAAAGGGGTGGGAGAATGAAATGGAAGCGCTATCTCCCTGTGGAGGCCAATGCCACCGTCCTTCGCCGGGGTTTTGTGGCTCTAACTGCATTCTCTCTGGTGTGCAGCCTGTCCTTTTTCAACGCTTACGCCCGCGCCCTTCCAGGCATCGAGCAGATTGCCGTCTCATTCCCCGGTGTCCAAATGCCCCCCTTCTCCCTGCTGCTGGGGCCCAGCCTCTACGGCTTCTGGGTCTCCGCCCTAGCTATGGTGCCCCTGGCCGGGTACTTCTGGGCTCTGCACACCCGTCTGAGCCACAGTGTATACCTCATGCGGCGGCTCCCGGACCGCTGGGAGCTGGCCCGCCGCTGCCTCACCCTCCCTGTGTTGGCGGCACTGTTCTTCCTGGGTCTATCCCTGGCGCTGTGGCTGCTGGACTTCGCCATCTATTGGACTGTTACCCCGGACCGTTTTCTCCCCTCCTCCCTCTGGGAGGCCCTGTGGAGCTAAGGAGGTTATCGTCATGCTGCAACTGAACCGTGTAAGTAAGACCTATCATCTGACCACCCATGCCCTGCACCAGGTCAACCTCTCCATCGCCCCCGGCGAGATCGTAGGGCTGTTGGGGGAGAACGGAGCGGGCAAGACCACCCTGCTCAAGTGCATTCTGGGTCTCTTGTCCTATCAGGGCTCCATCACCCTGGACGGGGCACCCATTGGCCGGGACAACATCGCCCGTCTCAGCTTTGCCACCTGTGAGCACTCCTTTTTCCCCACCCTCACCCCCCAGGAACACCGGGTCTTCTATCGGGAGCACTTCCCCACCTGGCGGGACCAGCGGTTTGAAGCCCTCATGGACTTCTTCCGCCTGCCGGGAAACCGTCCCCTGCGTGCCATGTCTGTGGGCCAGCAAAACCAGGTGGAGGTGATTTTGGCTCTGTGCCAGGGTGCGGACTACATTCTCATGGATGAGCCCTTTGCCGGAAACGATGTATTCAACCGAGAGGACTTCTACAAGGTACTGCTGGGGATTCTGGAGCCCACCGAGACAGTCATTCTCTCCACTCACCTGCTCTCCGAGATCAACCACTTTGTCAGCCGGGCGGTGCTGCTGTGGGATGGTCAGATTGTGGGGGACGTCTCCACCGCCGACCTGGATGAACAGGGATTGACCGTTCTGGACTATGTAAAAGAGAAGTACCACTATCAACCGGATCGGGTGAGCAACGCTCTTTCCCAGCTCAGCGGAGAGGAGGATGACCTATGCGGAAATCGTTAGCTGCTTTTTGTCTGGTATTTGCCCTGTTGGCTGGATTCTTCGGCTACACAGTAGTGGAGGCCCTGGACGCCCAGGACGCTGTGTCCTTCACCGTGGAACAGCAGATAGGGGACCCTGCTGCTGCCCAGGGATTCCAGTTAAACATTCCTACCGTTCAAAATTATGATATGGCCTGGGACACCACGCTAACCTTGGGCTCTACCCCCACCTGGAGCACAGACTATCGCTATGACCCCGGAAATATCAGCTGGTATACCCCTCAGGAGAGTTCTCCTATGCTGTCCATTGCTGTGGGAGACACCTCCATGTTCTATATTTCCGGTGACGATTGGTCCACCAACGTCATCGGCCAAGCCTATCGTGAGATCATTGAAGACGTGTCCAGCCGAGCCCCTGCCAAGGGAAGCTACTCTGAAACCGTAGTACTGAGCGACTATCTGGATTATTATCCTGTGATTTTGTCTGATATCCCCCTGCCCGACTCTTACAGTTCCGGCTGGGAAACCTGGGATTTGACCCAAGCCCTCCGCATTCCTGTGGGCCAGGGAGATACCATACAAGTGGATTTGGAACTGGACCAGAATTTCGTCATCTCCTCTATTTACCTCTCCACCCCTCAGGCTCCCCCTCTATACAGCGAAGCAATCCTATCCAACGGCTATTATTATGTGCTTTTTAGCCCCGAACAACAGGATGGCACTCCGGTATCGGGTGCCTCTTCCTATGGGCTATACCGCATCCCCGCCTCTGGCGGCCAGGCTTTAGCTGCTCAAAACTGCACTCTGTGCTACCAAACCAGCGGCAAACCCCAACACCTGGCTTTGTCAGACGGCGGATACCACCTTCTCCTCATGGAGAACCTGGCGGAAAACAACTATCAATTTCTTCTTCTGGACACCCTCACCTATCAGCCGCTGCAGGAGATCCCCATCCAACTCCCAGATGAAAACCATACCTTTATCATCCAAGATTCGTATCTGGGGGTACTGTCCTTATCAGACGATTATCCCGCCCCGCTGGTTCAATCCCTGAACCTTTGGGCCAAAAATGACTTTGGCCTGTATGTACCCGTATTGGACTGCGACCTGACCCAGGCTCACTTTCCCCTCGGTGTATCGTTCCAAACCTACTACGATGGAGAGCGCCTGGTGATGGCCTCCTACCTTCAGACCTCTCCATCTGGCTATATGGTCACTCCATCTGTGTCGATAGCAGTATGTAACTCGGACGGCCTGGCGTATTCTGCCCGCTTTATCCACAGCCAGAGCATCACAGGATTGATTCAGGTCCAGGACTATCGGCTCACCCTGACTCCGGTTTCCTGAAAAAATTTCCCCACACCGCTGTTTTTCTCCAGCAAGACGTGGTATAATAACAGCGGTACCAAAGGCACCCAATATACATGAATCGGAACAGGAGGTTTTCCCATGAACACTCGATTCCTGCGCTGCAAGCACTGCGGCAACATTGTCGGCATCATCCACGACGCTGGTGTCCCCATCTTCTGCTGTGGACAGCCCATGGAGGAGCTGACCCCCAACACCGTAGAGGCCAGCGGCGAGAAGCATGTCCCCGTAGCCAGTGTGGAAAACGGCGTTCTCACCGTCCAGGTGGGTTCTGTGGAGCATCCCATGACCCCTGAGCACTTCATCATGTGGGTCTATGTGAAAACCGAGAACGGCGGCCACCGCATCCAGCTCAAGCCCGGCGACGCCCCCCGCGCCGTGTTCCATCTGGGTGACGAGAAACCTGTGGCTGTGTACGCCTACTGCAACCTCCACGGCCTGTGGATGACCGAACTGTAACAGATACTCTCCCCCCTTAGATAAAAGGAGTGCGGACTGGTTGATTGACCAGTCCGCACTCCCTTTTCTTATTGTCCCGTCATAATGCGCAAGATTTCCCGGTCTGTCTCCCGCATGCCCAGGCGCCCCAGGCGGGCCACCATGTTCAGAGTGTTCTCCACTCCTTTTTTCACAATGCCGTCCCCATCGTAAAACTCGTGTCCGGCCTTGTACATCTCGTAGCCCATCAGGCCCGCCTCCAGAGCCAGAGAGATTTTCGCCGCACAGGAGGCCTTGGCCCCGTCGCACACCATGCCGGACACCACAGCCAGAGAATTGACCAGGGTGTGAGCCACCCCATCCAGGCCCATACCGTCCAGATAGGCAATGGCGGCGGCAGCGGCACAGGCCGCGTTCACCGCCCCGCAAAAGGCGGACAGGCGGCCCAAATTGGTCTTTTGGTGGACCGTGAGCAGATTGGACACCACCATGGCCCGGTACATCCGCTCCTCCCCAATGCCCTTCATGGCCGCATATTCCATCACAGGCAGGGAGGCGGTGAGGCCCTGGTTTCCACTGCCCGAGACAATGACCACCGGCAACTCGCAGCCGCTCATACGGGCGTCAGACCCGGCCGCCGCCCGGGCACGCAACCGGGCTTTCCAGTCGTTTCCCGCCTGGGCCATCAGCTCTTTTCCGATCATGGCCCCGTAACAGCCCTCCAGTCCCTCCTGGGAGATGGCCCAGTTCAGCTGGGCCTGCTGCTGGATGGGCTGGCGGATGTCCTCCAGGTCCACGCTGTCGGCAAAGTCCAAAATGTCCTCCACCGTGAGCAGTTGCTGCAAAGGGTTTTCCTGCATGGCCTGGGGAACCTCCCGCTCTTGCAGAACCTGGCCGTTGCGGCTGACATGCACCAGGTTGGTGTGCTGGTCCACCATCCGCACTCGGGCCACATCGTCTCCCGTTCGGACCTCCACCAGGATGTCAAAGGGGTGGGTGGTGTCCAGAGGCAAAATGGTCACCCGCTCCTGGGCCAGATATTCCTCCACCGCCTCCATGTCCTGATCGGTCACATGGGCGATGCACTCCAGCTGAGCCTGGGCCTGGGCAGCCACGGTCCCCACCGCTGCCGCCACCTCCAGGCCACGTCTGCCCCCGGTGTTGGGCACCACCACGCTCTTGACATTCTTAATGATGTTGCCGCTGACGTGGAGCTTCACCTGCTGGGGCAGCTGCCCCAGGGTCTGGCGGGCCACCGCACAGGCATAGGCCACCGCAATGGGCTCGGTACACCCCATGGCAGGCTTTAACTCCTCTCGGAGGATTTGCACATACGCTTGATATCTCTCATCGGTCCGTTGCATGGAGCTGTCTCTCCTTATCTGGTGTTTTTCTTCATTCTACCATAGGTCCCGCTCCACAGGAAGGGGCATTTCCCCCTCATTCCATCAGCAGCCCGTACTTCTTGCGCATGCGCCGAATTTTCTTCAGCATGGGCTTGGCACAGAGCGATAAAAACACCACGGTGGACACCCCGTGGGTGATGTTTACAGGCACTCCCGCCACGTAGCAAGCCAGCACCGACTGCCAGGTCAGCCCCTCCAACACAGATAGGGCGGTGGAGGTATCCAGCAACAGGCCGTAAATGACCACGGTGGCCAAAAACCCATATACGCACACCCCCATGAGAGAGAGTTTTCCCCGCCGCATCCGCTTTTCAAAGAGCAGCCCCGCCAAGAAGCCGATGACGCCAAAGGCAAACATCTGCCAAGGGGTCCAAGGCCCCTGCCCAAAGAAAAAGTTGGACACAAACCCGGTCATGGCTCCCGTGAGGAATCCCGCCTCTGCCCCCAGCCCAATGCCCGCCACGATCACCAAGGCGGTCACCGGTTTGAAGTGGGGGAGCATGAAAAACACCGCCCGCCCCGCCGTGGCGATGACCACCAGAGAGGAGATGAGCACCAATTCCCTGGCCTGGGGTCGGCGGTCCTCAAAGACGGCAAAGAACGGGAGCATCGCCGCCACAATGACACAGATAGAGATAAAATAGTAGCTACGCCCCTTCAAAAACACAATGCCAAAGGCGATGAGCAGCGGGATAAGCACCAAAATCACCCCAGCGGCCAACCGGGTCCGCCGTCCCATGCCCCGGACGGTGGGCACTGAGGCCAACTCCACCCGCTGGGTGTTCAGCAGCCGCCCCGCTCCCAAAAGAAAGGCCAACCCTGCCGCCCCTTGGCCGCAGGCAAACCCGGTCAGCTGCATGTGGCTGAACACCGTCAGGTCCCAGAAGGTGTTCCCCTGGCCCAGAGCGGCGTTGAGTATCTCACTCAGGCGGACAAGCACCACCGCCGCCCCCGCCACAGAGAGCAGGGCCAGGAGGGCGGACAGCCGCACCGCCGCCGTGGCACCTTTCTTTCGCCGCCAGGCCAGCCCCGCGGCGAGGAGCAGAACAGGAATGGAGAGCCCTGCTGCCAGCTGGGTCGCCCTCAGCCACACCAGCGTTCCCCCGTCCAGGGTCAGTAACTGGGGGTCCTGCACTAGATATAGCTGAGAGGCTAACTCCACACTCTCCCCCGCTCGCCACAGGGTAAACTGGTCTGTCAGGCCCTGATAGGCCAGCTCCGGGATGGAAAACCAGGGGGCAAAGGCCGCATTGGCCGCCATGGCCACACACAGCCATACCGCCACCATCACCCAGCTGTCCGCCCCGGTGCCCGTCTTCACTTTGTCTGTGTACATGCCCGCACCACATCCTCCACCGTCACCGCCTGGGGAAAGACCTCCCGTGCCATCTGATTGGCGGCGGTGGTGTAAAAATGATTGCCCAGAAAGAAGTCCCGGGCGGGCTTCTGGCACACCAGCTGGCCCCGGAACAGCAGCCCACAGGTATCCGCATAGGCGGCGCAGAACTCCACATCGTGGGAGACCATGAACACCGTCTTGCCCTGTCCGGTAAGCGCTCCCAGCACCTGGGCCAGGGTCTGTTTATAGCACCCGTCCAGTCCCTTGGTGGGCTCGTCCAACAGGAGAATCTCCGGGTCCAGCAGCAATACCTTGGCCAGAGCCGCCCGCTGCTGCTCCCCCCCGGACAAATCATAGGGGTGCTGGCCCAGCACCCCCTCCAGCTGGGTCACACGGATGGCCTGGGCCAAGCGCTCCTCCCGTTCCTTTCTGGACAGGAGCAGCTCGTCCAGCAGCTCCTCCAGGTCCGCCCCCACCGTGTCCTGAACAAAGAGGCACTGGGGATTCTGGGGCAGAACTCCCAAAATCCCCCGCTCCAGAGGCCGCCCCCGCTTTCGCACCTGACCGCCAATGCGGATTTGGCCCCGGTAAGGGTGATTCTCTCCAGAGAAGAGGGAGAGAGCTGTGGTCTTGCCCCCACCGTTGCCCCCCATGAGGGCGTACAGCTGCCCTCTGGGCACCTGGAGGTTGAGCCCCTGGAGCACATCCGCCCCGTGGCGGTCATAGCGAAACCACACCTCCCGAGCCTCCAGGGCAAAATCCCTGGGAGCGGACTGGTCAGGGGTCTCTACGGGGGGCTGGGGCTTGTCCCGGTACTGCTCCAGCCAGGTCCGCCCCTCCTTCACTGTCATGGGGCAGGCCTCTCCCCCCTCCACTCGATTATAAATCTGCATGGGCACCGGGCAGCACACCCCCAGAGGGTGGTGGGCCAGAGCCCGCCCCACCTGCCGGGGGGAGCCGTTGCAGAGGATTTTGCCCTCCTCCAGCACCACCACCTGGTCCGCCATGGGGAACACCTGGTCCAGGCGGTGTTCCACCACCACCACCGTCAGCCCCAGCTGCTGGTTGAGCCGCTGGAGGGTGTGGAGAAAGTCGGTGGCCGCCATGGGGTCCAACTGGGAGGTGGGCTCGTCCAGCACCAGCACCTGGGGGTGCATGGCCATCACCGAGGCCAGGTTGAGAAGCTGTTGTTCCCCGCCGGACAACTCCTCCACCTTCCGGTCAAACCAGTCCTGGAGGCCAAAATAGCTGGCCATCTCCGCCACCCGAAGCCGCATGTCCCCCAGCTCCAGCCCCAGGTTCTCCAGGCCGAAGGCCATCTCGTGCCATACCTTATCGGTGACCAGCTGCTGCTGGGGATTTTGCATCACAAAGCCAATCTCCCCCGCCTGGGTGCGCAGGTCCACCTGGTGCAGCGGAGTACCCTTGTAGAAGATCTCTCCGGTCCGGGTTCCGTGAGGGGTCAGGGCACTTTTGAACTGGCGGATGAGGGTGGATTTTCCACACCCGGACCGCCCGCAGATCACCACGAATTCCCCTGCCCCAATTTGGAGGTTCACCTCTCGCAGCGCAGGGACTGACGCGTCGGGATAGGAGAAGGTCAGATTTTGCACATCCAATAACGCCATTTCAAATCCTCCACCAAGTTGAGTATCAAAGGCAGGGCGCACAGCACCCCGTAGAGGGCATAACACACACAGGCCGGGACGGTGGCCACGTTTATGCGCCACACCGGGAAATACAGCATATTCAGCTGTCCTGTGACTACGCCCGCCGCCACGCATCCAAAGCACAGGGCCATCCCCGCCGCCAAGGCGGTGGAACGCCCATCCCATCGGAAGGGGTGGTATAGGGTGCGCCCCCGCAGGCCATAGCCACGGGCCCGCATGGAGTCGGCAGTGTCCACCGAGTGTTCCAAAGACCATGTGACTAGGATGGACAGCACCCGCCCCCCCTTTTTCAGCCGCTGCCATGGGGTGCCCTCCCCCACGTCCCGGCCCACGCACCGCTGGGCTGCCATCACCCGCTTGGCCTGGGTCAAAAACAGGGGAAGAAAGCGCAGCACCATGGAGAAGATGAGGGCTAGGGCGGGAAAGCCCTTGCCAAAGAGGTACACCACCTTGTCCTCCGTCATCACGTCCTGCCAGGTGGCACACCACAAGATCACCACCCCCATCATCCCCCCGGTGCATAACCCGTACACCACAGACTCCAGGGTCACCGGGTTCCCCGAGGGCAGGTACCCCAGAATGGTGAGGCCCTGGTGGGAGAAGAGGGGATTGATCACGGCCGAGAGCACCACCACCGGAAGGGCCAGCAGGCACACCCGCACAAGCCCCTTCCCGCCCCGCAGGCGGAACAGATAGGCGGCGGCAGAGACTCCCGATAACACCAGCAACACTGGGTGCATGTAAAAGAGGGTAACCCCCAGCACCAGAAGGTAAAAGATGAAATTGATACCCGGATGACAGCGGGAAAACTCGTCCTTCACGCCGCCCTCTCCTCCTCTCTTACAAATCAAAGCCCAGATCGCAGGTGTACTTAAACTCGATGACGTCCCCGTTCTTCACCGTGTACTTGCTCACCCCGTAGTTGGGCTTGGTCCCATTGACGTAGTACATCCAGCCGGACCCGGCCCCACAGTCGAACTCATAGAGGTTGTTGATGCCCTCAATGTAGTGGCTGCCAAAGCCGGGGGTGTACTCGTACTCCATGTGGATGCCGTAGGTCTGGGTGGCTCGGAGGAGCACGTCAAACACCGACTCCCCCTCCTCAAAGGAGATGGCCTTGCGGGACAAAATCACCCCGTCTGAGGGCACCAAACTCTCCTTCCCTGGGGTTAGGTCCTCCATGCGCCCTAAAATGGTCTTGCACTCAATGGAGAGATAACAGATGTTGACCTTGGGCGTGGGAGTCGGTTGGGGAGTGGGAGCGGGCGTGGCCTTCACCGCCGGCTTCTGAGTGGGCTTGGGTGTCGGCGCCGGCGTGGCTGCCGCTGCGGACGACTCTCCCCGGTCCTGACTCTGGGCGGGCTGCTGAGTCGTCGCCGGGGCCTCACTGGCCTGGGGCTCCCCAGAGGGCTGCTCGCTGGGAGCAAGACTCTCCTCCACCCCCACGGTGGGGGACACTGTGGGGGTGACCACAGCGCCCTGCTCCCCCGTGTTTCCACAGGCCGCCAAAGTCAGCAGCAGCAACAGGGAAAACAGGCACATCCATCGTTTCAAATGCTTCATAGGCTCTCCTCATACGCCGGAGGCTTTTTAGCCCCGGCTCTTTCTCTTACGGTCGGTCCAAGCAGCGGCACACAGCCCCGCTGCGCTCATGCCCAGAATCACCAGAGATTCCACCAGGGGGCTGGTATCTCCGGTCTGGGGCACCTGGGGCTCCTCCTCCCCGCTGCCCGGATTCTCTCCGCTGTCTCCATCCTCTGTGGGGGGCGCGGGGGTCCACTGGGTCAGGTCAAAGAGGGTGTTCTCCCCTGCCACAAAGCGGCGGTAGGCCTCCAGGGCGTAGCCGATCTGCACGGTGCCCATGCCGTCAGGCTTGTCACTGCTCATAAAGGTGGTAAAGCCGGACTCCCGCTTGAACTGGTCCAGTTTGGTGACCAGATTGTAGTTGCCGTGGGTGAACCCGTTGTCCGGGTCCAGAGGGTCGATGCCCGCCACCGCCAGGGCGGTGAGCACCTGGGCGGCGGTACAGCCGTTGTCATCCCCCTCATTGATGTAGCCGCAGTCGCTGGTCATCTGGCTGCGCAGGTACTCCAGCGCCCGGTCAAAGGCCTGGCTCACCTGCTCCATGTCCCGGTATGGGGCCAGGGCCTGGAGGGTCATGGCGGTGACATCCACACTCACCGTGTCCGCCGAGGACAGGCCGAACCCGCCGTTGGCATTTTGGAAGGTGAGAATCTTCTCAATGAGGGTCTCCCGGGTCCACCGGGCATCCTGGGGCACCTCATAGTCCTTGGTATCCAGGGCCAACAGGGTGTAACTCATCATGTTGGAGGTCATGCGGTCCAGATTGGGGTAGTTGTACAGGGTCTCAATGAGGTCCATCCCCGCCACGTCGGTGGGGTCCTTCCCCATGGCCAGCAGCGCCACCACCACCCGGAAGTAGTCGGTGGGCAGCATTCTCCCGCCGCTTTCCAACTGCTGGGTGATGCTGGCGTAGTAGCTGTCCAGATCGCTCTGGCTGAGGCTGGCCCCGGCCCGGAGCAGCGTAAACAGGCTCCACTCGGCCCCATAGGTGTAGTTGCCCTCCAGCTGGCTGTCCAGGTAGGACAGAGCGTGACGGATGTTATCCGTCACATATCGGTCAAAGTCCAGGTCCTCCACAGCGTCCGGCTGAGTCACCGTCACGGTGAACTGGATGGGCTTGGCTCCCTTGGTGTCGTCCAGAGGGGTGCCCGTCACTGTCACCGTGCCCTGCTCCAGGGCGGACAGGGTGTGAGTGGTGGTCATGGTGCCGGGGGTGCTGGTGACATAGTCGTTGACCTTCACAATCCCGTCCTGGCTGTAGGTCCAGGTAAACCGCTGGTTGGTGGCGTTTGCAGGAGTCACCAGCAGGTCCAGGTTCATGGACTCATACTGAGCCAGAGTGAGCGTGGTCTCCTCCATCTCCACCTGCTCCAGGGGATGCTTATACTCAAAGCGAATGGTAATGTCCTGGGTGGCTGCGGGGTTGTCCACGCTGGTGACGGTAAACCGGGCCGTGCCCGCCTTCTTGGGAACGATACCGTTGCCATACGTGGCCTGGAACTCCGCCACATCCGGGTCGTGGGACACCCACACCACGTCCTTGACGGTGGCGTTGTGGGGCTCAATGTTGATCTCATACCGCCGTTCCGGGTCGGTATCATGGGAGGTAATGCCCACGTACTGGTTGCCCAGGCCGTTCCACCCCTCGATGTAGAACACCTCAGGATAGGTCACCGTCAGACCGGTCACGTCAATGCGCTGGGCGGTGGCCTGGAAGCTCACGGTGACCTGGGGGTTATCCGCCAGGGACACAGTGAAGGTGTGCATGGACTGGTCCTCGGCAAAGAACTCCAGGCCGTTCTCCCCATCCAGGGTATAGATATAGGAGCCTTCGGTGGAGGTCATCTCCAGAGCCTGATTGGGGATGGTGATGTACACCCCGTCCAGGCAGCCCTTCACCGTCAACTGCTGGGGCTGGGTACCGCTCAAATGGAGGGGTTTCTCCCCGGTGACGGGCCAGCCATCCTGGTACAGCTTCAGGTCGGTGACCTGGGTGGGCACCACCTTCAAGGTAAAGGTGGCCAGTTCCTGAGCCACATACCAGTCGGGGTTCTTGTCGTACACATAGGCTTGATACTCGCCCACCGAAGGATAAAACTTACCGCTGGAGGAAATGTGGATGGTGGAGGACTCCGAGCCTCCGTTCTGCTGGCTGCAGCTCCAATAGGTGCTCTGTCCCTCAGCTACGCCCTCCAGCACAAACCGCCCCTCATCCAGCGCGGAGAGGGTGAAGGTGTGGGTGTCGTCCCACTGGGTAATGCGCCCGTCCGTGTGGTAAAACACCACCGTGGGGGTGGTGGGCACTTCTCGAGGGGTGACGGTGACGGTGCATACGGCACTACAGGCGCCAGCCGTCACCGTAATTTGAGCGCTTCCCGCCTGGTGGGCCACCACCAGGCCGCTGTCATCCACGCTAACAATGTCGGGGGCACTGCTCTGCCACACCACAGCGTCGGTGGAGTCGGCCGGGGTTACCGTGGCGGTGAGCCGCACCCCCTGGCCCTCCTCCAGGTCCAGCTTGGTCTCACTCAGGGTAACGGACTGGGCGGCAATGCCCGTCACGGTCACCATCACCGTGGCCTTCACCGTCTCGTTGGCCTGGGCGGTGATGACAGCGGTGCCCTCTCCCACAGCCCGGACCACGCCCTGATCGGTGACCTGGGCCACATGGGTGTCCTCACTGTACCACACCACGGTGTCGTTGCTCTCCTCCGGGATCACCGTGGCGGTGAGGGCCTGGGTCTCTCCCACCATCAGGGTCACTTCCCCAGGAGTCACGGTGATGTCGGTGGCGGGGACCTTCTGGGCCAGCAGTTGGGAGACAATCTGGGTCTGCTCATTCACCTGCTCCTGGGTGGCCGTCCCATCCACCGCCACCTGCAACGCCTGCTCATAGACCTGGGCGTTGGCGTCAATCTGGGCCTGGGTCAGCTGGGCCAGGCTGGATACCAGCTTGTCCTTGTTGATCCCCAGAGCACCCTGTCCGGCCTCTGCGGCAGGCGGGATGTAGTCGGGAGTACCCTGAGCGCTGTCCTGAACGTAAATGAGGCGAATCACTTCTCCCGCCTGTACCTGGTACTTGTTGCCCACCTTGACGCTGTCCACAAATGGCCACCAGGCTTTTTTGCCCCAGTTCACCTCACCCACCGCTTGGCCATCGTTTGGGGTGACAGTAAAGCCGTATAGGGTGCTGTAGGTCACGCTGCCCCGGTCTTGATAGCCCCGTTGCAGCACGTCCACCAGGATATCTCCCTCCTCCAACTCCACCTGGGTGGGGGGCAGATAGTACATGGTGTGGCCACTCTCGTCGGCGTACTCCATGGTCACCGTCACGGTCTGCACTCCGCTCCGGCTGGTGTTCAGGGCCAACGCCCCGGATACCAGGGTCCACACCATGGCCAGGGTCAGCAGCAGACTCAGCCACCGCCGCCCCCTTCTTCTCGCTTCTGCTCTCATGTTCTCAAGTCCTTTCCTGGGAAATGAATATCAAAAAGCGGCTGCAACCCATGGTTGCAGCCGCTTTCAGGCAACACAAAAGGAAGGCCCGCCCATCGCCTTGGGCGCACCTTGGTCCCATCATATGCAGGTCTTCTGGCTCTGGCCTCATCGCCCTGGCCGTCTTCCCAGAAACTTCCGTTTCCAGTGACATATTGGCCAGCACTCTTCCATTACAGCGGCGGCTCCGCACAGGTTTTGCACCTGTTTCCCTTTTCAATCTGCCCGATCACAGATCACACATGTGGTTTATGCAATTATCTCTATTATACATGGCAGGCAGGCAAACGAAAAGGGGAATTTTGCACCCAGACCATTTCTAGTGATTTTATCCCCATACCCTCCGTTTACCTGGGCCAAACTGTTCTATTTCCACATAATATATTTTTCCATGACATTCTCCTTTTCTCTTTTGCAAAATTCCGGTATACTAAAAGCAAGAACCATAACATTTCACGAGCTACAGAAAGAAGGTCACTGTATGCCATCTTATTTGGCTGACTACCATACCCACACCCACCTGTCCGGCGACTCCAAATCCCAGCTGTGGGAAAACCTCAACGCCGCCTGTCAGGCGGGGATTCCCGAACTGTGCATGACCGAGCACTGGAACCTCTTAAACCAGCGGGGAGAACGCCTTCCCACTCACTACGACTTTGATGCCGTACTGAATCAGTGGGCAGCGCTCAAAGACGACTGGGCCCACCGGGTGGAGGTGCGGGTGGGCATCGAGCTGGGCAACAGCACCGTGGACACCGCCGCCGTCCAGGCCTGTCTGGACTTTCCCGAGCTGGACTTTGTCATCGGCTCCCTCCACTCCGTGAGCCTGGACCTGGGGGGCATCGGTATTTTCACCTATGCCAAGTCCTGCACCGACCCCCAGCGGGCCAATTCCGTTTTGGAGGACTACATCCGGCAGATGGAGGAGCTGGCGGAGGACGGCACCTTTGACGTGCTGGGCCATATCATCTATCCCCTGCGCTACTTCTCCCCGGACTTTCACCTCACCCTGGACCCCTGGCAGGACCGGCTGGACGAGATTCTCCGCCGGGTCATCCACAGCGGCAAGGGCATCGAATTGAACACCACCCAGGGCACCACCGTCCGCCAGTGGCTGCCCCTGCTCACCCGCTACCGGGAGCTGGGGGGCGAAATCCTCACTTTGGGCTCGGATGCCCACCGCCCCCAGTTCATCGGCGCCGGCTTCCAAGAGGCCGCCCAGATGCTCCAACACCTGGGCTACCGCTATGTGTGTACCTATCGCCAGAGAAAGCCCCAATTTCACTCCATCCGCTGACCTCACCCCTACCATCAGACAAAAGGAGGTATCTTCATGGAACTCAAGGAAATCATGGCCCTGTCTCGCTTCGCCGTTTTGGGCGATACCCTCAACCCGGAAAAATACGCCTATAAGATCAAGCACGCCCTTCTGGAGAAGGGCTACACCGTCTATCCTGTGGGCAAGGAGCTGGCCTCCCTCAACGACATCCCGGACGACATTGATGTCATCGACCTGTGCATCCACCCCACCAAGGGTCTGAACCTGCTCCAGGAGTGCAAAAAGCCCTTCCGCTGCGTGCTCATCCAGCCCGGCGCTTCCGACGAGGCCCTGCTGGCCTACCTCCAGGAGCACCACATTCCCTACTTGGACGGCTGCGCCCTGGTGGGCCTCCGGCTGTACAGCAAATAAGCCCCATCCCCATGACAACAACCGCCCCGGCTCTCGTTTCTCAAGAGCCGGGGCGGTTTTCGCATCTTCATTCATCTGTCAGAGGGAGCAATTGGGAGGGTGGCAGCTCAATCCACACCCCCTGGGCATGGTCTACTGCCTGCCAATCCCAGTTGGACACCTCCATTTGCAGCGCTCCATCTCCACATGCCAGGAACACCGATACCGAGAAGGGCCCCTGGTCCACCTGGGTGCAGCGACAGAATAGCCGATGGTCCCCGGGGCCATCCACCAGACGGATGTGGTGGGGCTGAATGGCCACATAGGCGGCATTCTGGGGCACCTGCACTGGTAGTCCCCAGGCTGTGGCATACGCCACTCCATTCCCCCGATGCTCCAGCGGGGAAATGTTAGGGCAGCCCATGAGGCGGCAGGCCGACAAGGTGCGGGGATGGTTGAAAAACGCCTCTGTGGTCTGCATGGGCTGGGAGGCCCCGTGGTGGACCACACACACCTGATGGCACATCCGCCGCACCTCATCCCTGCTGTGGGTGACCAAAAGGCAGGGGCCGGAGAACTGCTCCAGAAACCGGGATAGCTCCCCCTGAATCTCCCCTCTCAGATGGGTGTCTAGGGCTGAAAAAGGTTCATCCAGCAGCAGCACCTGGGGCTGGGCGGCCAGAATCCGGGCCAGGGCCACCCGCTGCTGCTGTCCCCCTGAGAGCTGACGGGGGCGCTTGTGTCGGTGCTCCTGCAACTGAAAGCGGCGTAGCAGCTCCTCCACCGCCATTCGGTCCCGGGTAGCCACGGCGATGTTCTGCTCCACGGTGTAATGGGGGAACAGGGCGTACTGCTGGAAGAGATACCCCACCTTCCGCTGCTGGGGCGGCAGGTTCACCCCCTGTTTGTGGTCAAACAGCACTCGACCGTCTAGTTCGATGTGTCCTGCGTCCGGGGTGAGCAGTCCGGCAATACACCGCAGTGTCACCGTCTTGCCGCTGCCTGAGGCACCCAGCAGTCCGGTCACCTCCTCCAAAGGGGCAGTAAAGGAGACCCGGAGCCGAAACTTCCCCAGCTGTTTTTCGATGTCTACCATCAGGGACATGTCCGTCACCTCTCCTTGCGCTCCAACAGATTGATGGCCAGCAGCACCACCCCAGAGATGGCCAGATTCACCAGCACCCAGCGCAGCGCCATAGTATCGTTACCCGTGCGCCAAAACTGGTAGACTGTGGTGGAGATGGTGGCGGTCTTTCCTGGGGTATACCCTGCGATCATAGAGGTGGCTCCGTACTCCCCCAGAGCCCGGGCAAAGGCCAGCACCGTCCCCGCCAAAATACCCTGGCGGCAACAGGGCAGCTGAATGTGCCAGAAGATCCACACATTTCCCCGCCCCAAGGTCCGGGCGGCATCGGTAAGGGTGGTATCATAGCTCTCAAAGGCGCCCCGGGCGGTGCGGTACATCAGGGGGAAGGCCACCACCGCCGAGGAAAACACCCCCGCATACCACACCATGGTCAGGCGCACATCCAGCAAGCGGGCCACCACACTCCCCACTGCCCCGTTGGGTCCCAACAGGCACAGCAGCAGATACCCCACCACCGTGGGGGGCAGCACCAGGGGCAGGGTGAGCACCACGTCCAGAACCCCCTTCACCACCGGATGGCACCGGGAGATCACCTGGGCTGCCCACAGGCCCACAAAGAAGATGAGGACGGTGGACAGGGCGGCAATGCGCAGAGAGTTGAAGAGTGGATACAGGTCCATCAGTTCTCCCCTTGGGCGATCAGGGTGAAGCCCACATCCTTCCAGACAGAAATGGCCTCCTCATTGGTGTAGAGATAGGTGAGAAAATCCTCTGCTGCGTCATAGCTGTCCGCCTGTCCGCTCTTCATCACAGCGGCGGGATAGATCACCTGCTGGCACATCTCCGGCGTGGCGGCATCCACCACGTTGAGGCCATAGGTGCTGGCATCGGTGGCATACACCATTCCGGCGTCCACCATCCCCTCCTGTACCTGGCGGGCCACCTCCGAGACGTTGGAGGCGTAGGTCACCTTGCCCTGGTCCTCCAGCTGGTCCAGAGAGTAGCCCAGGTAGTCCAAAATCTCCAGAGAGTAGGCTCCCACCGGCACGTCATCGTTGCCAATGCACAGCAGATCGTCCCCGGACGCAAGGTCGGTAAAGGAGTTGATCTTGCCGGGGTTCTCCGGGGGCACCGCCAGCACCACCTGATTTTCCAGCAAGTCGATGCGGGTGTCCGAGTAGACAAAATCCAGGCCGTCGGTGTTGGCCCCGGTGGTGTCCTGGCTGTCCAGCTGATTCATCTGCTTCTGGGCCGCCGAGAGGAACAGGTCACACACCGCCCCCTCCTCAATCTGGGTCTTTAAGGTCCCAGAGGAGTCAAAGGTAAAGGTGAGCTTGACATCCTCATGCTGGGCCTCATAGGTCTGGGCAATCTGGGTCAGGGCAGATTCCAAAGAGGCAGCGGCAAATACCACCACCTCCGTCTGCTCTGAGGTGGTGGGCGTGGAGTGGCAGCCCCACATGGGCAGCAACAGGGCGCTCATGAGGCATGCGCATACCAGTGGCTTCCGTTTCATGTTCTCTCCTCCGTTCGGGCACAGTTTCCACTCTGCCCTGTCAAAATTTCCAGCCCGTGGGCCAGAGGCGGCAGAATGTACTCCAGGCACTCCCCCACCGCCTTGGGACTGCCCGGCAGATTCACAATCAGGGTCTGGGCTCGGATGCCCGCCGTGGCACGGCTGAGCATGGCCTTGGGAGTGATTTGCAGGGAGTGGTAGCGCATTCCCTCGGCTATCCCCGGGGAGGGGCGCTGAATGGCCTGGGCGGTGGCCTCTGGGGTCAGGTCCCGGGGGGAAAATCCAGTGCCCCCGGTGGTGAGAATGAGGTCTGCACGGTTCTCGTCGCACAGCTGGCACAGGGTGGTGTACAAGGGCTCGATCCCGTCAGGGAGCAGCTTGGTATACACTACATGGTGTCCCTCTTGCTCCACCATGCGGGCAATGAGGGGCCCGCTCTGGTCCTCCCGTGTCCCGGCATAACCGGAATCACTGAGGGTCAAAATGGCAACTCTCATGCTTCTCCCTCCCAGATGGTCAGCGCATCCCCCACAGAGATGGTCCCCCCGTGGAGCACCCGGGTGAATACCCCCTCCCGGGGCATGATGCAGTCCCCCATGACTTTGTAAATTTCGCAGTGGGCGTGGCACTCCTTCCCCACCTGGGTCAGCTCCAGCACCACGTTCCCACACCGGAACTTGGTGCCAATGGGCAGGGTTTTGAAGTCAAAGCCCGACACCACCAGGTTCTCTCCAAAGGCCCCGTGGTCCACCACAGCGCCCCGGGCCCGAAAGGCCTCCACCTGCTCATGGGACAGAAGAGACACCTGTCGATGCCACTTCCCGGCGTGGGCGTCCCCCTGGATGCCCCAGTTCTCCACAAAGGTGGCGGTGTTCACATTTTTCTTCTGGGTCCCCTTCTTCTCGCTGATACACACAGCCATCACTTGTCCCATGGGCCTCATCCTCCTATTTGGTTCATGTTGTGTTTCTCGTCTCCCGCCTGGGTCTGGGTGGAAAAGTGGTGCCCGGCGGGTTTGTGGTACATGGCCTGTTCCAGAGCCCCCTCCAACGCCGTGGGGGAGACACCCTCCGCCAGATACGGCTTCAGGTCCACCTCGTCCTGATATTGCAGGCAGGTTTTCAAGTGACCATCGGCGGTCAAACGCACCCGGTTACACTGGTGGCAAAACTGGTGGCTCAATGCACTGATAAATCCCACCCGTCCTGCAAACCCGGAGAAGGTGACATACGCCCCAGGTCCCGCTCCCTTGGGACGGGCACAGGGCACGGGAGTGCCGAAGGCATCGGTCAACCGCTCCATCACCTGCTCCTGGGTCAGTCCGTGGCGGTCCCGCCCCAGTCCGATGGGCATCAGCTCAATGAACCGCACGGAGATCTCCCGCTCCTGGGCCAATCTGGCCAGAGGCACCACCTGGTCCTCATTGAACTGGGTGGGAACACAGTTCACTTTCACGGTCAAACCGGGGGTACCTGCCGCAGCCTCCAGCCCTTCCAAGACCTGGGGCAGCAGCCCCTCCCGGCGGGTGATGGCTGCAAACTGCTGAGGGTCCAGGGTGTCCAAGCTCAAGTTCACCCCGTCCAGCCCCGCCAGGCGCAGCTGGGACAGCTGCTGGGCCAACAGCACCCCATTGGTGGTGAGGGATACTGATTCAATCCCCGCTACCCCTTTGACCACCTCCACCAGGCGGTACAGCTGGGGGCGCACCAAGGGCTCTCCTCCGGTGAGGCGGATGTGGCGCACGCCCAAACGGGACGCCGCCTCCACCACCTGGGTGATCTGCTCATAGGTGAGGATCTGGCTGTGGGGCATCCACGCCACCCCCTCCTCCGGCATACAGTACACACACCGCAGGTTGCACCGATCGGTGACCGAGATGCGCAGATAACAGATGTCCCGCCCATACTGGTCTCTCATGTGCTCCGCCCCCTCTCCAGGTATTTCATCAAAAAGTCCGCCACCCCCGCCGGGTCATTGAGGGACAGGGTGGGTATCCCCGGCAGACACAGCGTGGTGTCCGTGACCAAGGCCAGCAAGGTGGCAGGGTCGCACACCGACTGGGCGGAGTTGCCCGCCCGCACCAGCTCCAGCTTGGGCCAGGGGCTGTGCTTCCCCCCTTCCAGTAGAATGAGGTCGGCCTGGGGAAAGAGCTCCAACAGCCCAGGCAGGTCTGGCGTCTGACGCCAGATCACTTTGGTGGTCTCCCCGTCGTAAATGGCGGCCCCCATAGCCCCAGCCTGGAGGTATCGTCCCGTGTCCGTGTTTGGCGGGTCGGGGGGAAAAGTGTGGCCGTCATGCTTGATCACCGCCACCTGTACCCCAGCCCGATGAAAGTAGGGGAGCATGGCGGTAATAAGGGTGGTTTTTCCGGAGTTTTTCACCCCGGACACCGCCACCACTGTGGGCTTACTGGCCACGCTCATATACCCCCGACTTGCCCCCCTCTTTGTGCACCAGGTGGATGTCCCCCAGCTCCATACTCTTATCCATGGCCTTGCACATGTCGTAGATGGTGAGCAGGGCCACACTGACCCCGGTGAGGGCCTCCATCTCCACTCCAGTCTTTCCGGTAAGCTTGGCGGTACACCGGGCCTTCACGGCGCTTTGCTGGGGCATCAGCTCAAAGTCCACGCTGACGTGACTCAGCGCCAGGGGATGGCACAGGGGGATGAGGTCGCTGGTGCGCTTGGCGGCCATAATTCCCGCCACCCGGGCCACTCCCAGCACGTCCCCTTTGGCGGCGGTGCCGCCGGATATGGCCTCCAGCACCTCCTGGGAGACCCGGATGGTGCCCTCTGCCACAGCGGTACGCAAGGTGGGCTGTTTTTCTGAGACATCCACCATAATGGCGTTGCCGTCGCTGTCAAAGTGATTGAATTGGGGTTCCATGGTATCTTCCTCCCGGATTCACAGATAGACGGTGTATTTCTCCCCTGCCTGCAAGTTTTGGCTTCCAGCGGGCGCCTCCAGCAGGCAGTTGCACCCCACCAGGGAGCGCAGCGACCCAGAGGAATGGTCCTGAGGCAGTCTCACATGCCCGTCCTGATACGTCCCACGCAAAAATCGGCGCATACCGCTGGGGCGGTCAAAGGGGGTGTCCAGCACCGCCCGGCGTGTCTCAAGCTCAAATTGAGGTGCAAGGCACAAGGCGTGGAGCATGGGTCGCCCCAACAGCTCAAAGGTGGCAACCGCGGCAAAGGGATTGCCGGACAGGGACAAAACGGGTTTTCCCTCCACCAGAGAATACATGGCCGGGGTGCCCGGCTTCACCTGCACCCGCCAAAACACTTGCTGTGCCCCGGCCATGGGCAGGGCCTGGTGGAGCACATCCCGCTCCCCCACCGACACCCCGCCGGTGGTAATGAGGCAATCGCAGTGCTCCAACAACCCTCTCATCTGCTGGGCCGTCTCCTGGGGGTCGTCCCCCACAGTGGCACAGGTCACCACTTCTACCCCTAACTGGCGCAGCCGGGCGGAGAGCAGATGGGAGTTAGCGGTGTAGATTTTTCCCGGCGGGAGCGGGTGTACCTGGGGCGGCACCACCTCGTCCCCCGTAACCAGCAGAGTCACCCGGGGGCGGCGATACACCCTCACCCGATCACACCCAGCACTGGCCAATAGGCCCAGAGCGGCGGCGTCTAACCGGGTTCCAGCAGAGAGCAGACAGGTCCCGGCGGTGTAATCCTCCCCCCGCCCAATAAAGTTCTGATAGGCCCCCACGGAGGCATAGACCTGCACCGCTTTCTCTCCCAGGTCGGTGTCCTCCTGGCGCACCACACAGTCGCACCCCTGGGGCAACGGGGCCCCGGTCATAATGCGCACGGCGGTGCCCGGGGTGACGCTTTGGTGGGGCACCTCTCCGGCACACACCCGCTCCACCACACGGAGAGAAACCGGGTGCTCTGGACATGCCCCATGGACATCCTGGCTTTGCAGGGCGTAGCCGTCCAAGGGTGAGCGGTCAAAGGGGGGCTGGTCTATGGAGGACCACACATCCCGGCTCAACGTCCGGTCTAAAGCGTGGTCCAGGTCCACCCGCTCCTCCCCCAGAGGACGGAGCGAGGCCGTGATCAGCGCCCAGGCCTCCTCCAATGAAATGCGTTCCCGCATCCTATCCCCTCACAGTCCTGTGCCAAAGGGACAGATGGGATAGTGGCACTGGGCACAGCCCAAACACAGCCCGCCGTGGCCCATTTTCTTGATGTCCCGGCGGTCAATGGGCAGTCCTGCGGCAATGCGGGGGAGCACCCGGTCAAAGATGGTGGCCTTGGCGTACATCACACACCCAGGCAGGCCCAAAATGGGGGTTCCATCCTGGAAATACCCCAGCAGGAACATAGCACCAGGGAGTACCGGGGCACCGTAGGAGATGATCTTCGCTCCAGTGTCCTTGATGGCGCCGGGAGTCTTGTCGTCAGGGTCCACGCTCATGCCCCCGGTGCACAGAATCATATCCACACCTTTGGCGTGGAAGTCTAAGGCGGCAGCGGTGATGGCGGCCCGATCATCGCCTGGCAGACAGTGGTGGGTGACGGTGATGCCGTAGGCGGCCAGTTTCTCCTTCACCACCGGGGTAAAGCTGTCCTGGACCAGCCCCTTGGCCACCTCGCTGCCTGTGGTGATCACCCCGCAAGTGCGTACCTTCCAGGGAGTCAGAGATAGAATGGGAGTATCTCCCGCCCCCTCTTCCACTCGGCGTAGCCGCTCCTCCTCGATGACCAGAGGGATAATGCGGGTACCTGCCAGCTTGTCCCCACGGTGCACCGGGGTATTGGTGTGGCGAGTGGCGATGATGATGGCATCATCGTCATTGATGGTCTCCAGCCGGTCCACATCCACCTGGAACAGGCCGTCGCAGTCTGCCAGTAACTCGATTTTCCCCTCCTTTACTGGGGTGGTGGTCATATGCTCATTGCGGCACAGCCGACACAAACGCTCCGCCGCCTCATTTTCATGGAGCATTCCCTCTTGCTGCTCCCACACGTAGAGGTGCTCCTTCCCCATAGACAGTAGCACAGGGATGTCTTCTGGGGTGACGATATGTCCCTTGCGGAACCGGGCATCCTTGGTGACACCGGGGATGATCTGGGTCAGGTCATGGCACAGCACATGGCCCACCGCCTGACGGGTTTCAACGAGTTTCATGGGGATTACCTCCAATCAAAAAAGGAGTGCCATCTGAAAAGACAGCACTCCTCCAAAAGCACGACACACAAGCCCCTTTCTTTCCGAAAGGGACTGGGACTGGGGCTGGAGCAGCTTCTTTTCAAACACGGAAGGCCATTCCGTTTCCAGCATGACCCTGGCCAGCGCTTCATAGGCACATAACCCTTAGAAACACTGGCTCGAAGCATTCCTATAATATTTACTCCAGTGTATCATAACAAATCAAGAAGTACAATATGTTTCTCAGGCCTCCTGCCCTTGCCTAATTACCTATTCTCTTGTATACTGGCATAGATGCCGCTGCGTTTTAACAACCATCTCACCAATGAAACAAGGAGTGATCTGTTGTGAACCATCAAACCATTCACGCCGCCCATGCCCCCGCCGCTGTGGGGCCCTACTGCCACGCGATGCTGTGCGGCGATACCCTGTATACCTCTGGACAGCTGGGCCTGATCCCCGAGACCGGCGTCTTGCCTGAAGGCGTTGTGGCCCAGGCCAAGCAGGCACTGGAGAATCTGGGCGCTGTGCTCCAGGCCGCCGGGATGGACTACTCCCACGTGGTGAAGACCACTGTATTCCTGGCAGACATCAACGACTTCGCCGCCATCAACGAGGTCTACGCCACCTACTTCACGGAGAATCCCCCTGCCCGCTCCTGCGTGCAGGCTGGTGCCCTGCCCAAGGGCGGCCTGTTTGAAATTGAGGCCATTGCCGTGAAGTAATCTCCCACAGGGCTCCGCCGAACAAAGGCGGAGTCCTGTTTTCTCTTTTCCTGTACTAGAATTTCTGATTTTCAGTGATATAATGAAGCTAGAGCAATTTTACTAGGAGGCATGCGTGATGAAAGAGACCTTACAAGATTTGAAAGAGCGACGCAGCTGCCGGAGCTTTCTCCCCCAGCAGGTCAAGGAGGAGCAGCTCAATGCCATTCTGGAGGCGGGCACCTACGCCCCCACGGGTATGGGCATGCAGTCCCCGGTGATTGTGGTGGTACAGAAGCCGGAGCTGGTGGCCAAACTGTCCAAAATGAATGCCGCCATCATGGGCCGGGACATGGACCCCTTTTACGGCGCTCCCTGCGTCCTCGTGGTTCTGGCAGACACCCAGCGCCCCACCTATCTCTACGACGGTGCCCTGGTCATGGGAAACCTGATGAACGCCGCTCAGGCTGTGGGGGTGGACTCCTGCTACATCTTCCGGGCCAAGGAGATGTTCGCCAGTGACGAGGGCAAAGCTCTGCTGCGTGAATGGGGGATTCCGGAGCACTATGAGGGCATCGGAAACTGCGTTCTGGGCTATCGCGCCCCAGGAGGAGTGAAGGAAGCCGCGCCCCGCAAGGGAAACTACATCGTACGGGTTTGACCATGATCGGTCCCAGTTGAAACGAGCCAGGGGAACCAAGTGCATGCACCGGTTTCCCTGGCTCTTGTGTAAGTTCTGTTCTTTAAAACCAATTTACCATTCTCTTGGGCATATCTCGGTCCTCCAGAATTCTCCTTGGATTCTTCTCCAGCAATGTATACGCCACCTCCTGGGAAAATTCCTCCTCCAGCATCTCTCGTACATCTGCCATCCACGGAGTTCTCTGGGTCGCTGAATGGGCGTCGCTGGCAACCACATCCGCATACCCTCGGTCCACCATAGAATAAGAGAGTTCCTCTGCGCGCTGTCCAAACCGCCCCAGCAAACTGCCCCGGTTAATTTGAAATAAACATCCCATTTCCCCCCAAGTGTTTAGGAGCTCTGGCTGCTCCTGTACATAGAGGTAGCGTTCAGGATGCGCCACGATGGGACGATAACCATGCCGCAGAATCGAGTCAAGAATCTCAGTCTCTTCCTGCCCACTTCCCGTAAAATGGAACTCTACCAGAGGATAGCGGGAATCATTCAAGGTCGCCAGCCTACCTGCTCTCAGCTGTTGACCCACATCATAGCTTCCCATAATCTCCATTCCAAAGTACAGTTTTAAAGGAATCTGGTATTCTCGGAGCATGTTCTGGAAGTGGCGTTTGTGCTCAATCAAATCTGGCGTGTAGAAATTCTGGTATCTCATATTACAATGCGGCGTAACAATCATGGCAGACACGCCTCCGTCCACTGCCATCTGTGCCATATGCACAGCCTCATTCCAATTGGATGCTCCATCATCTATCCCCGGCAAAATATGTACATGAATATCTATCATATCTGTTTTCACTCACTCTACTCCCCCAGGCAATTGCGAAAACCATCCAAATCGGTTGATTCTATTTGCAGGGAATTCCTACTCAACACGCTATTTATTCTTTGACTATCCGACCTGTTGTCCACTTGGCTCGCCCAGCCGCTGAACTGCCTCACGGTTCACCTCTTCCGGGTCTCGATAGGTGGGCACCAGGTACCGCATCAAAGCCACTAATTCCTCTTTGGGCCGCTGGGCAGAGACAAAGTTATCCAGAGACTTCAACCCGCACCGAATTTCATAGCCCGAAATCACTTGCTGCTCTTCCACAAATATTTTTTTGTTTTCCGTGGTGAGCAAATGCTCGCTTTTCATCAAAAGCTCCTCGTATAATTTCTCACCAGGTCGCAGGCCAATTTCCTTGATTTCAATGTCTTTATAGGGCTCCAGGCCAGACAGGCGAATGAGATTTTCCGCCAGCGTGAGAATTTTCACCGGCTGTCCCATATCCAGCACGAAAATCTGGCTCTGTTTGGCCATAGCGCCAGCCTCCAGCACCAACATGGCTGCCTCAGGAATGGTCATAAAGTAGCGGATGATCCGTTTATCCGTAATGGTTACTGGTCCACCATTGGCAATCTGCCGTTTAAAAAGGGGAATCACGGAGCCGTTGGAGCCCAAGACGTTTCCAAAGCGCACTGCACAGTACTCTGTTTGACTTGCACGCTTGCTCTGCAAAATCATCTCACAGAATCGCTTGGTGGCCCCCATCAGATTAGTGGGATTCACCGCCTTGTCGGTGGAAATCATTACAAACTTCTTCACGCCATACTTCTCGGCAGCACGCACCACATGATAGGTACCAAAAACGTTGTTCTTGATGGCCTCATCCGGACAGTCCTCCATCAAAGGCACATGCTTATGAGCTGCAGCGTGGAACACCACATCCGGGTGATATCGATCAAAAATCTGATAGATGCGTCTTTTGTCTCGGATCGAACAAATTTCCACTCTCAAATCCAGTTTTACCCCATACAGTCGCTTTAGCTCCTGCTGAATATCATAGGCATTATTTTCGTAGATATCCAAAATGATGAGGCGTCGAGGATGACAGGTGGCGATTTGCCGACACAGCTCACTGCCGATGGACCCACCGCCACCGGTCACCATGACCACCTTGTCCTCCAGGAAGTCGGATACCACCGCTTTGTTCAGCTGCACCGGAGTGCGTCCCAACAGGTCCTCTACCTGAACATCCTTCACGGCGGAAAGGCTAACCTCACCGTTGAGCATCTGGTAAAGGCCAGGGAGCACTCGAAGACGACAACCAGTCATTTTACAGATATTGAGAATTTCAGACTTCTGGTCCGGCTCAATGGTAGGGATAGCAAAAATAATCTGAGTAATGCCGTACTGCTTTACCGCAGACTCAATCTTATCTCGTCCCCCTACAACGCGCACACCGTCTATATATTTTCCGTGAATTCTGGGATTGTCGTCAATGACGCAGCACAGTTTTCCCTCTACCCGGCTGCTTTGACGCAGTTCACGGGCTAGAATTTGCCCTGCTTGCCCGGCTCCAATCAGCATAATGCGCTGTCCATCTGGCCCGTGTGACCGAAAGAAATGATAGCATACCAGGAAAAATCGCAGCGAGCAACGCATTCCCACCAAAAACACCAGTTGGAAGATCAGCATCAAAAACCAAATGCTGCGGGACAGCGGCAGCTGTATAAAACTACAGCATACAAAACTCACAGCATACGCAATCAGCACTGACACACACATCTGTGTTACGTCTAGCACATTGATGCTGCGCCACACATACTGGTACATGCGCCGCCACGCAAATACAGCAATGGTAACCACGATCTGTACCAGTAGACAATACCCCATTTTGTCCAGATACTCTGGAGGCACTTGGCTAAGGGCGAAATCAAATCGGACCAACATGGCCAGTCCAGCTGACGCTCCCAGCAATAGAGCATCCATCACCGCAATCACCAGCATACGCCAAAGCTTGTGCAGATTCATATCCATCTCTCATTTCTCTATCATTTTCTCGTTTTCCTACCGAATTTCTAGACATTTTATATCTTTATCGGTTATTAGTATACGCTTCACGCCCCACAACTGTCAATTCCCAGTACCTATTTTTGGGGAGTTTACCTTAAATTCTCCACCCGGCATTGCGATTTGACCAATTTTATACTATAATGATCCAAACTACTTTCGCTTCCCTGTTCTACACCACAAATATATACACAAGGGGATGACAATACTATGAATCAGCGATTTTTTTCTCGCTCTGAAAACCAAGAGGTAAGCTGCATCATCAACCGTATCTTTTTGGTGCTATTCACGCTCCTCTCTCTTGCGCTTGTGTTTGTCGCCATCACCAGTAAGATGCTCACACCGCTGCTCACTGGAGTCCTCATCGGTACGGTGGTGATCTTGCTGCTGCTGGTCTGGCTTTTGAGCCTTCTCCACCCCACCAAGGTCCGCCGCACCATAGCTACCATACTGGCTCTCATCCTATCGGCTGCTTTTGCTGTCGGCATCTACTATGCTCAGATTACCGTCAATGCCCTGAAAAACATTACCTCCGGTGGTGTGGAAACCGCTGAGATGGTGGTGTGTGTCCGAATTGACGACCAGCGGGAACTGTCGGACTTGTTGCGGGAGCGGTTCGGTGTACTGGAGGAGTTGGACCCCCACAACACCAAGGCGGCCCTGCTCAAGATTCAGGACGAGTTCTACGTCACCGCCAACACCAAGTCCTACGCCTCTGCCTCGGAGCTGGTAGACGCCCTACTGAACTCAGACATCAATGTCATGCTCATCAACCGTGCCTATTTGGACATGCTCTCTGAACTGGACGGCTACCAGGATTTAGATACCAAGATTCGGGAAGTACGCACCATCTCTGTCACCAGCGAAGATGATACAGATACGCCTTCCCCGGTACCTCTGCCGGAGCACTCCAAAGACCCGGAGGAGGACGACGAGGTCTTTACCGTCTACATCAGCGGCAGCGACTCCCGCAGCAGCGATGTGCTAGCCACAGGCCGCAGCGACGTGAATATCATTGCCACCGTCAACCCCAACACCCGTCAAGTACTTTTGCTTTCCACTCCTCGTGACTACTATGTACCTCTGTCCATTGCCGATGAGGGCGATCTCCCCGACAAACTCACCCATGCAGGTATTTACGGCATTGATGTCAGCAAGGACACCCTGGCCCAGTTCTATGATATCGATATCGACTACTACTTCCGGGTCAACTTTACCGGCTTTGAGGATATCATTGACGCTCTGGGCGGCATCGAAGTGAATTCTCAGTACGAATTTGATACAGGCTCTTACCACTTTAACCAGGGTATCAACTACATGGACGGTGCCAAAGCTTTGGCTTACGTCCGAGAGCGATACGCCTTCCCCAACGGTGATTATCAGCGCGGCATCCATCAGATGCAGGTCATCACCGCCGTCATTCAGAAGGCCATGTCCCCCGAAATCCTCACCAACTATAATTCTCTCATGAACGCCGCTCAGAACAGCTTCGTCACCTCGGTCCCCTATGACCTCGTCGGCACTTTGGTGCGCAGCCAGCTGTCCAACGGCGGAGCATGGACCATCAACAGCTACTATGTGTCCGGCACCGGGTCCAGCGATTACACCTACTCCATTCCCAACCAGAAGGCCTATGTCACCATTCCCGACTACTCCACGGTGGATACCGCTAAGGAGATGATGCGGAAGGTGCGTTTGGGTCACTCCCTGGCTACCTCCTGATCCCCTACCATTTTACACGGCGCCCATCCCGATTTTCTCAGGATGGGCGCTATTCTTTCAATCTAAATCTTTTTCTCTTTCCGGTATAGTTCCCGTCATTTGCAGGACACTAGAGTTATCTGGTGTTAGGGGGCTTTTACACATGAAATCACTATGGGAACAGACCGCAGAGCTGAACCACTTTGACTGCCTGGACGGGGATATCAAGACCGATGTACTCATTATCGGCGGAGGCATGGCGGGGCTTCTGTGCGCCTACCAACTGCATCAGGCCGGGGTGCCTTATGTATTGGCAGAGGCAGACACCATCTGCAGCGGCGTCACCAAGAATACCACCGCCAAACTCACCATCCAGCACGGGCTCATCTACCACAAACTCTTGGGCCGGTTTGGCAACGAGCGAACCAAAGGATATCTGTCCGCCCAAGAAGAGGCGCTGAAGCGATACCGAACGCTTTGTCGTAAGATTGACTGCGACTATGAAGAAGCGGACTCTTACGTCTACGCCCGGGATAACCTGCGGAATACTGAGCGAGAGCTGGACGCCCTGCACCGTCTTGGATTTCCCGGGGAATTCGCCAGCCAGCTACCCCTGCCCTTTGCTGTGGCAGGCGGGGTAAAATTTCCCCGTCAGGCCCAGTTTCACCCTCTGAAATTTGCCGCTGCCATCTCCCAGGGGCTGCACATCTACGAACACACTATGGTCAAGGAACTCATTGGCCGCACCGCCATCACCAACCACGGACGCATCCATGCCAAGCACATCGTGGTCACCACCCACTTTCCCTTTCTCAGCCGCCATGGCAGCTACTTCATCAAGCTCTACCAACACCGCTCCTACGTTCTCGCCCTGGAACACGCCCCTAATCTCAACGGGATGTATGTGGACCAGACTCAAACGGGGCTGTCCTTTCGAAATTATGGCAGTATGCTTCTGGTGGGTGGCGGCGGACACCGTACAGGGAAACCGGGTGGAAATTGGCGGGAACTGCGTCAATTTGTCAAGGAATATTATCCAGAGTCCACGGAGAAATACCACTGGGCCACTCAGGACTGCATGAGTCTGGACAACTTGCCCTATATCGGACCCTATTGGTCCAACACGTCCGATGTATATGTGGCCACAGGCTTCAATAAGTGGGGCATGACCAACTCCATGGTGGCAGCCACCCTACTGTGCGACCTGGTTCAGGGCAAGCAAAACCCATACGCCGAGGTTTTCTCTCCCGCCCGCTCCATCTTCCGCCCCCAGTTGGCGGTCAACGCCTTGGAGTCCACGGTAACCCTGCTCACCCCCTCCACCCGCCGCTGCTCTCATCTGGGCTGCGCTTTGAAGTGGAACGCCGCTGAGCACACCTGGGACTGTCCCTGCCACGGCTCCCGGTTTACTCGGGATGGAACACTCATCGATAACCCGGCCACCAAGGATTTGAAACCGTGAAACAACGAGCCACTCCCTCACCAGAGAGTGGCTCGTTGTCTTGTCGTTATACGGAGAGTACCGTGCCCATAAATACAGGCAACATGGAGGAGGTGTCCACCACCATGTAGACAAAGGGGCGGTCCAAGGTCACAACCATCTGTTCCTCTGGTTCCTCGGGTGCTGCTGCAGAATTCATGCCAACCACCGTAGCCGCCCCGCCCTGGGTGCCCTTCTCCTCCACTTCGATATAGGTCTTGTGCAAGACCTGGTTGATGTAGAGTTTTCCCTCGGGACAGGTGCCAAGGTCGGTAAAATCTGCCTGTTCCATGTCAAAGGGGAGGTCCATCCCCATCTTCTTCAGCACTTCCTGAAGGTCTACTTGCATCTCGCTTTCAAATTTGGGCATAGTCGCCACCACGGACACGGATGTCGGGTTGTCCAGCAGCGCCTTCAATTGCTGGCCGTCCAGGCCCTCCACATAGTCCAAAACAGAAATTCCCTTGTCCGGCAGCAGCGCCACAAAGGCATATCGGCCTCCCTGATAGTACTTCACAAATCCCTGGGCCTGGTCGTCCCGGAGATAGAACTGCTCCTCACTGTGCATCATGCTCACCTGCTGGACCTTCCCCTCCTGGTTGGTAAACGCCTGCTGCCACACATCCGAATCCTCATAGGGGTCCTCCCACTCCGCCTCAAACGCCAAAGCGTTAATGAGGTACATCACCGTATTACGGGGAATCTCTCTCAACACTTCCTCCACCATGCCGTGGGTGTGCTCCTTCACCCACCGATTGATGTCGGTGACGGTGGTCTGGTCAAAGGGAGCCTCAAACACCCCCGCACGATAGTAGTCTGCATTCACCTGCAAGAAGTCTGGATTGGGAGTGATACCTCCCCCTTCCGCAAACCAGATGGAGTTTGCCAGATAGAGGGGGGAATCGTTCTCCTGACCCAGCCCCGCCAACGCCCCGTTGAGCTGTTCCACACTTCCTCCCAGAATTTTCTCCATCTGGGTCCGGGTCTCTCCCTGGGCTCCGTTGGCGGTCATGGCCAGAGCGGATAGCACGGACATGGGCGACACCAGGGTATTTTCCCCCCTATCACAGGTGGTCTGTAGCAATTTTACCGAGAAATCATACATCCCCGTCCAGGTCTCCTTCTGGACCTGTACTTCCGTGGGAGTTCCAGCTTTCACTCCATCCATCAGATCAGTGGCATAGGTTCGGGTACACCCCATCAGGGTACTACACAGCAAACCTCCCGCCACCAATAGGGCCAAACACTTCTTTTTCATACGGTCCTCCTCCTTTCTGTCACGGCAGGATGGACAGCCATTCCACCTGCCAGCATACACCCGGCAGATTTTCGATCTGCACATAATCCTCTCCCATCAATTTCAGGTGCACCATCACCCCATCTGCCTTGGTGAGGTACAGGTGTCCAAAGCACTGCCCCATATCCGTCTCAGCGCTGGAAAGGGCCGGGGCCTGGGTCAGGGCATTCACCCAGGCCTCTAGTTGCTCCAGTCTGGTGATCCGGGTCGTGCACCCGGTATCCCCCTGGAAGTCCGATTCGCTCTGGAACTCTGCCTGGGCAATTCCGTCTGACAGGCGGAACACCTCTTCCAACACATCCCCACCAGTGGACACGGTGATGTCGCAGTTGTTCCAGAACAGCTCCACTCCGTAGTCATATACCATGCACAGCAGGTGCTGGGGGTCATAGCCCCTCACCTCATAAAAAGCTCCTCCGATACTGCCTGTACCCTCTAGATATTGGTCCTCGGACGTCCACTCGTCAATGGTACCGCTGGACTCCCCCAGCTGCGCTCCCACCAGTTTCTGGCCTTCCTGCACCATGTCAACCTGGGAATACATGCGGCCTTGGTAGATAAAAAAGCCCGTCATATCCGCGCTCTCATGTTCCACCTTCAGGGGTGGCACATATACCCCCTGGGCACTGCCGCTCATCCCATTGGAGTTTGCCTGCCCCCCCTCCTTGGTGGGCATCCCCATTCCACCGCGTAGCGCCCACGCCGTCACCCCCGCCACCAGACAGAGGCAGGCAGCCATGGGAATCCAGGTATATCGCTTCTTTTTCGGGGGGATCCGCCGCAGTTCATCCACCTGGCGCAAATATTCCTCGTCCACCTCACCCAGAGCGTGGAGCAATTGTTCTCCCTTCATACCACAAACCCCTCCTGTTCCAAATAGGCTTTCAGTCGTTTCCGAATGCGAAAGAGCTGGCTCTTAGCCTGCCCCTCCCCCAGGCCGCAGTAGCGGGCCACCTCCCACAGCGGGTCGAAGTAGTAGTATCGGCCCAGGAATAGCGCTCTGGCCTGGGGTGAGAGGGTCTCCAGAAACTGATTGAGCAGCTGCACCAACAGCTTCTCCTCCATGGCCTGCTGGGGCGTCTCCCCGCCGGGCACACTCTCCTCCAGCTCCTCCACGCACATCTCATAGGTGGTACCGCCCCGCTTCTGGCTGGTGCGGCGGCGCAGATAGTCAATGGCCCCGTGCCGAGTCAGGCGGCCCAGGTAAATGGACAGCTTGCTGGGCCGCTGGGGCGGCATGGACTGCCACGCCTTGAAATAGGTGTCGTTGACCACTTCTTCGCTGTCCTCCCGGTCATACAAAATCTGCTGGGCAATGCGGCTGAGGTACCCGTGATACTTCTCTCGGCTGTGCTCCAGGGCGGACTCGTCCCGCTTCCAGTACAGCTCCACAATCTCCTGGTCCTCCATCCAGCTCCCTCCCTTCTCGGTGCCCTTCACTTGATATCCCGTAAAACGCAGGGGTTGGTTGCAGTGTGTTTCTATTTTTTATCCTATCAAATTTGGCACACATAAGGCAACACCCCGGCCAGGTACAAAACGTACCCAGCCGGGGCGTAATCTCTCTTTACACTTTTTCCCGCATCAGTCCGTGCTGATTACAGTAGAGGTACAGATATCCGGAGCGCTGGAGGCGGAAGCGGCAGGCGGCATTTCCCTCCGGGTAGAGCTTCACCATCTGGAATCCATCCGAGGTGACGTAGGCCAGAAAGGAAATGTAGTGCTGCTTGGTCATGGGGTGGTCCACCGTCAGGTACACCTCATCCTCCACCACTTCTCGGGTGATGGAATGGTCCTGGTCCACCTCCTCTGCCTCCAGCGGGGGCAAAGTGACACCGCAGCAGCTCACCACCATCTCCCCCATGGTGTGGATGACATTGCCGCAGATGGGGCAGACGTACAGCTTGGAGCGGAGCATGTTGGCCGAGCGGTTGCCATTGCACATGGTGTCCCCGCTCATCAGCTCCAGCACCGATACCCCCAGAGCAGAGGCCAACGGCTCCAGCAGCGACACGTCGGGCAGTCCCTTGGCGGTCTCCCACTTGGAAACGGTCTTACTGCTCACCCCGATTTTCTCCCCCAGCTGGGCCTGGGTCAGGGTTCGCCCCTCCCGTAGCCGTTTGATGGTACTCCCTGTGACATAGGAATTCATAGCTGTTCTCCTTTGGTTTGTTCTTGTTGTGCCATTATATCAGGGAATCCCTGTCCCCTCAACCTACGCATCGTAGACCGGGCAAAAGACAGTCCCCCCGACGTCTGTCGGAGGGACTGGTTGGTTCTATCTGTGATGGTTCTTATAGGACAATCAGATGCCCAGCTGCTCCTTCATGTAAGCCACATCGGTGTCCTTGCCGGTGTAGAGCTTGATGGCAATGAGGGCCTGGAAGAGCATCATGCCCAGGCCGTTGTACACCTTCTGGCAGCCGGCCTCACGGGCCTGCTTCATCATCACGGTCTCACGGGGAGCATACACGGTGTCGGTGACGATGAGGTCGGGGCGGAAGAAGGAGGGATCGGGGATGTTGGACAGCTCCTCCAGGGGGTGCATGCCCACGCCGGTGGCATCGCAGAACAGGTCGGCCTCGTGCATCTTCTCCTTGAGCAGATCCAGGTCGGCCAGATCATGCATGTAGGCCTTGCAGTTGGTCTTCTCGTTGATGGTGGCCACGATCTCCTCGCCACGGCCATAGAACTTGTCCTTGATGTTGAACACGTGCATCTCGGAGATGCCGTGGAGCGCGCCATACACAGCGATGGCGGTGGCAGCGCCACCGGTGCCGATGAGCACCATCTTCATGCCGGTGTAGTCAATGCCCTCCTCGTTGATGGCCTGCCAATAGCCCATGCCGTCGGTGTTGTAGCCCTTGAGCTTGCCAGTGACCTGGCCATTCTCGTCCCGGGTGTTCACCACGGTGTTGATGGCGCCGCACAGCTGAGCGGCCTCATCCACCTCCTCCAGGTACTTGTGCACCACGGTCTTGTTGGGCATGGAGATGTTGGAGCCCAGCATCTTCAGAGCACGGATGCTGTTGACCGCGGCCTCCAGAGAGTCGTTGTCCACCTCAAAGGCCAGCTGAATGACGTCGTCGCCGTTCTTGTCATAGGCCAGGTTGTGGGTGGTGGGGGACTGGGTGTGGCGGATGGGATAGGCCATCAGGCCCACCAGTTCGGTATGTCCAGTGATATTAGGCATAGTAATTACCTCTCATTCTATCCAATGTTGTTATCGAATCTCATCCAGGGAGTCCAGATAGCCCTGGTTTTCCAGCACGTTGAGAATGGCGCGGCCATCCATGGTGCCCTCCATGATGCGGCGGGCCCGCACGGAGTCACCAATGTTGTACACCACGGTGTCGGTGCCGCCGAACTCCTGCTCCAGGGCCTCCAGAATAGGGTTGTTGGCCCGCATGCCCAGGCAGTTAAAGCCCAGGTCAAAGGTCAGCTCCTCAATGTTCCCCTCGGGAGTCTTGACCACGAAGGCATTCTCCTTCACTTCCTGCAGAGCGGTATTCACATACTCCTTGACGCCGTAGGTGTCGTGGGTCTCCCGCATGGAGCACTTGGTGATGGGGTCGGCCATCATGCCAATCTGGGGCAGCATGTCCACAATGGAGCACTCAGCGCCTCGGGGAGCAAAATACTCCACCACATCCAGACCCACGGAGCCACCGCCCATGACCACCACTTTCTTGCCCTTGCAGGCTTCTTCGGGATACTTCCCGGCGTTCACATCGCGGATCATGTCAAAGATGGTAGACACATTTCCAGCGGCAATATTCTCTTTCAGACCGGGAATGGGGGGCACCAGGGGCACAGAACCGGTGGCGTTGACCACCACGTCCGGCTTGAAGGTCTTGATCTTATCCAGGGTGGCCTCGGTGTTCAAGAACAGGTACAGGTTGGGCAGCTTGGCGGCCCGACGCTCCAGGTAGGTGGGAAAGTCCTTCATCCGGGACTTGCTGGGCAGATCAGAGATGAAGGAGGACAGACCGCCGATGTGGTCCTGCTTCTCCAGAACAAACACGTTGCACCCCACTTCAGCGGCAGTGCAGGCGGCCTCCATACCGGCAGTACCAGCGCCCACTACCACAACATTGCAGTTCTTCTTCACCTTCAGCTTCTTGTATACGTCGCCCTCAGGCACAGCGGGGTTGACGGTGCAGCGGATGGGGCGGTTGACCCCGATGCGGTTGCCAGCACAGCCCACGTTGCAGGAGATGCACTTGCGCAGCATGTCCTCTTCCCCGTTCTTCACCTTGTTGACCCACTCGGGGTCAGCGATGAGGCCACGGCCCATGCCCACGATGTCCACGTCGCCGCTTTCCAGCACCTTCTCCACCACGGCGGGGTCCCGGTAGTTGCCAGCGTTGATGACGGGCTTGCCAAACTTCTCCTTCACGGCTCGGGCCTGGTAAGCACGCCAGCCGTCAGGCAGGAAGTTGGAGTCGATCTGATACTGCAGAGAGGGATTCAGACCGCAGGACACGTCGTAAATGTCCACGAACTCGTCCAGGTATTCCAGATACTTCAGGGTGTCCTCCAGAGTGTTGCCACCGGGCACCCGCTCCTCGGCGGACACACGGACGATGATGGGGAACCAGGGCCCCACCTGGCGGCGCACTTCCTCCAGCACCATGCGGGGGAAGCGGAGACGGTTCTCCATGGAGCCGCCGAACTCGTCGGTTCTCTTGTTGTAGTAGGGGGAGATGAACTGGCTCATGAGGTAGGAGTGGCCGCAGTGGATCTCCACGGCGTCAAAGCCGATGGCCTGCACACGCTTGGCCGCCTCTCCGTACTTTTTCACCGTGTGGAGAATCTCCTCACGGGTCATGGGACGGGGCACCTCTCCCCCCACCTTAGTGGGAATGTTGGAGGAGGACACCGTCTCCATCCCAGTTCGGGCAGAAGATGCGGAAGCGCCTGCATGGTTGATCTGGATGGCCACGGTGGCCCCGTTCTTGTGCAGGTTCTCCACCAGCTGATAGTACCGGGGCATGAAGCTGTCGTGATCAATACGGATCTGGCTGGTGCCGTTGGAGCCCACGGGGTACTCCACATTGGCGTTCTCCAGGATAATCAGGCCAACGCCGCCCTTTGCGCGCAAGGAATAGTAATTCATGTGACGGTTACTCATTTCGCCGCTGGTCTCACCATAGTTGGTGCCCATGGGAGTCATCGCAATGCGGTTGCGAATGGTCATCCTCTTCACCGTGATCGGTTCAAAGATTTTTGGATAGTGTGTTTTCATGAATCTTCTCCTCGTTTGTTTTTCGCACAAGGTGTTTCTTCTGTTTGTGACACACTCATTATAGCCTTCGCAACCAATAAATCAAAATACATTTTTCGTGCAAATTCGATGCATTCAAGCTATCAATATAGTTAGAGCCGCTCCACAGCCCCCTGCTCCTTCATATATTCCACGAATCGCTTGACCACCGGGAGCTGGTAGCGGTCCCGCATCCAGAACATATAGACCCGGTGCTCCAGCTCCATATCATAGAGGCGGTGGATGTTCACCCGCTGGGGGTCGATCTCCTGAATGTCGGGGACTAGGGCGATGCCGAAGTCCTCGCTGACCATGGCCACAATGGAGTGCTCGTCGGGGCACTCCACGGCGATGTTGGGCTGAAACGCCAGGCGGCGGTAGAGCTGCTGGGTGTAGTTGCCCAGCCAGGACTCCCGGTCATATCCGATGACGGGATAGTTTTGCAGCTCGTACACCGACACCATCTCTTTCCCCTCCAGTTGGTGCCCTTTGGGCGTGATTAAGACGATCTCTGCCGACAAAATCTGAAAGTAATCCATCTCCTCCCGGTCGATGTAGCCCCCAAAGCCCACATCCAGCTCGCCGGACTTCACCTTCTGATGGATGGCCGCCGTGTGGTTCTGATAGAAGTTAAAGGTGACGTTGCGGTTCTCCTCCCGGAGGAGAAAGCTTCTCACACTGTGGGGGATATAGTGGCTGGCCAGCGGGAACACATAGCCAATGTCAATCTTGCCGCCGCCGCTGGCAATCTCCTGCATCTTGCTCTTGGCCACCCGGCAGTCCTCCAAAATCCGGTCCACGTATTCTAGAAAAATATGCCCGCCCTTGGTCAGGTGTACCCCCCGTCCGCTCTTTTCAAAGAGTGGCACTTGCAGCTCCTCTTCCAGGGCGGCAATGGAGCGGCTGAGAGAGGGCTGGGAAATGTACAGCTCTTCCGCCGCCTTTCGGTAATTTTCATACTTGGCCACCGTCTGAAAGTGGTACAGTTGGTTGAATGTCATAACGTGTCTCCTTCCTCCATGTTTCTCCCAAACTCATTCATAATTTCCAGTTAAACTGATTATACCACTTTCATAGCGTATATGCATCATTTTTCGTCGTTATTGGCATTGGAATTTTTAGACGGAAACCGATAAAATTTTATACGTAAGTGATCGTTATTTTTTTAACGACTGCGCAACGTGTTTCTTATGTTTGTGACGGAATATAGGACACTGACTTGGAAAAGACTCAAAGGAGAGAACAACAGTATGAACAAGAAGTACCTCCCCAGCGCCCTCATCCTGTACCTGAACTACTTCCTGCACGGTGTGGGATGCTCCATCCTGGGACAAGCTGTCATCAAAGAGGCTCTGGCTGGCAGCTGGAACGTGACCGCCATGGCCATCACCGCCATTTCCGCCGCCCTGGGTCTGGGCCGACTCATCGCCCTGCCCTTCGCCGGTCCTCTGTCCGATAAGCTGGGCCGCCGCATCTCCTGTGTCATCGGCGGCGCTTCCTATGCCATCTACCTCATCGGTCTGGCTCTGGCCTTCAACGCCGGCACCAACGGCGGCTATCAGATCGCCTATGTGTGCGCCATCCTGGGCGGCGTGGCCAACTCCTTCCTGGACACCGGCATCTACCCCGCTGTGGGTGAGGTGTTCTATGCTGCTCCCGGCGTCGCCACCATGGGCATCAAGTTCTTCATCTCCATCTCCCAGATGCTCCTGCCCTTCGCTCTGGGCGCTACCGTGGCCACCACTGCTGCTGGCCTGACTTCCTACAACACCCTGTTCTACATCTGCGGCATCTGCTACATCGTGCTGGCCGTGCTCATCCTCTTCGCTCCCCTGCCCGACTCCGATGCCAAGAAGGAGAAGAAGGAGGGCCTCATCCAGAGCCTGAAGACCACCCGCTTCTCCGTGGAGTCCATCGCCATGATTCTCATCGGCTTCACCTGCACCGGCACCTTCCAGCTGTGGCTCAACTGCGCTCAGAACTTCGCCAAGGAAGTTGTGGGCTGGGCTGATCCCTCCATCATGCAGACCTACTACTCCGTGGGCACCATGCTGGCCCTGATTGTCACCGCCCTGCTCACCCGTAAGATCAAGGACGTGCGCTTCATTATGGTCTACCCCGTTATCTGCCTGGCTGCTCTGATTCTGGTACTGGTGACCAAGACCCAGACCATGTGCATCGTGGGCGCCTTCGCCATTGGCTGGGCCGGCGCCGGCGGCCTGCTCCAGATCGTCACCGCCGTGTGCAACATGCTCTTCCCCAAGATCAAGGGCACCGTCACCGCTCTGGTGATGATCGCCTCCTCTCTGTGCAACTACACCATTCTCACCGCCGCCGCCAACATGACCCCCTCCGGCGTGATGACCATGAACATCGTCCTCACCCTCATCGGCGTGCTCCTGGGCCTGTTCGTGAATTTCCGCTACACCAAGATGGTTTCTCTTGCATTTGAGCAGAAAAACAGCTAATCTATACACAATATCAATTTCAGGTTGAAGATAGGAGCTTTGCTATGAATACTGTTCGCGTGAGAAATGTTGAGATTGGAACTGGAATTCCCAAGATTTGTGTGCCCATCGTGGGCGTGACCAAAGAGGACATCCTCGCCGAGGCCAAGACCTTCGACTCCATCCCTGTGGATGTGGTGGAGTGGCGTGTGGACTGGTTCGAGGGCGTGTTCGACTTCTCCCAGGTGCTGGACGTGCTCCAGGGCCTGCGGGAGGCCCTGGGCGAGATTCCCCTGCTGTTCACCTTCCGCACCTCCAAGGAGGGCGGCGAGAAGGCCATTGAGCCCCAGGCCTATGCTCAGCTGAACATCCAGGCCGCCCAGTCCGGGTATGTGGACCTGGTGGACGTGGAGGCCTTCACCGGCGACGAGATTGTCAAGACCATCATTGACGGCGCCCACGCCGCCGGGGTGAAGGTGGTGGCCTCCAACCACGACTTCTCCAAGACCCCCGACCAGGCCGACATCGTGGGCCGTCTGCGCAAGATGCAGGACCTGGGTGCCGACATTCCCAAGATCGCCGTGATGCCCCAGAACAAGAAGGACGTGCTCACCCTGCTGGCCGCCACCGAGGAGATGGCCACCCAGTACGCCGACCGCCCCATCATCACCATGTCCATGTCCAGCACCGGCGTCATCAGCCGCCTGTGCGGCGAGGTGTTCGGCTCCGCCCTCACCTTCGGCGCTGCCAAGAAGGCCTCTGCCCCCGGTCAGATGGGCGTCAACGACCTGAGCACCGTCCTCACCCTGCTCCACGGCGCTCTGTAATTCAAACCTGATACAGTGAGGAAGAAGGTCTATGAGAAAAGCGATTCGTTGGCTTGATGCAAACCTGGAAGAGTTTGTCCTGGTCATCCTTCTGGTGGCCATGACGGTCATCATGGGGGTACAGGTGTTCTGCCGGTACGCCCTGGGGATGTCCCTGTCCTGGTCCGAGGAGGTGACCCGTTATCTCTTCATCTGGTGCGGATTCATCAGCGTCAGCTATTGCAGCAAGAAGTGCCTGTCCATCAAGATCGAGCAGTTCGTCGCTGCCTTCTCCCGCCGGGTCAAAGCCGCCATCAAGGTGGTCAACCACACCTGCGAGCTGATCTTCTTCCTCTTTCTGCTCCCTGCCGCCTACTCCTATATGATGTCTGCGGTGGTCAGCGGCCAGGTCTCTCCGGCCTGTTCTATTCCCATGTACTACGTACAGGCCGCCCCCTTTGTCTCCTTTGTGCTGGTGAGCTTCCGCATTCTCCAGCGCTGGGTCATTGAGTTCCAGGTGGCCCGGGGAAAGCCGGTATACGACCCGGCCCACCCCGAGCGCAACACCCCGGAGTCCTTTATTGAGGCCAACACCGAGGCAGGGGATGAAAACCACTACAAACACACGGATAAGGAGGATGGATAAATGGTCGCACTGCTGTTTTTGATTTTCATCATCTGCTTGGTCATTGCCATCCCTGTGTCCATCTCCCTGGGCATTGCATCCGCGCTGCCCGTTGTGTTTGACCCCTCCTTTACGGTGAGCGCCAAGTTCCTCATCCGCTCCATGTTCAGCGGTCTGGACTCCTTTCCCCTGCTGGCCGTGCCCATGTTCGTGCTGTCCGGCATCATCATGGCCAAAGGCGGCATCTCCCGAAAACTGTTTGACGTGTTCACCTACTTTTTGGGCAACCGCACCGCAGGCATGCCCTGTGCGGTGATTGTCACCTGCCTCTTTTACGGGGCCATCTCCGGCTCCGCCCCAGCCACCGTGGCGGCAGTGGGCAGCATGACCATCCCCATCCTCACCTCCCTGGGCTATGACGTCACCTTCTCCACCGCCATTGTGGCGGTGGCAGGTGGCCTGGGGGTCATCATCCCCCCCAGCATTCCCTTTATCATGTATGGCATGGCCTCGGGGGCCTCAGTGAGCGACCTGTTCTTGGCTGGCATTATCCCCGGCCTCATGATCGGTCTGCTGCTCATGTGCTACTCCGTGTTCTACTGCCGGAAGCACGGCGAGGACAAGGTGAAAATCCGCGCCGCCGTGGGGCAACTCCACCAAAAGGGTCTGTTCCGGGTCCTGCGAGAGAGCTTCTTTGCCATTCTCAGCCCCATCATCATCCTGGGCTGCATCTACACCGGCGTAGCCTCTCCCACAGAGGCCGCTGTGATCTCGGTGTTTTACGCCCTGTTCATCAGCCTGGTGGTGTATCGCACCATCCGCATCCGGGACATCTGGAGTATTTTGCAGGAGTCCATCCGCACCTTTACCCCCATTCTCTTCATTCTGGCCACCTCCACCGCGTTCTCCCGGGTATTGACTCTGATGGAGGTGCCTCAGACGGTGAGTGACTTCATCAGCACCCATTTCCACAGCCCTGTGGTGGTACTGTTGGTCATCAACCTGTTCCTGCTCATTGTGGGTATGGTCATGGACACCACCCCCGCCATTCTGATTCTCACCCCCATCCTCCTGCCCGTGGTGCAGGCCTTTGGTATGAATCCCATTCAGTTCGGCGTGGTCATGGTGGTCAACCTGGCCATCGGGTTTGTCACGCCTCCCGTTGGCGTCAACCTCTTTGTGGCCAGCTCGCTGACGGACTTGCCGGTGATGTCCATCGCCAAAAAGTCGCTGCCTATGATCATCTACTTCCTGGTGGCGCTACTGCTTATCACCTATATCCCCGCCCTTTCCCTGGCCCTCATCTGACACAACGGAGGAGAAATCGGTATGAAATCGTTGAAATTCAGACGCCACTTGCTGGCCGCCGTCCTGTCAGGAGCCACGTGCCTCTCCCTGTTTCTGTCCGGGTGCACCGGAGAGCGGGACACCCGTCCGGTGTGGGTGTTGGCCACTGCCAGCCCCGAGGACACTGTAACCCAGCTGTTTGCTGAGCGGTTTGCTCAGGAAGTGGAGGAGCTCAGCGGCGGAGAGATTCTCATCAAGGTCTACCCCAACTCCACGTTGGGGGGAGACCGGGAGCTGCTGGAGAGCTGCTACGATGGGGACATCCCCTTTCTGGTGCAGAACACCGCCCCGCAGGTCACCTTCATGTCCGACCTAGCCGTGTTTGACCTGCCCTGTGTGTTCGACTCTCTGGACGACTGCCGGGCCAAGCTGGACGACCCTGACTTCTATCAGTCGGTATGCGATGTGTACACCCAGGGGGGCTATCACCTGCTGGGCATGGCAGACCAGGGCTTCCGGGTCATGAGCACCAACCGGGCAGTGTACAGCCTGGACGACTTCAAAGGACAGAAAATCCGCACCATGGAAAATCCCTACCACCTGGATTTCTGGCAGGCCCTGGGCGCCAAACCCACCCCCATGAGCTTCAGCGAGGTGTATATCGGCCTCCAGCAGCACACCATTGACGCCCAGGAGAATCCCTATGAGGTCATCGTCTCCAATCGGCTGTACGAGCAGCAGGACTATATTGTAGAGACCAACCACCTCCCCCACCTCATCTCCCTGATCGTCAACGACCAGCTGTTCCAGAGCTTCTCGGAAGAGGACCAGGCGATTCTCACCCAGGCGGCACAGACCGCCACCCAGTACGCCCGGGAGCAGTCGGACGCCCGTATCTCCCAGCGCATTGACGTCATCGAGGAGAGCGGCACCCAGATCATCACCCTCTCCCAGGAACTTCGGGATGAGATTCGAGCGCGGTGCCAAGGGGTATACGATGCCATTGAACAGGCCATTTCCCCGGAGCTGTATCAAGGGTACACCCAATAAAGAAAAAACGCCCCACAGGGTCGGCTTGCATAGCCTCCCTGTGGGGCAATTCTTTTACGCTGGAGCCCCGGCCAAATGGCCGGGGCTCCAATCTTCATTAACCGTTGCGGCGGCGCTTCTCCACCACAACCACAGCCAGCAACAGGCTGGTAGCGGCCAAAGCAGAGAGCACATAGCCCATCATGTGGGCGGTGTCCCCGGTCTGGGGCACGTTGTTCTCGGGCTTCTGGGTGGCTTCCGGCTTCTGCGTGGTCTCGGGCTTGTCGGTCGCCTCAGGCTTATCGGTGGTCTCGGGGGCACCACCAGCGGTGAGACCGTCCATGGCGGCGGTAAGCTGCTCCACGGCCTGATTCACCACAGCCTGATCGTCCTCCGAGAGGCTGTTGTCTGCCATCACAGCCTGGGCATTGGCCAGAGCCGTGCGGAAGGTAGCCACAGACTCGGCCGTGTAGCCGTCCAGGTTGATACCCTCGGCCTTGTTCAGGAGCTCTTCCAGAATGGACTTGTCCGCCTTGAAGCGCTGGGCTAGAATGGCATCCAGCAGGGCGTCGGCGGCCTTGTCCACATCCTCCTGCATGGCGTCGCCATCAGCCAGAACGTCCTTAGCAGTTGCCAGAGCGTCCACCAGCTGCTGCCAGTTGGCCTCCATATACTTGTCGGCATCGTCCATCATGCCGTCTGCCCGGCCAATGAGCAGCTCCAGCATGGTCTTGTCGCCCTGGGTGAGGCCCAGTCCCCAGATGGCCTCCAGCAGGTTATCCCATGCGGCATTCACCTGCTCCTGGGTGGCGTTGGCATCGTCCAACACCGCCTTGGCCTCAGCCATGGTGTCAACAAAGTACTGCTTGGCGCTGTCGGTGACGCCGTCGGTAGAGAGGGTCAGAGCGTAGTCATAGGTCTTTTGCAGCAGGGTCTTGTCGGCGGCGATGGGCTTGTCCCCCACCACCACGGTCACCTGGGCGGTGACGTCCAGAGTATTCACTACGTCGCCCAAGTCCTCCAAGGTGCCAGTCAGGGTCTGAGCGCCGGAGGTCTGGGGATCATAGGTGGACACGTCCCAACTCACGGCAACCTCTTTGCTGGTCCCGTCGGAGAGCAGAACCGTCACCGTCTCGGGCAGGTTCAGGTCCTGCGCGGAGGTGCCATAGTCTGCGTTCACGTTCTCCAGGGCGTCGGTCCACAGCACGTAGACGTCCTCCTCGCCCCGGAAGGGGATGACCTCACCATTCAGCGTGAAATCGGTGAAGGTGACGGGGACACTGACGGTGTTCCGCTCACCGTTGCTGGTGAAGACGCCCACCTGGAGGGTCTCACTGGTGTTCAGGTTGGGAATGGTCACGTCCTCCCGAATGGGATTCCACTGGCTGCCGTCCAGGCTGTACCAGGCGGACAGCACGCCGTCCTTCTTGACCACCTTCAAGTAGCACTGGATGTCCTGGGGATTGGCCTGGACCCAGGGCTCCTCCATGTTGCTGTTGACGTCGTTGCGGTTGGGGGCGGCGTAGATATGGTGGTTATCATTCTGACCGAAGAAGCTGTGATAGCGGCGCTGGGCTGCAAACAGCGCTCCAGTGTCGTCCCAGACGTAGAGGGCCGCGGTCTGGAAGTCTGCGGTCATCTCCGCGTTGACCTTTACCGAGATTTCAAAGTCACCCTGGCCAATCTCCAGCACCAACTTGTTCTTGGGCACATTCTTCTGGGTGAAGTCGCCAGCCTCTGTGTCAATGGTGATCTGGTTGTCTTGGTCCTCTGCCACAGTGAGGGCGTTGGTGGGATTGACCACCGTCCACTGGTCGGACAGCTGGGCCTTGGCGGTGATGGCCACCCGGCAGGTGTCAAACACGGTGCCGTCCAGGGCAGAAGCTGCGGTGACGGTGACCACACCGTCGTTCTTAGCGAACACCAGGCCGTCGGTGACCTGGGCCAGCTGGTCGTTGTCCACGCTCCAGAGGATGTCGGCGTTCTTGTAGTCCTCCGGGATGACATCCAGGGTCAGCTGCACGCTCTCCCCTTCCTTCACAACTATGTCGCTCTCCACGATGTCGATGGTATCCACGGCGTTGAGCTGGCTCAGCCGCACCACGCAGGCACCGCCCTGCTTGAGGGAGGCGGAGATGGTGTCCTCCCGGGACACGATGCGGGTGGTGCGCTGAACGTCCACGCCGCTCTCGGTATCGGTGTAGATTTCGGCCAGATACTTGCCCTCACCCAGGAAGTCCAGGGGGATGGAGGCCTCACGGGTGCCAGAGCCCTGGTTGGCGGCCAGATACCACTGCTGTCCGTTGCGGCGGGCCACGGTGATGTACTGGCCGGGCACCGTATCCAGGCCCACGGTCTCATCCCAGGCGGCGGGCAGGTCCTTCAGGAAGGAGGCGCCGGTGAGGGTCTCGTACTGCTGCACGCTGCCAGCCATACAGGGCAGGCCACTCTCAAAGAGGATGGCGATGGCCAGCTGGTAGGCATAGGTGATGTTACCGGTGGGGGTAATGCGGGGAGTGTAGTCGGTGGGACCCACCGCGCCACGGGTCAGGGGGGCCAGGGTCAGCTGCTCATAGCGGTTGTAGCCCATCTCCTCACCGTTGATACCCTCTCGGTTGAGCACGTTGGGATATGTGCGCACTTCGCCGGTGGGCTTGTTGGCGCCATGGACGTTGACCAACAGGCGATTCTCGGCACAGTCCTTATAAATCTCCTGCATCAGGGCGATGCGGTCCTGGCTCTCTCGGTCGAAGAAGTCCACTTTAATGCCCTTGATGCCCAGTTCGGACCAGTAGGGCAGGCGCTCGTTGCGCTGCTCCTCGGTGGCCAGGTCGTCACAGGGTACCCATGCGATCAGGCCAATGTTCCGCTCTTCGGCGTATTCCACGATCTCGGAGAACCAGTCGAACACGCCCTCGTACTTGGTCTCGCCGGGCTGTCCGTAGTTGGGGTTATTGGGCTGCCAGCCCTCATCCAGAATGAAGTAGTTCCAGCCCATCTCATAGGCCAGGTCCAGATAGGACTTGATGGCCTCGGGGTCCCGCTGGACGTTGAAGCCACCCTGGAGCCAGGTCCAGGAGGACACGCCGGGGTCCACCCACTCGCTGAAGTGGTAAGTGTCCTCATCGGGGGCGGGGCTGAGGTTTTCCGCCATGGTGTTCTCCATGATGTCGGTGATGTCCCCGATGACGGCAAAGCGCCAAGGAGACTGGAAGGGAGCGGTGGTGCTCACGGTCTCACCCTGCTGCTGGGGATAGCCCAAGGTGAAGGTGGAGCCGGAGGCATCCAGCACGGAGCCGGTGTAGTTGCCGTCCAGAGCCGCTTCACTCATCAGCACCCAGTTGTCTCCCATCTGATAGAGGAAGGGAAGCACGATCTTTCCGCTGAGGGTGCCCGCCTCCTTCATGGAGTACAGACCCTCGTGGGAGAAGTTGCCGCTGCCGTTGGGCATGGACACGGAGGCTGCATCGGCAGGCACGGTAAAGGAGCCCACCTCACCGTTGACCACCATCTCCTGCTCCTCATCGGTTACGATGCGATAGCGGTAGGCAAAGCCGTCGTCGTAGCTGCGGCACAGCACCTGGAGCTGGGCCTGGCTGTCCTCCAGGGCCAGGGTCAGGGTCACCTGATTGGCGTGGTTGTGATAGATAGAGGCCTTGCCCGAGATCATCTCATAGTCCTCGTTGATCTCGGTGACCTCCGGCTCGCCCTGCAGGGTCATACCGGTGACAAAATCGCCCAGGGAAGTCTGGAGGCCCAGACGGCCATTGCTGACCGTCACTTCCCCGTCCCGGGTCACGGTGTAGCGCAGGCTGCCCTCCTGGTCCAAAGCCAGGTCTGCCACGATGGCGCCGTCGGGAGAGGCCAGCGTCCAGCCGTTCTCGGTGACCTCCACTTGGGTCGTGGCAGTGAGGGTGTCGCCGCCAGCCTTGGGCACAGCGGTGCCACGAATGGTGGCCACACCCGCAGACACGGCAGTGACAGATCCGGTGGTCTCCTCCACAGAAACCACATCGGTATCTTCCGTGGCATAGGTCACGGTGTACTCCTGGGTAAAGTCCTCGGTGCCAAAGATGTTCTCCACCCGGGGCACCATGACAGTGCTGCCCTGGCCGGAGATAATGGAGGACTGAGCGGACAGGGTAAACCACCGCTGGTCCAGATTGGACAGGTACAGCTTGGGCTCGGCAAACAGAGCGTGGTCACAGGACATGTCCGGTCCGGACTTGGTAACCAGCTTCAGCTGCTGGGTCCCAGCCGGGATGGCCACGTCAATGTAAGCAGCGTCGCCGCTCTCCTTATAGAACACGCCGTCGCCCCAGATCTTTTGGTCGTCCGCCCACACTTCAAAGGCAGCGTCGCCCCGGTCTCTGCCTTCCCCGTCAGCACCTGTGTTGATGCCTACGTAGGCAGTGAACCGGGTGGCCTCGTACCGGGAGACATCCCAAGTGGCATAGCCGTCCTGGGAGGTTCCAGGGTGAATGACAACGCCTTTGGTAAAGTCCTTCACTTCGCCGTTCATACGCAGGCGCAGGCCCTTGGCGGAAGTGTCTACGCCCTGGTTGATGCCCAGGTCACCCCAGCCTGTCTTGTAGTCGGATACCGGGATATCACTCAAATAGTAGGCCCCATCCAGTTCTTCCCCTGCATTCCGCTGAGTCTGATTGCTCAGGTACGCAACCCCTCCATCCTCCCGAGCGGAGGACGCCGGGATGGCCATAGCCACAGGTTGTATCAACATCTGCAAGCCCAGAATTCCGGCGGCCATCATCTTCCAACCTTTTTTCACGTACATTCCCTCCTCAAAGTCCGTTTCAGTGGGGCATTTGGTCCCCTATGGTCCGTGTTCCGATATCTTGGTCTGCGGTACGGTGATCCGGCGCACCCTGGCGCCCTCTTATATTTCCCTCCCCTTCCAGATTGCACCACATCCGAATTCAAGCTTATCTTACGACCACACCCTTTTGGTGTCAACAGCTTTGTGCAACGTCCGTAATATTTCAAAAGTCCATCGTAATATTTTGTAAGTTATGCATATGCCCTCACAAAAAATGGAGCTCCGGCATTTAGCCGGAGCTCCATTTGGATTGATTATTTTAGCCGTTGCGGCGGCGCTTTTCCACCACAACTGCACCCAGCAGCAGGCTGGCGGCAGCCAGAGTGGCAAGCACATAGCCCATCATGTGGGCGTTGTCCCCGGTCTGGGGCACGTTGTTCTCAGGCTTCTGGGTGGCCTCGGGAGCGCCACCGGCGGTGAGGCCGTTCATGGCATCGCTGAGGGCAGCCACAGCGGCATCCACGATAGCCTGATCGTCCTCGGAGAGGCTGTTGTCAGCCATCACAGCCTGGGCATTGGCCAGGGCGGTGCGGAAAGTAGCCACGGACTCGGCGGTGTAGCCGTCCAGGTTGATGCCCTCGGCCTGGTTAATGAGGTCGTCCAGGATGGACTTGTCCGCCTTAAAGCGCTGGGCCAGGATGGCGTCCAGCAGGGCGGCGGCGGCTTCGTCTACCTTGGCCTGGTCATCCTCGGAAAGAGTCTGATCAGCCATGATTGCCTGAGCCCCCGTCAGAGCGTCCAACAGCTCCTGCCAGTGAGTCTCCACATACTTATCG
>NZ_NFIH01000012.1 GCF_002161675.1 Pseudoflavonifractor sp. An44
CTACGGCCCCACCGCACAAAACAAAATAAAATCATTGGGGTTTCAAAAGGGGCGGGCCCCTTTTGTGGCTTTTCGTCCATTTTGGCCAGTCAAAATGGACCCCAGCGGAGCGTCCCCGGGCGGGGCGCTGGTCTGCGCCTGAGAAATTGGAGAAGAGCAATCTCTCAGTTTGCCCTGCGGGTAGTGGAAGCAACAAAAAACCGGAGAAGCAGAAGATTTCTGCCTCTCCGGTCGGTTTTTATTTGGCTTTTAGGGCGTGAGAATGGTGCCGGACACCCGCTGGTGCAGCACATCCAGCAGCAGCACGTGCTCACAGTGTCCGTCCAAGATGGACACCTCGCCCACGCCGCTCTCCAGGGCGTGGAGGCAGCCCTGGACCTTGGGCACCATGCCCCCGGCGATGAGGCCGGCGTCCATGAGCTCTCTGGCCCGCTGGGCGTCCATGTGGGCCACGGCGGTCTTGGTGTTGTGGCTGTCAATGAGGATGCCTCCCACATCGGTGAGGAACACCAGACGGTGGGCGTGGAGGGCCTCGGCGATGGCCTGGGCGGCGTCGTCGGCGTTGCAGTTGTACCCGGCCCCGTCGCCCCCGGCGATGGGGGAGATGACGGGGAGGAAGCCAGCCCCCAGCAGAGTCTCCAGCAGGCGGGTGTCCACCTGGGTGATCTGACCCACCCGGCCCAGGGCGGGGTTCTTGCACTGGGCGGTGATGAGGTGGCCGTCCTTGCCGGACACACCCACCGCCGCCACGTCCAAATCGTTCAGGGCGGAGACAATGGACTTGTTCACCTGGGCGGACAGGGCCATCTCCGCCACCCCCAGGGCGGCGTCGTCGGTGACCCGGTAGCCGTTTTCAAAGTGGGTGGGAACGTTGAGCCGCTCCAGCAGGGCGGTGATGTTCTTGCCGCCGCCGTGGACCAGCACCACCCGCAGGCCCGCCATTTGCAGAGTGGCCACGTCCTGGAGGATGGAGTCCACCGCGCCGTCGGGGCCCAGGGCGGAGCCGCCGTACTTCACCACCACGGTCTGGCCTGCCATCTCCTTGAGGGCGGGGAGGACGGAGGAGATGGAGCGCACCTTCTCCAGGCCGTCCAGGCCGTGAATCACGTCATATTCTTGCAGGAAGGTCTTGGAGTAATCCACATCCGAGGGGGTGTCGATGTACTCCAGGCCCCGCTTCTGCCGGGTCTCTGCCCCCTTACCGGTGATGAGAATCACGGTGGGCTTGTCGCAGCCCAAAATGGCCTGGCGAATGGCCTCGCCCCGGTTGGGCTGAATCTCATAGGCGCAGCCCTGCTCGGCCACATGGGTGGCGATCTCCTGGCAGATGGACACGGTGTCCTCCTCGCCGGAGTCCTCCTCAGTGAGCACCACCAGGTCGGAGTATTTGCCGGACACCTCACCCAGATCACGGCGGCGGTCCAGGGCCTTTTTGCCGGGACAGCCGAACACGGTGACAATGCGCCGCCCGGGGTACTCCTCCAGCACGGACTTGAACAGGGTCTCAAAGCTCATGCGGTTGTGGGCGTAGTCCACAATGGCGGTGATGTGGTCGTTGGCGTTGGTGTACACCTCCATGCGGCCGGGCACTCGGGCCTTCATGAGGCCCACATAGATGCACTGCTGGGGGATGCCCAGGGCGTGGCACACGGCGATGGCGGCCAGGGCGTTCTCGGTGTTGAAGAGGCCCGGCATGGTCAGCTGGAACTCCCGGGACTGGCCCCCGGCGATGGTGACCCGGAAGATAATGTCGTTGCCCCGCTTGCGGATGTGGGAGCCGTACACGTCCGCCTTGGGGTTGGTGCGGGAGAAGGTGACCACCCGGCGGCAGTCCCGGCGGGCGGCCTCTTCCACCCGGTCGGCGTGGTCACAGTCCAGGTTGACGCAGGACACCTCCGCCTGGGCGAAGATCTTCAGCTTGGACTGGAAGTAGTCCTCAAAGTCGGGGTGCTCGATGGGGGAGATGTGGTCGGTGCCGATGTTCAAAAAACAGGCGGCGGCAAACCGGGTGCCCAGGGTGCGGTGGTACTTGAGCGCCTGGGAGGACACCTCCATGGTGAGATACCCCAGCCCCGAGGCCAGGGCATTGGCGAAGTGCTTTTGCAGCTCCAGAGGCTCGGGGGTGGTGAGGTGGGACTCGAACTCCTCCACGCCGTCGTAGGTGTCAATGGAGGAGATGACCCCGCAGCGCACCTTCCGGCTGGACAGATACTCGTCCAGGATATACTTGAGGTAGTAGGTGGTGGAGGACTTGCCCTTGGTTCCGGTGATGCCGATGACGTTCAGCAGCCGAGAGGGGTCATTGTAGTACAGCACCGCAAAGGGGGCGATGACCTGGCGCATGTCGGTGACATGGATGCAGGGCAGGTCCACCTCCGGGTAGGGGGTCTCACTGACATAGGCGAAAGCGCCCCGGTCGGCGGCCTGCTGCAGGTACTCGGGGCGGAAGTGGGCGCCCTTACACAGAAACAGGGTGCCGGGGACGACATTTTTGGAGTCGTAGGACACCAGCTCCACGGTGCGGGACAGGTCCAGCCCTGCGGGCAGGGGGGCGGCCAGTAGGTTTTTGGTGGTGAGGAGGGAGGTGTACTCCCCCAGGGAATATTTGGTCAGATTCATATCTAGACACCTCGATGATCGTCTTGGCAATGCCAGCATTGCCAAGAGAGAGTTGCAGCCCGCTGCGTCGCACGCGCAAACGCGCACGCTTGCGGGCTGAGAAGTGTATTTTCCCATGCGCATGTCCTGGGAAAATACGTGATTTCAATTGATTTCCCCGCCTGCGGGCGGGGAAACTCTGCCGAGGGCTTTTTGGCCTACGGGGAAATTAAATGGTGCGCAGCTGGTAGCCGCAGCGGGTGACGGCAGTCTCCGCCAACACCTCCATGGCATCCACATAGAAGGGGGGCAAGTTGTGGTAGGTGCGGAACACGGACAGCTCGGTGCAGGCCAGAATGGCGCAGTCACACCCGGCCTGACGCATGGCTTTGTCGATGGCGGCGAACTTCTCCCGGCTGCCCCGCTCGCCCTGCTTGATCTCGTCGTAGATAATGGACATCACCAGGGCCTGAATGGCGGCATCCGGGGCCACAGCCTCCAGCCCGTATTGGGCGCAGGCGGCCTGGTATAGCCCGGACTGGATGGTGCCGTCGGTGGCCAGAATGGCGGGACGGCGTCGGCCCTGGGCGTAGATGGCGGCGGCGGTCTCCCGAATCATGTGGAGAATGGGGGTGTGAAGCTCCCCTTGCAGCTTGTCCACAAAGTAGTGGGAGGTGTTGCAGGGGATGGCGATGGCGGTGCAGCCGCAGTCCTCCAGCAGCTTGGCGTCTCGAAGCAGCCGCTCATACAGGGCTTGGGTGTGCCCGGAAAGGATGGCGGCGGTGCGGTCGGGCATTTTGGTGTCGGACAGGATGAGAGTGGGCAGGTGCTCCTGGTCACAGCTGGCCTCGGTGCGGTCCAGCACATATTGATAGAAGACCTGGGTGGCCTGGGGGCCCATGCCCCCCAAAATGCCCAGCTTTTGTTCAGTCATATTTGGAATCTCCCTTAGTTCTGGGGCTTTTTGCAGTACTGGCGGAAGCGGTGGATGTTGCCGATGTGGTTTTTCCACACCCGCAGGACTCGGCCCAGAGTGTAGTCGGGGCGGTACTCCATGGAGTGGTGGTCGGCCCCGGCCCGGATGAGGGCCTTCATCTGGGGGTGATAGTTCTTGGGGATGAACTCGTAGGCCAGAACCCGGGGAATCATCCGCCACAGGCTCTGGTTTTTCACCACGGTGAGGGGCAGGTCCTTGCCCTCGATGAGATCCCCCACCAGGTAGGTGGCGATGTTGTGCCCCGACCCGGTGACATAGTAGTTGGAGCGGCCCTGGCGGCAGTTGATCTCAAAGGCCTTGTACTTGCCGTCCCGCTGGTCGTACTTGATGTCGAAGTTGGAGAAGCCCACGTACCCCAGGTCCTCCAGCATCCCCCGAATCTTGTCGCACAGCTCCTGCTGGTGCTCGGTGATGATGACGGCATGGTTGCCGATGCCGTGGGGGGAGTGCTCCTCCAGCAGCACGTGGCCCAGGCACATGAGCTTGACCTTGCCGTGCTGGTCGGAGTAGTTGGTCAGTACCCGCATGTAGGTGTCGTCCCCGGGAATGAACTCCTGGAGAATCATTTTGCCCGGATACCCGGCGGCGTACACCTCGTCCAGGGCGGCCAGCAGGTCCTCCCAGGTGTCGCACAGGTACACCTTCTTCAGCTCCCGGTGTCCGGTGGCCCAGTAGGCCACGCCGTCGGCGGGCTTGGCGATGTAGGGGGCGCCGAAGGGGGGCTTAAAGTCGTGGCCCATCTCTTTGGAGTAGACAAAGGTGGTGGGGTGGTCGATGCCGTAGCGGTCACACAGGGCGTAGAACTGCTCTTTGTCGGTGAGCTGGTCCAGCATCTCCCCGGAGATGTAGTTGCACTTGACGTTTTCGGGGAACTTGTCTTTCAGGTGGGCGGCCAGCTTCACATAGCTGTCGCCGCAGCCGATGACCAGCACCGTCTTGGGGTGTACTTCCCGGGCCACGTCGGTGACGTTTTTCAAAAAGGCGTCGGCGTCTTCATTCTCCAGACAGGGGCGGTAGTCGATGATGGAGGAGAAGGCGCAGGGGAAGGTGGCGGCGAACTTGCCAAAGGCAATGCTCTTCACCCCATAGGCCTCGTGGAAGGCCCGGGCCACGCTGTATACGTTGATGTCCCCGCCGAAGAGCAGGGGCTGGAAGGAACAGGTTTCCATGGGAATAGGACTCCTTACTATATATTTCAAATCAATGCGATGGAGGAAATAAATGAATAGTGAATAATGAAGAATGAATAATTATGGTGTGCCGCATGGCGGCACGGATTTTATTGGCAGGGCGTAGGGGAGGGGCTTGCCCCTCCCGAATTTCCCAGGGCAGCGCCAGGGAACCGGCGGGCCGGGCAAGCCCGGCCCCTACCCCCTCTACCGATGTCCACCCAATGACCTGGGAGAAACGACCAGACCGGAGGGCCTGCATTCTTCATTTTTCATTCTTCGTTCTTCATTATTTTATCCCTTTGCTCTCTGTACTAAGAACACGCCCTGAATCTGGGACAGCTTATTGATGACTCCGGTGAGCTCGTTGCGGTCCTTCACCGACAGCTCCAGGAAGATGGTGGCGTAGCCGTCGGGCTGGGAGCGGGCGGAGAGGTTGTTCACCTTCACCTTCTGAGTGGACAGGGCCATGGCCACGTCCAGGGCCAGGCCGTCCCGGTCCTTGGCGGAGATCTCCAGGGAGGTGCGGTAGTTGATCTGATCGCCCTCCACCCAGGACACGGCCACCCAGCGGCCTGCCTCCTCCGGCTTGCGGCGCAGGGGGTCGGCGTTGGGGCAGTCTTTGCGGTGGATGGACACGCCATAGCCCCGGGTGATGAAGCCCACCACCGGGTCTCCAGGGACGGGGGTGCAGCACTTGGAGAACTTGACGGTGCAGTTGTCCAGCCCCTCCACCAGAATGCCGCTGGAGGAGTGGCGGGGCTTTTGGCCCGTGGGAGTGGACACCTTGGCCGCGGCGGGGAAGATGGTGTCTCCCTTGGCCAGAGAGGCCTGGAGCACCTTCTGCTCCGCCTTGTGCTGGTCGTCCCGAATGATGCGCTGCAACTCCTCCTTGATGCGGGCCACCGCCTTCTGGGCGGACATGCCGCCGTAGCCGATGGCGGCGTATACCTCATCCAGGGACCCGTAGCGCAGCCGCCGCAGCAGAGCGTCGGTGACCTCGGGGGTGGTGGTGATGGAGGCCATGGTCAGGCCCATGTGCTTCAGCTCGGTCTCAAAGGCGGCCCGTCCGGTGGCGATGTTCTCCTCCCGGCGCTCCTTTTTGAACCACTGGCGGATTTTGTTTCGCGCCTCGTTGGACTTACAGATTTTCATCCAGTCCCGGCTGGGGCCTCGGGCGGCCTTGGAGGTGATGATCTCCACAATGTCCCCGTTTTTCAGGGGGGTGTCATAGGTGACAATGCGCCCATTGACCCGGGCGCCCGTCATGGAGTTGCCCACGGCGGAGTGGATGGAGTAGGCAAAGTCGATGGGGGTGGCCCCGGCGGGCAGGCTCTTCACGTCTCCGTTGGGGGTGAACACGAACACCTCGTCGGCGAACATATCCACCTTCAAGGTGCTGACAAATTCCTCGGCGTCGGTGTCCTGCTGGCTCTCCAGCAGTTTGCGCACCCACTCAAACTCCTTCTCACTGCCCAGCTTGTCGTTGGCCAGCCCCTGCTTGTACTTCCAGTGGGCGGCCACGCCGTACTCGGCGGTCTGGTGCATCTCCCAGGTGCGGATTTGCACCTCGAAGGGGATGCCGTCCCGGCCAATGACGGTGGTGTGCAGGGACTGATAGCCGTTGGGCTTGGGGGTGCCGATGTAGTCTTTGAACCGGCCCAGCACCGGGTTATACATGTCGTGGATGGAGCCCAGCACATTATAGCAGCTGGGGATGTCTGGGACAATGACGCGGAAGGCATATAAATCAAAAATTTCCTTGAAATTTTTGTTCTGTGTGTACATCTTCCGGTACAGGGAGTAGATGTGCTTGACCCGGCCGTACACCTTGCACTGGATGCCGTCGGCGGCCAGCCGCTCCTCCAGCTGCTGCTGGATGTTGGAGAAGAACTGGGCGTTGCGGGTGGTGATGCTCTCCAGCTCCTGCTCCACTTCCTCATAGCCGATGGGGTCCAGGTAGCGCAGGGAGATGTCCTCCAGCTCCCACTTGATGCGCTGCATACCTAAGCGGTGGGCGATGGGGGCGTAGATCTCCATGGTCTCCAGAGCCTTCTCCCGCTGCTTCTTCTCCGACTGGTACTGGAGGGTGCGCATGTTGTGCAGGCGGTCGCACAGCTTGATGAGGATGACCCGCACGTCCTGGGCCATGGCCATGAACATCTTGCGCAGGTTCTCCATCTGCTCCTCTTCCTTGGAGGTGTACTGCATCCGGGTCAGCTTGGTGACCCCCTCCACCAGGTCCGCCACCGTGGAGCCAAAGAGTTTGGCAATGTCGTCGTGGGAGGCGTCGGTGTCCTCAATGCAGTCGTGGAGCAGGGCGGCGATGATGGAGTCCAAATCCAGGTCCAGCTCGTTGACAATCTCCGCCACCGCCAGGGGGTGGGTGATGTAGGGCTCTCCGCTCTTGCGCAGCTGGGTGCCGTGGTGGGCGTTGGCGTAGTCAAAGGCAGTGCGCAGCCGCTTCACATCGGCGTTGGGGTTGCGCTGAAGCACCTGTTGCTCCAGAGCCTGGTAGCGTGTTTCGATGGATTCCATGGTCATACCTCCTCGGGCGTCCGGGCAACGGACACGGGCGTGGGCCGGGCCCACACAAAACTCTCTCTCCATAGTCTGGACCAATCTGGTCCAGGGTCATACCATAACATGGGGAATATACAGAAAATGGGGGCGGATTTATCCCAAATCGTGGCGGAGCTGGCGCATCATGCCCGCCTGCTCCAAGTCCACCTTCTCCCGGGGGCGGCACAGCCGCACCGTGGCCTGCTGGTTTTGCACCGCCACCTGGATGAGCCCCCGCTCATCCATCACGTGCAGGCACACCAGGGCCTTGCCGTAGGAGCGGTGGCCGGAAAAGCTGCGGGTGACTTGGCGCAGCAGCTGGTCCATGGGGGCCTGGGCGGGCCCGGCGGCGCACAGCTGCTCCAAATACCGCCACAGGTGGGCAAAGTCCCGGCGCTGGGGGAGCATCAGAGACGCCTCCCAGGGGGACAGGGTCTCCCCGGCCTGGAGCCGACGGAACAGGGAGCGCTCCAGCTGGGAGCGGGTGGGGGCGGGGCGCAGGTCGCACAGCTGCAATTGCACCGTGCGGTTGCCCCGGAACTGATTGATCTGTAACGTAAAGGCAATATCCAGCCGCTGGCCGTTTTCAATGCCGCAGGCGGCGGTGTTGGCGGAAAAGAAGATGGCGTCCATGGCCACCCCGTCCCGGCGCAGCCTCAATTTCAGGTGGCGGCCGCCCCCCACATCCGTGTGGGAGAGTACACACACCGAGCGCAGCAGAAACACCGGCTTGGGGTTGCCCGAGCCGAAGGGCTCCAGCAGGGACAGAGACTCTACGTCCTGGGTGGACAGCAGGGAACAGTGGGGAATCTCACAGTCCACGTCCAGGGAGGACTCCATGGGCTGGTGTCCGGCAAACTCCTCCACCAGCTGACACAGGGCAGCGCGGAAGGCGGGGATGTTGTTCCGCCGGATGGAAAAGCCCGCGGCCAACTCGTGGCCGCCGTAGCTGTCCAGCAGAGGGGCGCAGCGCTCCAGAGCGCCGAACAGGTTGAAGCCGCCGAAGGAGCGGCAGGAGCCCTTGCCCTTGTCCCCGTCCAGGCTGATCATAAAGGCGGGGCAGGCGTATTTCTCCGCCAGCCGGGAGGCCACAATGCCGATGACCCCCTGGTGCCAGCCCTCCCCCGCCAGCACAATCACCGGGGCGGACAGGGCTGGGGTGTGGGTCAGCAGCTGGTCGCAGTGCTGGAAAATCTCCAATTCAATGGCCTGACGCAGGCGGTTGAGCTGGCACAGCTCCTGGGCCAGCTCCTGCCCCCGCTGGGGGTCCTGGGTGAGCAGCAGCTCCAGGGCGGTGCCCGCCTGCTCCATGCGCCCGGCGGCGTTGATGCGGGGGGCCAGGCCATAGCCGATGGTGACGGTGGTGGGCACCTGTCCCCGGGGGCAGCCCGCCTCCCGCAGCAGGGCCTGGAGGCCGGGGCGGGAGCAGTCGGCCAGCCGTTCCAGCCCCAAATGGACCAGGGCCCGGTTTTCTCCTTGCAGGAGCATCACGTCCGCCACTGTGCCGATGGCGGCCAGCTCCCCGTAGTCCAGCAGCACCTGGGGGCGCTGGGCCGGGGCGGTGAGGGCCAGGGCCAGCTTTAACGCCACCCCCACACCCGCCAGATCGGGGAAGGGGTAGGAGCAGTCGGGGCGGCGGGGGTCCACCACCGCCACGGCCTGGGGCAGGACCTCTTTGCACTGGTGGTGGTCGGTGATGACCACGTCCACCCCCAGGGCCCGGGCGTACTCCACCTCCTGGGCGGCGGTGATGCCGCAGTCCACCGTGACAATCAAGGTGACCCCCTGGCGGGCCAGGGCGTCAATGGCGTGGTTGTTCAGGCCGTACCCCTCTTCGGTACGGTCTGGGATGTAGCTGACCACCTGGCCACCCAGCGTGCGGAGAAACTGAGTGAGCAGACAGGTGGCGGTGATGCCGTCCACGTCGTAGTCGCCGTAGACGGCGACGGTCTCTTGCTCCCGGATGGCCCGGGAAATGCGCTCCACGGCCTTCTCCATATCCCGCAGGAGAAAGGGGTCGTGGAGCAGGTTGGGGCCATGGGCCAAAAAGGCCGAGGCCGCTGGGGCGGTGTCCACCCCCCGGGCACACAAAACGGCGGCGCACAAGGGGGGTAACCCTGCCCGTTCCAGCTCCGCCCTGGACCCGGCTGGGCCGCTGGGGCGGAGATTCCACCGATCATACTTCATAGGGTCCCATTCCTTAAGAAAAATTATCTTTTATTATAGCAAAACATCCGGCTTATTTCAACCGCTCCCGGGGGAAATCCCTGGAAACCGGACGAAATGGAACAAATGTTTGACATCGTGGCGGGGACATGGTACAATGAAAAAAATAACGGAATCAGCGAGAAAGGGGCGGGGCCATATGAGTAAATTGACCCACAAGCAGCAGGAGATTTACGACTACATTTTGTCCTTCGCCCAGGAGAACGGATACCCTCCCTCGGTGCGGGAGATTGCCCAGCATGTGGGGCTCAAATCCCCCTCCACGGTACACTTTCACCTGAAGGGCCTGCGGGAGGCGGGGCTCATCAGCCAGGCGGAGGGGAAGACCCGGGCCATCACCATCACCGACGGCTGCCACAACCGCCGGGACCAGGTGCCTCTGGTGGGCTCGGTGGCTGCCGGCAGCCCCATTCTGGCCGAGGAGTGCATTGAGGACTACCTGACCTTTGACACCGGGGGCCGGGTGGGGGAACACTTTGCCCTGCGGGTGCGGGGGGAGTCCATGATCGAGGCGGGGATTCTCCCTGGCGATCTGGTGGTGGTGCACCAGCAGCCGGAGGTGAACCCCGGGGACATTGTGGTGGCGCTCTTTGAGGACGAGGCCACGGTAAAGACCTTCCGCCGGGAAAATGGCCACGTGTGGCTGTACCCGGAGAACTCCAGCGGGGAGTACCAGCCCATTGACGGGGAAGGGTGCTCCATTCTGGGCCGGGTGGTGGCGGTAGTGCGCCGCTATTAAATGAATAATGAAAAATGAAGAATGCAGGCATTCCAGGCTGGTTGTTCCTCCCGAGGCATTGGGTGGACATCGGTAGAAGTGGTAGGGGCCGGGCTTGCCCGGCCCGCCGATTCCTTGGCGTTGCCCTGAGAAATTCGGGAGGGGCAAGCCCCTCCCCTACGCCCAATAAATCCAAATCCGTGCCGCCCCAGCGGCACACCATAATTATTCATTATTCACTATTCATTCTTCATTCCATAGTTGTCCACGAACCAGTCCCGAAAGCCCCTTCAAAAGGGGCTTTCTTTTTTTCTCCCCCCGTGGTATGATAACTCCAATCTAACACACTAAAGCGAGAGGACATGTTATGAGAATTGTGGTGAAAATCGGCACTTCCACCCTGGCACACCCCACGGGTTTGTTGAACATCCGCCATGTGGAGCAGCTGGTGAAGGTGCTGTCTGACTTGAAGAATGCAGGACACGAGACCATTTTGGTCTCCTCCGGCGCCATCGGCATGGGGGTGGGCAAGCTCAACCTGCCCGGCAAGCCCCAGGATATGCCCACCAAGCAGGCCGCCGCGGCGGTGGGCCAGTGTGAGCTGATGTACACCTACGACCGGCTTTTTGCCATGTACAACCACACCGTGGCCCAAATCCTCCTCACCGGGGAGGACATCGACCACCCGGACCGACGTGAGAACTTCCAGAATACCCTGGAGCGGCTGCTGGAGCTGGGGGTGCTCCCCGTCATCAATGAAAACGACACCGTAGCCACCGCCGAGATCAAGGTGGGGGACAACGACACCTTGGGGGCGGTGGTGGCCTGCTGCATCCATGCGGACGTGCTGGTGCTGCTCAGTGATATCCAAGGGCTGTACACCGCCGACCCCCACAAAGACCCCAATGCCCAACTCATCGACCGAGTGGACCATATTTCCCCGGAAATACTGGCCCTGGCCGGAGGAGCGGGCACCACCCTGGGCACCGGCGGCATGGCCACCAAGCTGCGGGCGGCCCAGATGGTCATGGAGCAGGGCTGCGACATGGTCATCTCCCACGGCGAGCACCCGGAGCTGCTGTATGATCTGGCGGAGGGGAAGCCGGTGGGCACCCGATTCTGTGCCAAAAAGGAGGAACACGTATGACCACCCAGGAACTGCTGCGCCGCGCCAAGGCGGCCAAAAAACAGGTGGCAGCGGCCACCACGGAGGAGAAAAATCAGGCTCTGCTGTGTATGGCAGACCAGCTGGAGGCCCATGAGGCGGACATTCTGGCCGCCAACGCCCAGGACATGGAGCGGGCCAAGGGCACCATCGCCCCGGTGATGCTGGACCGCCTCCTCCTCACCCCCCAGCGCATTCAGGACATGGCCACAGGCATGCGGGAAGTGGCCCAGCTGCCCGACCCGGTGGGTCAGGTGCTGCGCCGGGAAGAGCGGCCCAACGGCCTGGTCATTGAAAAGACCGCCAGCCCCATGGGGGTCATCGCCATCATCTATGAGAGCCGCCCCAACGTCACCTCGGACGCCGCCGCCCTGGCCCTCAAGGCCGGGTCCGCCTGCGTGCTGCGCTGCGGCAAGGAGGCCCACCAGTCCGCCGCCGCCATTGTCTCGGCCCTGCAAGCTGGCCTGGAGCAGGCTGGGCTGCCGGGAGACAGCGTGGTGCTGGTGGAGGACACCACCCGGGCCTCGTCCACGGAACTGATGCAGGCCAACGGCCTGGTGGACCTGCTCATTCCCCGGGGCGGAGCGGGGCTCATTCGGGCCTGTGTGGAGCAGGCCACCGTCCCCGTCATCCAGACGGGCACCGGCATCTGCCATGTGTATGTGGACCAAGCGGCGGATTTGAATATGGCCCTGGACATTTTGGAGAATGCCAAGTGCTCCCGGCCCTCCGTGTGCAACGCCTGTGAGGTGTGCCTGGTGCACGTCGCTGTGGCCGAGCAGTTCCTGCCCATGGTCTATGCCAGACTGGTAAAAGGGCGGCAGGCCAACCCGGTGCAGCTGCGGCTGGACCCTCGGGCCGCCGCCATCATCCCCGGCACCCCGGCGGGAGACCAGGACTTCGACACGGAGTTTTTGGACTACATCCTGGCGGTGGGGGTGGTGGACAGCGTAAGCGAGGCCATCGACCACATCAACGCCCATTCCACCGGCCACAGCGAGGCCATCATCACCGCCGACGAGGCCGCCGCCCGGGCCTTCACCACCCAGGTGGACAGCTCCTCGGTGTACTGGAACGCCTCCACCCGATTCACCGATGGGGGCCAGTTCGGCCTGGGCTGTGAGATGGGCATCTCCACCCAGCGCCTCCACGCCCGTGGCCCCATGGGCCTGGGCGAGCTGTGCACCTATAAGTACATCGTCCGGGGAGACGGACAGACTAGGTGAATGAAGAATGATAAATGAAAAATGAAGAATGAAGAATGCAGGCCCTCCGGTCTCCACCCCAAATTGAAATCCGTGCCGCAGGCACACCATACTTCTTCACGATTCATTCTTCGTTATTCACTTGAACATGAAAAAAGGATGCTCGCCAAAACGAGCATCCTTTTTGTCTGTTCTCAGTTCCCCAGCTGGTCCACCACGCCGGGCAGCTTGGAGGGGTCGCCCACGGCCAGCAGCACCGTGTTGCCCTGGCGGCGAATCACGCCGCCCTCCAGGCGGGGTACAGCGGCGGGGGTGTAGTTCTTGGCGGTTTTCAGCTGGTGGTCCAGCCGTTTCTCACAGGCGGTCTCGGCGGTTTTGGCGGCCTCTTCGTCGGTGAGGACCAGGATGGTCAGCTCGTCGGCGCTCACCGAGGTGTTGGAGGCCAGGTAGCTCACGCCGTCCTGAATGGTGTCCCGGTCAATGTCGTAGAGCATGGCCACGGTGTCCAGGTCGATCTGGCCCATCTCACCGTCAAACACCCCGGCGTCCAGCAGCACCTGGGCGTCGTCCACGGTGTAACCGGAGGAGGTTTTGGGGGCGCTGTTGGAGCAACCCACCAGGCTGACCGCCAGCAGGGCGGCGAACAATACGGCCAATTTCTTTCTCATAATGGATGCACTTCCTCTGATGGTTTTTGGGGGTTACTTCCGGCTGGCGTCAAAGCTCTGGAAGCTCAAGGTGTGGCTGGCCATGTAGTCCACCCAGCGGCGGTAGGCGCTGGGGACAAAGTGGACGCCGTCGGAGGCCAGGTCTGCGGGCAGGGAGCCGTTTTGGTCCCGGTACACGGAGGCGGTGTCGATGAGCGCCACCTTGTACTGGGCCGCCAGCTCTTTGATGATCTGGTTAAAGGTTGCCGCGTTGGTGTTGTTCAGAGAGGGGTCCAGCTTGTTTTTCTGGGCCACCTCTTCATTCACCGGGGGCAGGGTCTGGAGGTAGATGACGGCATTGGGCTGAATCTCATTGACCCGCTGCAACAGCTTGGACAGCCCCGAGCGGAAGCTGGCCGCGGGATAACCCAGCTCATTGATGCCCATCATGATGTATACGCTCTGGTACTGCTTTCGGGCCAGAGCCTCCAAAATGGTGTATTTCTGGCCGTCAATGGTCACCACTTTGTAGTCTTCATCGTCCACCCGGAACACGTTCATTCCGCGGGAGTAGAAGAAATCGCCGTATTTCAGGCCGCTGTAGGCCTGGAGACCCTCGGTGCGGGAGTCACCCAGGAAGGCGGCGGTGATGGCCGCCGGGCGTTGGGTCTGGACCGCCGTGCTGGCGGTGGGGGCTTCCGTATGCTCTGCAGTGGAACGGCCACAGCCGGACAGCAGAGAGATCAGACAGACGGTCGCCAATATATAATAAAATCCACAGTTTTTCTTTCTCATCATCCGAGATCTCCTTGTTTTCCGCTAAGCTCAACTCATGATATCACGGGGGTACAGGGGGGTCAACTACAAAGCGGTAACAAAGTATTATGAGAGTTTTAAGTTTGGCAAAAATATGTCAAAGATGTGGGGTTCGGTCATTCCAAAATGTGGATGATATCGTCGTAGGAGGCGGCGGTGTAGGTGGGCCGGGCGGGTCCGGTGAGGGGCTGGTTCTGGGGGTTATACCAGATGGTGTCGATACCGGAGCGATTGCCCCCTAAAATGTCGCTGCCCAGGCCGTCCCCCACCATGACTACGGTGGAGCGGTCGGTGATGTGCAGGGCGTCGCACACCTTATCAAAGAAGCCGGGCATGGGCTTTTGCACCCCCAGCTCCATGGAGATGAACAGATTGGGGATGAGGGTATTGAGGTGGGTGCCCTCATAGCGGCCCCGCTGGGCCGCCGGCATACCGTTGGTGGCAATGGCCAGAGTGAGACCCATGGCGTTGAGCTTCTCGCAGAACTCCCAGGCCCCGGGGAGCAGATAGGCCCCCTTGCCCACGGTGTTGATAAACTCCCAGTTCCAGGCCCGGGGGTCATGGTTCCCGCCCCGTACCCGCATGAAGGCGGCAAACCGCTCCACCCCCAGAAAGTCCTGGTCGATCTCGCCCCGGGCGAAGGCGTCCCACAGGGCGTTGTTGATCTTCTGGTACAGGGCCTCCTCCTCGGGGCCGAAGTCGTAGCCCCGGCGGGTGAAGACCTCCCGCAGGGCCTCCTGCTCCGAGCGGTGGAAGTCCATCAGGGTCATATCGGCGTCCAACAGGACGGTTTGGTAGCGGCTCATAGATGGGGTTTCTCCTTTCGGGTACAGTACATGCGCACGGCGGTGGACACCAGCAGGGTGCCCAGGGCGATGCAGCCGGAGATGCCGAAGGTGCGAATCATGGTCTCCAGAAACAGCTGGGATTCTCCCCGGATGCCGTAGTCCACCGCCTGATACACGGTGAAGCCGGGGACCAGGGGGAAGTAGGACACCACCAGGTAGGAGATGGTGGGGCATTTGCGCAGCCGGGCCATGATCTCGGCGTAGATGGCCACCCCCACCGAGGCGGCCAGGTTGGAGATAAACACGTTGTTATCCGTCAGCCACATCACCGGCAGGTACACCGCCCACCCCAGAGCGCCGCCCAGGCAGCACAAAAAGGAGCCTATGCCCCGGACGTTGTAGAGTAGGCAGAAGCCCAGACACCCCATAAAGGCGAAGAAGCAGTACCCCAGGGGGGAGTAGACTGCCACAGCGGTGAGGGGGTTGGAGTTGGGGAAGAGGTTCTGACACAGGGCCATGGCGGCGCCGGTGCCCAGGGCGATGGCCCCGGCGGTGAGCACCGCCCGGGTGAAGGTGGACAGGCCGGAGACAATGTCCCCGGTGAGCAGGTTGCTCATGAAGTTGGTGAACACCAGGCCGGGCACCAGCACCATGATGGAGCCCACCACGGCGGTGCCGGGGTTGATGGGCAGTCCCAGCCCCAGGGCCACATACACCACCAGTGCCAGCACAAAGCCGCTGGCCATGGTGTTGATGAAGAAGTTGGAGCGGGTGCGGTTGAGGGCCAGCATACACATGCCGCACAGCAGGCCGGACAGGGCGGCCACCAGGGACTCCAGCCAGCCTCCCGAGAAGAACAGGGAGAAGAACAGAGAGCCCACAAAATAGCCCACCAGCTGGTAGTGGGCGGGGTAACGGCGGATGGAGGCAGCGGTCTGCCGCACCGCCAGCAGGAAGTCCTGGGGGTCCTGGGGCGGGTTGGCGCACAGGCGGCGGGACAGGGCGTTGTAGCGCTCAATGCCCTCGATGTCGGTGCCCGACACCGTGGCCTGGCGCATTCGGGTGTGGACCCGGCCCTCCGGGTCGGTGACCGAGACCATGAGACAGTTGGGAATGGCGAACACCTCACAGGTGAGGTGGTAGGCCCGGGCCAGACGGTGGAGGGTGTCCTCCACCCGGTAGATCTCTGCCCCCGAGTGGAGCAGTCCCAGGCCCAGCTCACACCAGCCTTCCAACAGTAATTCGTAATTCATTCTCCAGACTCCTTTCTGGAAACATAAGTGCCTGCATGAGTATACCATAGGATGTGTCAATTGCAAGGGATTTTACCGTGAAAAATCCGGCGGCTGCAACGTCCGTGCAGCCGCCGGGATTTGGTGAGATCACTCCAAGGTGAGAGTGTCCAGCATGGCCTTCTGAATGGCCTGATATTGGGGGGCGTTGGGGTCCTCCATGACGTAGGACTGCTCCACCAACAACGAGGAGTTGGGCCCCAGTTCCAGAATCCAGAACTGGCGGTAGATGCCGTCCTGGGGACTGACCACCAGGGTGTGGGCGGTGTAGGTTCCGCTGCCCACCTGGACCTGCTGGCCCAGGTCGGGAATCTCCTCCTGGAGGATCAGGCCCTGGCGGAGGGTGACGGCGTCCATGCCGTTGAGACGGTTTACCGACAGGTAGTTGCCCTCGCTGATCAGATAGGCGTCCCCGTTCTCCCAGCCCTGGCGGGTGAAGAGGTTGGGGTCATAGACGATGGAATAGCCCTGGAGGCTGTAATGGCGCAGCCCGTTGGCGGTGAGGACGGCGCCGTCGTACTCATAGGACAGGGGGGTCTCCACATCGGGCTGATAGGCGGGGATATCCCGGGACACATCGGGCAATGTGTCGGTCTCGTCGGAGTCGGGGGTACAGGTGCCCGTGAGAGACTGGCTGGAGGAGCCAATGGAGGCCGGGTCCGGGGAAGCAGCAGGGGCGGCAGTGCAGGCGGACAGCGCCATGCACATGAGCATGCACAGGGTACACAGCAGGGTCCGACGCATACAATTACCTCCTTCGTTCAGATATTATTATTATATCGACGCAAAAGCCCCGGTACAACAACAGAGGGGTTAAGAATGGTTACAATTTGTTTACGCCTTGGAAACATTCCACCGTTGACAGGGGGGAGGCCAGCGGCTACAATGGAAGAAAATACCCTGTGGCCAGGGAGTTGGCGGGAGAACGACATGGAAGAATTACTCAGACTGTACCGGGAATATTTGGAGCAGGCGGCCCTGCCCCAGAACCAGAAGCGGCCGTTCCAGGGGGCCTATGGACTCATCGGCGGCCCTGCCCCCAACTCCTTTCACCAGCAGTTTGTCCAGCAGGTGGAGGCGGCCCTGGCCCAGGTGCCGGAGACCGAGCGGCGGGAGGCGGTGGAGTACATCTTCCACCAGCCCCTGGAGCACAAGCGCAACCCCACGGTGTACTGGATGTTTGTGGCGGTGCACGGGGTGGTGATGCCCTACCTCAAGGACCTGACGGCGGAGGAGGCCCGGGACCTACAGTGGTGGTATGAGCGCTCCTATCCCCGCCGGGAGCAGACCCCGGTGCAGCGGCGGCTGGTGGCGCTGCTGAAGAAGATGCGATAACGGCAGGTGACGGACATGGAAGAACTGGAACAGCTGTATGGAGCTTATCTGGACCTGGTGGCCCAACTGAACCGGGGGCGGAAGCTGTGGGACGGGGCCTTTGGCCTGGGGGGCGGTCCGGCGGACAACCCCTGCCATGAAAAGCTGGTGCGAGACGTGGAGGAGGCCTTGGCAGACTTGGACCCGGCCCGGCGGCCCCAGGCGGTGGAGTATATCCTCCGTCAGCCCTTGGAGCACAAGGACGACCCGGTGGTGTACTACACCCTGATGGCGGCCCAGGGGGCCACCATCCCCTACCTGTCCCAGCTGCCTGTGGACCAGGCCAAGGCGCTGCGGGGCTGGTTTGAGCACACCTTTCCCCGCCGGGAGCGGATGCCCTGCCAGGACAAGGTGCTGGCAGCACTGAAAAAAGTAAAGTGAGCAAACGGGCTGCGGAAACTTGGTCCGCAGCCCGTTTTTGCGCCGATGTTCGCCCAATCAACCGTTGGTTGAGGGGATAATCCCCATTTGGTTGAGCGGATTGGGGGCCACTCAACGGATGAGCCCTTCCGTTTTCCGGGGCCAGAGGGTAAGGTAAGGGTAGAAACGAAAAAGGAGAGATGGTTATGGAGACCACGTTGGGAAAGAGAATTGCCGCCCTGCGCCGGGACAAGGGGCTGAAACAGGACGAACTGGCGCAGCAGCTGGGGGTGACTCCTCAGGCGGTGAGCAAGTGGGAGAACGACCAGACCTGCCCGGATATCACCCTGCTGCCCCAGCTGGCAAAAATCCTGGGGGTGAGCGTGGATGAGCTGCTGTCCGGCAAGGCCGAGCCGGAAGTCCCTGCCGTGCGGGTGCTGCCCGCCGAGCAGCGCAAGGACTTGAAGGACATGGTGCTGCGCATTGTGGTGGACTCTGCCGAAGGGGACAAGGTGCGGGTGAATCTGCCCCTGGGCCTGGTGGAGGCGGCTTTGGATATGGGGATGGATGTGACCCAGTTTACCGGAACCGACGCATTGAAGGGCATTGACCTGGGCAAGATTCTGGATTTGGTGCGCTGCGGCTCGGTGGGCAACCTGGTGGAAGTGGAGTCCGCCCAGGGGGACACCGTGCGCATCTTCGTGGAGTGAGCCCATGCGCATCATCGTCAAAGACAAGGACTCTCATCTCAACATCCCCATTCCCACCCGGCTGGTGTTCAATGGCCTAACGGCGGGGCTGCTGTGCTGGGGGCTGGAGAAACACGGGACCCATATGACCCGGAAGCAGCTGATGGTGTTTGTCAAAGAGCTGCATCGGTTTCGACGCCGCCACCCCAGGTGGACCCTGGTGGAGGTGGAGGGCCATGAGGGCGAACAGGTGAAAATTGAGCTGTAAAAAGGAGGACTCCGGCCCACTGGCCGGAGTCCTCCTTTTAGTGCAGATAGAGTGGTTTTTATCAACGGGCGTAGGGGCCGGGCTTGCCCGGCCCGCTGGTTTTCTGGCATTGCCCTGGGGACTCGGGAGGGGCAAGCCCCTCCCCTACAACGGTCTGCCGACAGCCAGGCTGACGGCGGCAACACGTTTCACAACGTCACGGTGAAGACCACCCCGCCGGGGGTGGCGCTGGCCTGGCAGCTGCCCCCGTGGAGCTGCACAATGTGCCGCACAATGGCCAACCCCAGCCCGGTGCCCTCCCCGGGGGCGGCATCTTCCCGGCGGTAGAAGGGCTCAAAGAGCTGGTCCAGCTCCTCCTGGGGGATGGGCGGGCAGTCATTGGACACCCGCAGGGTGGTGTGGCGGTCCGTCTGGGCCACCTCCACCCCGATCTCACCCCCGGCGGGGGTATATTTAACGGCGTTGGTAAGCAGGTTCTCCACCACCTGGGCCATCCGGCCCCGGTCGGCCAGGACGGGGGCGGGGTCCTCCAGAGCGGTGGACAGCCGCAGCCCCTTGGCCTCCAGGGTGGGGGCCAGTTTTTCCAGGGTGGAGCGGGTGAGCTGGGACAGGGAGAAATTCTCCCGGCGCAGCTTCACCCGCCCCGCCTCCAGCCGGGACAGGTCCAGAAGCTCCAGCACCATGCCGTTCATCCGCTCCGCCTCGCTGCAAATGGTGGCCAGGTACTTCTCCCGCTTGTCCTCGGCGATGTGCTCTTGCAGCCCCTGGGCGTAGCTGTGAATCACCGCCAAGGGGGTTTTCAGCTCGTGGGCCATGTGGCTGGTGAAGGTGCGGCGGTGCTCCTCGGCGGCCTGGGCATAGGTGAGGGCCTGGTTGAGCCGCTGAATCTCGTCCTTTTGTTCCCGATACTCGGCCCCGTGGGCCTGGAACTGCTCTTGAAGTTTGTGGCCTTCTTCCCAGCGGCACACCTGGCTGGGGCGCAGCAGCAGCCACTTCTGCCGGGTATCCAGGGCCTGGGACAGCTGCTGGATGGGGGAGAGCAGCTCACGGACCAGCACCCGCCGAAGAACCCCAAGGAGCACCACGCACAGGACCAGGGTGAGCAGGTACACCCACCACAGGCGTTCCCAGACCAGGGACCACAGGTCCGCCCACACCCCGCACACCAGAATGCCCTGGTCCGTGGAGACTGCTGTGGCCACCAGCAGGTTGGGCCAGCTCCACAGCTGCACCGGGACCTCAGCGTTCAGCAGGTCGGGCCCCAGGGCCTCCACCAGCTGGGACAGGCTGTCATACCGGGTTCCCCGGTAGGTGAGGGGGGAGGTTTCCGGGGGGCAGCAGGCGTGATACCGGGTGGCGTAGAGGGTGACGGTCTGTGCCTGTGGGTGGATGGCTGTGGGATCGTCGTAGATTTGGACCCAGGTGGGGTTCTGAGACCTTGTGGACCAGAAGGAAATGGTGCGGGGGGTGAAGATGGCATCCTCCAAGACCCCCTCCAGGCGCAGGGGCTGGGGGTGTAAGTCGAAATAGCCTGTCTCCATGTCATTCCGTGCCCCCTCGGTGAGACAGGCCCGGTCCAGGATGGCCCGGGCATAGCGGCCCGAGGTCTCCACCTCCGCCTCATATTCCTCCTGGGTGAGATACTCCAGGGCGAGGAAGTCCTGCCAGCTGCCCCCCAGGGGGTTGCCCATGGCATCGAAGAGGCCGGAGGCCCCCAGGAAGTAGCGGGCGCTCCACCCCCACCCATCCACCTGGCCCCAGGGCAGGGAGGACTGGATGACCTGCTGCCGGGCCTGGTCACTGTACCGGATGGCCAGGGCGTTGCCCTCCCCCTGGGCCACGGCTGCGGTGAGCAGCCCCATACAGAGAAGCCAGGGCACCAGCACCACCAGGCACAGAAGCCCGGTGAGGGTGGGCCGGGCACGGGGACGGCGTTTTTTGGTGTCTGCCATGGTCATCCCTCCAATCGGTAGCCCGCCTTGATGACGGTGCGGATGTGCCCGGCCCAGGGGCCCAATTTCTCCCGCAGGCGGCGGATGTGGGTGTCCACCGCCCGGTTGTCCCCCTGGTAGTCGTAGCCCCAGCCGTGGCGCAGCAGCTGCTCCCGGCTCAAAACCTGGCCCCGGTGGGACATCAGGGTGTGGAGCAGGGCGTACTCCTTGGGAGTGAGGGGGATGTCCTGCCCCTCCAGGTACACCTTCTGGGCGGACAGGGACAGGGCCAGCCCGTCCAGCTCCATCCGGTCCCCAGCTCGCACACTGCCCCGGCTGCGGCGGATGAGGGCCATGGTCTTGGCGTACACCACCGATAGGTTGAAGGGCTTGGTGATGTAGTCGTCCGCCCCCAGCTCGTAGCCCAGCAGGGTGTCCTCCTCGTCGGACAGGGCGGTGAGGAAGAGGATGGGCACGTCCTGGGTGCGCCGCAGGGCCCGGCACACGCTGCGCCCGTCCAGCTTGGGCATCATAATGTCCAGCAAAACCGCGTCAAACTCCTCCTGTTGGGCCCATTCCAGGGCCTGCGCCCCGTTTTCCGCCTGGATGGGGCGGACGCCCTTGCTGGCAAAGTAGTCGCACAGGACCTCCCGCAGACGGGGGTCGTCCTCGGCGATCAAAATACGGGTCTCCATGCTCCCGCCTCCTTTCCCCCTCAGGATACCCGGGGGATGTGTATTCTCTGTGTCATTGTAGCAGAAAATGTTTCGCCCGGATACAAAAAAGGAGGGCCTGCCACAATCAGCGGCAAGCCCTCCAACTATGGAGTCAGGCGGAAATTTTATGCTGCATGCCCTTCAGGGCCCCGGCCTTGTCCAGGGAGAAGAGGATTACCCCGGACAGAATGGCGCCCCCGGCGGTGGACACCAGGAAGGGGATGATGTAGGCGTAAAAGGCCACCTGGGCGGCGTTGGCTCCCATAAAGAGGATGGCCATGGGGTAGGCGCACAGGCCGCCCAGAATGGCGGTGCCGAACACCTCCGCCACCAGGGTGGGCAGCAGACGGCGGGTCTTCCAGTACACCACCCCGCACAGCAGCGCTCCGCACATGCTGCCCGGGAAGGCCAGCAGGGTGCCCAGGCTCAGCAGGTTGCGCAGCAGAGAGGCGGCAAAGGCCACGCCCACCCCGTACCAGGGGCCCAGAAGCACGGCGCAGAGGATGTTGACCATGTGCTGCACCGGGGCGCATTTGCTGCCGAAGACGGGGAAGGAGAAGATGCTGCCCACCACGGCCACCGCGCACAGGATGCCCGCCAGGGTCAGCTTGAGAACTTTGGTATTTTTCATCTTGGTTACACCTCGTAACAGTTCCGGGAGAAACGGCATGAGACAGCGACGCCCTCCGTAAGAACGTAAAATGGTCGGTCGAGACTTACTGGTCTCCTCTCACGCCGGAACACGGCTTCCCATCGCTGTCATACAGGCCCAGGGCGCTCCCCCTCAGCCCGCCACGGACTCACCGTGGATGCCAATTTCCCCCCTTTTGTTGAGGTATACAAAACCAGGAGACACCTGTGGGGATGTCTCCTGGTCACAATAAGTTCCATATGACTCCCTACGGCGGCATGATCCGCATCAGGTTCAAGGGTCGAAGCGATACGGCTTCCTCTCAGCTTGCCTCACAAGCTCCCCTGTGTTTTGATTGCATCTTTGATAATACACCAAATATCTCCAAAATGCAATGGTTTTTTTCAAGTCCATGAGTGCGGGGAGGCCTCCATCAGGCTCAGGAGGTAGTCCCAGTCTACCTCCTGAGAAATATGGTAGTAGGTAGGGTAGCTATCATGGCCCAGCTCGGTCACCTCCATGACCTGGTGGGAGATGACGATGAGTTTGGAGTTGTCCGGGCCTTCCAGAAAGAAGGAGCAGTCCGTCTCTGGCAGGGTGTAGCTCCCCATCAGCCGGGACAGGGACAGCCCGGACAGGTAGTCGTGGAAGGCCTGGGGGTCGGTGAGGGTATATGGGGTGTTTTCCGCCTGGGCATGGGGCGGGCTCAGGTGGACGCCGTCCACCTGGTACTGGGCGGTGTCCCCGGCGGAGTAGAGCACCTGAGCGGCCGGGGCGGTATCATAGGACAGGGTGACGCTGCCACAGGTGATGGCCGCCAGGAAGAAGAGTACCCCCACCACAACGGCCCCGCTGGAGCGGGCGGCGGGGGAGAGCACCTGCTCCAGGCGGCGGCGCAGGGTGGCGGCGGAGGCGGACAGGCAGGTGGTGAAGCCCCGGGCATCCCCGGCGGTGTTCAGCAGCAGGGCGGCGTACTCCTTGCGCTGGGACTGGTGGGCGAAGAGGAGCACGGTCTCGTCACAGCTCAGCTCCAGGTCCTGGGCGCAGCGTTTCATGGCCACCCACATCAGGGGGTTAAACCAGCAGATGGCGGTGCAGAACAGGAGAAAAAACTTGCTCCAGCTGTCCTGACGGGCCAGGTGGATGACCTCGTGGCGAATGACCCAGTACAGCTCCTCCCGGGTGTAGGAGCGGGTGGGCAGCACCACCCGGGTGCAGCGGGGCAGAAGGCCGATGGACAGGGGGGTCTTCACCTCCGGGGAGAGGACCAGCTGATATTTGGGGTTGCGGAAGCCCGCCTCCTTCAGGGCCTCCTCCCAGATGTACCGGGTCAGGGGGTCAGTGGCGGGGACGGCGGGGGCCAGGATGCGGCGGCGGAAGCGCAGGTGCTGGACGATGTGAAAGGCCAGCACCCCCACCAGGCCCACCAGCCATACCCACAACAGCAGGGTCCACCCGTGTCCCGGCAGGAGGATGATGAGCCAGGGCCGGGGCGGGGTAAAGGTGGAGTAGGTGGTGAGGTAGAGCACGTTGGGGATGACCCACAGCATGGCGCAGGTCCGGGCGCTGATGCGGCCTCGGAGGTGGGGCATCAGGGCCAGGAGCACCAGATAATACAGGCTGACGTGGAGAAACAACCCACCATAGGAGGAAAAGGTAATGTCCGCTGCCCGGGCAAAGCCGATGAAAGGGGTGAGAAGCACTGGGCATAGCGTGACCATCACCAGCAGCAGCATAGCGGGGTAGTAGGGCAGGTAAGAGGGGTGGTTGCCCAGGTCGGGGATGCCGTCATTGCCCATCAGGGCATCGTAGCGAGAGTAGGCGGTTCCTGCCATGAGCAGGGACAGGACCAGGAAAATGAGGATGCGCAACATACTCAGTCACCTTCTTTCAGAAGCTCCCGAAGCTCTTCCAGTTCCTCCTTACTCAGTCCGCTGTCACACAACGCCGAGGCAAAGGTGGACAGGCTGCCCCCACACAGCTTCTGGATGAAGCTGCGGCTCTGGGCGGCCAGATAGTCCTCCCGGGTGACCAGGGGGGCGTAGAGGCTCTTACGGCCCTCTTTGTCCACTCGGACAAAGCCCTTTTCACTCAGCCGGGACAGCAGGGTCAGAAGGGTGGTGGTGGCCATGGGGTGGGTCTGGGCCAAACGCTCTTCCAGTTGGGCACGGGGGACGGGGGTGTCGCTGGCCCACAGGGCCTGCATCACCTCCAGCTCCGTGTCGGGTAAGCGGCGGATGGTGTGGCTCATAATATCCCTCCTTCTACACTTGTAGTATCTAACTGTATTCTACAACTGTAGAATGAAATTGTCAAGGAAAACGCTGCCCGCTGGGGGTCCATTTTGAGTGGCCAAAATGGACGAAAAGCCACTTAGGGCGTTCCCCCCTAAGGACCTCCCTTTGGGTACGAGGCTGGACCTGCGTCAAGCTGGTGTTCGGCCCGTTACCCTTGCTGTGACGCCTAGTTCTGCCACTACACCAGGCCACACGGGGCAGCTGGCCCGATCGCCAGGTGGTTTCCACAGCCGGGCCTACCCTGGCCAAGCGGCGTTCCCGCCGCCGAAAGTTTCTGCCGCACTATCCTGTTGCGCTGTGGTAGGGGCCGTGGCTTGCCCGGCCCGTGGCTACCCTGGCATTGCCCTGGGAAATTCGGGAGGGGCAAGCCCCTCCCCTACGCCCATCAATCCAAGAAATGCGGCAATTTTCAAGGTCTTTTTGTGTCCAGCCCTTCCAGAACTGCATTGACACGCCCCCCCAGTACCGCGGGGTGGATTCCACAAGGCGGGGGAAGGCCCCGCCTTTGGCGATTCTTTCCCCGATTTCTCATCGGGGAGAAATCGGGCATAAGCGGAGCGTCCCCGGCGGCCGCGGCGGCCAGGGCCAGATACAGGCCCAGCTGGGCCTGGTCTCCGGTCTCAGGGGGCGTCACCGGCTCCTTGGTGGGCTTGGCCTCCGGGACAGCGGTGGGCTGGGTCTCGGGGGCGTCGGTGGGAGCGGCAGTGGGGGCCGGGGGAAGATTTTGGGGAATTTCTATCACTTTAACATGGAAAAGAAAAATCCTGGGATTCCCGTATTGTGGAAGAATGAGACGGAGAAAGGGAGCGCTGGAGGTTTTTCTCACAAAAAAGACATGGCCCGGACGGAACATCCGTCCGGGCCATAGTTGAGGTGAATTACTTCACTTCGGCGGTGGGAGCGGGGGAGGGGGCTGCGCCCTCCACCAGCAGCAGGTCCACCACGTCCTTGGTCCAAGCGCCGTCGCCCAGGTGGGTGATGGTGCCGGACAGGGGATCGACCATGTACAGGGTCTGCTCACCGGTGCCGTAGTAGGTGTCCACGGTCATGATAAACAAGCGCTGATAGGTCTGGCTGTACACCATGGAGAAGGTGTCCGCATCGGCGCTCATGGACTGCTGGGCCCAGAGCACGCTGGTGACGGTGGTGCCGTCCAGGGTGGACAGGTAGATGTAGTCCATGAAGGCTTCGTACACGTAGAAGGTGTCAGCACTGTTGAAGGCGATGCTCACGGGCGTGTCGATGTCCCGGGACACGGGGTAGGCCTGGCCCAGGGTGGCATCTTCGGTGCTCAGCTCCTGGACGGTGTAGGTGGTCTCCATGGTCTCTGCATTCACAGAGGTGGTGAGCACATACAGGGTGTCGTTGTAGCTGTTGTAGGCCAGATCCAGGATGTCGGCATCCTGGGTGTCCACGGTGCCCAGGGTCTCAGACCAGCTCAGGTCCAGGGCCAGCTTGTACAGGGTATTGTTCTCATCCAGAGCGTACACATAGCCGTCGTCGGAGTTGTACACCGCCTGGGCGATGGTGAAGCCCAGAGTGTCGGACACGGCCTCCTCCAGGGTCTCGGAGGGGTCCAGCAGCTTGGTGGTCTCCCAACCGGACTGGTTGAAGGCGTACATCTGGACGGTGTCGTCCACCACGGACACGGAGCAGGTGACGGACAGGTCACCGGCGGAGACGGTGATCTGAGCCACGCCCAGGCCTACGGCGGTGATGTTGCCCTCACGGTCCACGGTGGCCACAGCCTCGTTGTCGGAGGTGAAGGTGACCTCGCTCACACCCTCCAGCTGGCTGACGCTCACAGGCAGCACCAGAGCGGAGAGCTGGGCGGTCTCACCCTTGTTCAGCAGCAGGGAGGTGGGATTGACCACCAGACTGTCGGCCTTCACGGTGTCGGGCACCTGGGGCTCGTTGTCCGTGGGGAAGTACAGGCCGGAGAGCATGCATCCGGTGTCGCCCACCTTCACCACAGAGGCGTCGGTGGTGTCCACCACATACACAGCGGTATCCCGGTTCTGGATGCCAGCCCACGGGTCAGAGTACACGTTGGAGTAGGCCCAGTACAGGCAGTCGGTGTCGAAGTCGAAGGCCAGGGACTGGTAGCCGCAGGGGTCCACACCGGTGTCACCGATGACGGTGATCTCGCCGGTGCGCTTGTCCATGGTGCACAGGTTGCCGTCAAAGTCCACGGCGTAGAGGGTGCCGTTCTCGTCGGCAGCCAGGCCTACCACGTAGCGGTCCAGAGCGGCCACAGCATACAGCTGGCCGGTGGTGGTGTCCATGGTGTACAGGGTGGAGTTGCCGGTGGAGTTCTTGGCGTTGCCCACCACGTACAAAGCGCCGTCGGTGTAGTCGAAGGTCATGTCACACAGGTTGGTGAAGTAGTCGTATCCGGTGACATCCATCTCCATCTTGCCGGTCTCGGCGTCGATGACGAAGAAGTGCATGCCGTCGGTCTGGTAGTCCTCTGCCTGGGGGTTCTCGCCGTAGGCGTACACCTTGCCGTTGTAGTAGGTGGCGGCGTACACGTCGTAGTCAGAGGCATACAGGGCGTCAGCGGCGCCGGGGTTGTGCAGGTCATAGTCCATCTCGCTCAGCCAGAAGCCCATGGCCATGGTGGCCAGGTCCTGGAGCACGAAGCCGCGCATCTCGCCGGAGCTGACCAGCACGTTGATGGTCACCTCTACGGTGAACTCACCCAGGGTGCCGGTGGCGGTGGTGGTGCCTTGCTTCAGGCCGGTGACCATGCCGTTTTCAATGGTGGCCACGGTCTCATCGGCCACGGTCCACTGGACGTTCCGGTTGGTGGCGTTGGAGGGCTCCACCTTCACGGGCATGGCGTTGGAGGCACCTTCCAGGATGTTGATGCTGTCACTGGTGGTGGTGACGCTGGTCACAGGCACCTCGGGGGTCTCGGGGGCGTTCTCAGGCACAATGTGCAGGCCCACGATCTGGCTGCCCGCGTCCACAGCGCCCAGGTCCAGGGCGGCGGCGGTGTTCAGGTCGATGTACATCAGGTCGAACTGGGTGGCGGTCATAGCGGACCAGTACAGCTCGCCAGTGTCATGGTCAAAGGCCATGGACTGGTTGTAAGCGGCGGGGTAGCAGCCGGTCAGGCCCAGGTTCTCGGTGGTCTGGGTGTCCACGTCATAGGTGCACAGGAAGCCGTAGCCCTGGGTGACGAAGTACACCAGGCCGTCGTTGTCCACGGCGAAGGCGCAGGCGGGCTCGTTGTAGGAGTCCACCAGGGTGCCCACCTTGGTGACCTGGCCGTCCATGGTGTCCACGGTCACCAGGTCGGTGGCGCCGGAGTTGGCGTCCTGAGCCAGGCCGTACAGGTAGCCGGTGGAGTAGTCATAGGACAGGTCCTTCATGGAGTAAGAGGTGGTCTTGGAGGCAACCTTCTGGTAGCTGTAGTCGGTGGGGTCCACGGTGTAGAAGTTGCCCTGCTCGTCGTAGGCGTAGAGGGTGCCGCCGACGTACTCGGCGCACATGTAGTCCAGAGCCTGGGTCTCGTTGAGGGTCTGGTAGTCAGCGGGGTTGCTGGCGTTGAAGGTGGTCCACTGGGAGGTCAGACCGTCGTCGCCTATGCTGGCGATGACAAAGCCGTTGATCTGGCTGTCGGGGGCCACCACGTTGATGGTAGCGGTGCCGGTGACACCGGTGAGGGTGTCGGTGACGGTGATGGTGGCAGTGCCCACGCCGGTGGCGGTGACAGTGCCCTCATTGACCACGGCCACATTGGCATCGCTGGTGGACCAGGTCAGCTGGGTGTCGCAGTACCAGGGGTCGGGGGTGACAGCCAGGGTGGCGGAGTTGCCCTCCAGCAAAGCCACCTCATTGGGGGACACCTTCAGGGCCTGGAGGTCGGTGTCGGGCCACTCCAGCTGGTTGGTGTCCAAAAACAGCAGGCCAACCACCTCGGCGTTGCCGGCCATGGCGCCGCAGTTGTCCATGGTCCAGGTGCCGGACTCATCCTGGCTCAGAGCGTACAGCTGGCCATAGGAGCCGAAGTTGGGCATGTTGTACTGGGCCCAGTAGATGGTGCCGTCCTTCCAGGTCATGGACTGACCGTAGTAGGAGCCGGGCATGTCGCTGCCCTCGCCGCCCATGAGGGTCTCGCCCCACACGCCGGAGGCGGTGTCAATGGTGCGCAGCTCGGCGGGCTGGCTGCCGTAGCTGGGGCCATAGATGCCGTACAGGGTGCCCTGGTCGTCACAGGTGATGGCGGTGGCAGAGGCCAGGTTGTTGTCGGCGTTGACGTACTCCAGCTGGCCGGAAATCATGTCGATGGTCACCAGCTGGGGACGGGTGTCGCTGGTCAGGCCGTACAGGGTCTGGGTGGCGGGGTCAAAGGCCAGATCCCGGATGCCCACGCTCAGATCGGTGATCTCGGTGCGCTCATCCCAGTAGCCGGGCTGGATGACCACCAGCTTGTTGTTGGCGTCCACGGCCAGGATGTAGCCGCCCACCTGCTCAGCGGCGGTGAGGGCGTAGTCCATGTAGTACTCGCTGGAGCAGGCGGTGGCGGTCACGGTCTCGCCGCTCAGGTCCATGCCAATCCAGCCGTACAGGGAGTCGTCGCTGATTTCGTTGTCCGCCACCCGGTAGCCATACAGCAGGGTGTCGTCCAGGGCAATGTCGTTGCCGGGCACCTTGATGGAGTAGTAGGACTCGTTCAAGGCGTAGTCGCCCAGCACCAGGGTGAAGTGGTCGCCCATGCCGGTGACATCGTAGGTCTGCTTCCACACCCGGTTGCCGTTTTCGTCCACGGTGGCCTGGGCGTCATCGGCGGCGTACTGGGCGTAGATGTTGGTCACGTTGCTGTTGCAGAAGTTGATGCCGGCCACAGACAGGTTGTCGGAGAAGGTCAGGGTCAGCAGGCTCTTGCCGTCCTCCTGGGTCAGCTCGGTGCCCAGCAGTTCAGGGGCGGTGGTGTCCACGGTGAAGCTCACGGACTTCTCCTCCACGGGGGAGTTGGGGTAGTCCAGGGTGGCGGAGATGGTGAGGGTCACGTTGGTGTTGTTGGGCAGGGTGTTGCCCTGAGCGTCGGTGAGCTTATAGGGAGTGCCGTACCAGGAATAGACATAGGGCACGCACATGTCGTAGCCGGCCACGTAGTTGCTCTTCTGCACGTGGTCAACCGTCTGGCTGAAATACTCCTCACCGGTGTTGGTGTCGGTGTAGGTGAAGGTGAGGGTGGCGGCGTTGCGCAGCAGAGAGACGTACATGTCGTCCAGATAGTCCCCGTTGCCATCCCCGTTGGGAGACAGGGAGACGTGGCTGAGATCAAAGGTCTCCTCCACATAGGGGTTCAGGCCGGGCACCCAGCCGGAGGTCTGGCCGCCGATGTTGGTCCACAGCGCGCTGATGTACTGGCTGTAGTCCATAATGCTGTCGTCGCCCCAGTAGAAGCCGTGGGTGTCGGGGCTGTCGTTGTCGCCGTCAAAGATGGGGGCGTCGGTCCAGTCGCCGTAGAAGCCCAGGTAGGGCAGGGACAGGTCGGTGCCATTGGCATTGAGAGCCGTGAGGAAGGTGAAGCCCTCCACATAGCCGCCGTTGGGGTAGTTGTCGGCGAAGTAGGTGCGGTCGGAGTCGGCCAGGGTCACGTTGACGTTGACGGTCTCGGTGGCGCCGGGGGCCACGGCCATCACCTGGGCGGCCAGGTCGGTGTCGGAGTCCAGACCCACCAGGGCGTTGAGGTAGGACTGCACATCGGCGTCGTTTACCACGTCATCGCCGTTGGTGTTGTAACGGAACTCCACGTCGGTCCAGTTCTCGTCCATGGCGGCACCCGCCACAGCGGAGCGGTAGATCCAGTAGGCGTCGTGGGAGTCGCACACGCCGCTGTCGGTGACGTCAAACTTGGGGGCCATGGCGGAGGTGGACTCGCCGGTGGAGGCGGCCAGAGCCATGGGGGAGTGGGACATGAACAGATGGCCCTGATCGGCGTAGTCGGAGTTCACACCCTCGGTCTGGGCCACGGTGTTCAGGTCATAGAACAGGGTGGCGTCCCCGAAGTTGGTGACGTTGAAGGAGTAGTTGTAGCTGCCGGTCTGGTCGGGATCGTCGTACAGCTCCACCTTGGGCACGTCGCAGCCGTCCACGGTGAGGTAGGCCTGGGTGGTCACAGCGCCGTAGGCGTCTGCCAGACCAGAGCCCTGGCTGCGGGGAGAGTAGTACAGGCCCTCCTGATTCTGGTACACCAGGGGCTTGGAGGTGCTCATGAGCAGGGCACGCACCAGGGAGTTGGTGTCAGCCCCGTCGGCCTTGCCCAGGCCGTCCTCAGACATCACATACTCCTTGACCAGAGCGGAGATACCGGACAGGTTGGGGGCGGCCATGGAGGTGCCGCTCATCAGGCCGTAGGTGCCGTCGTCCATGGTGGAGTAGATGTTGCCGCCGGGGGTGGTGATGTCAGGCTCCAGGGTCAGGGAGGGGGTGACGCCCCAGGAGGAGAAGTCGCTCATCTGGTAGGCGGTGTCGCTGGCGATGAGGGTCTGGTCCGCGCCCACGGTGAGGGTCAGGTCGGGGTTCTCCTCCAGAGCGGAGAGGATGTAGGCGCCGTCTGCCATGGTGATGGAGGCACAGGGCATGGTGACGGGGCTGTCCGTCATGTCCATGATGATGGTGCCGCTCTCATTGTTGTACACCAGGCAGGCCACAGCCCCAGCGTCCTGGGCGTTCTGGCACTTCTCGGTGAAGGCGATGACGCCGCGCTGCACCAGAGCGATCTTGCCGGACACGTCCACGGAGGCGAAGTCCTCCACGGTGCCGGTGCCGGGCACAACCACCACCTCATAGGGGGTGTCGGCCAGGGTGTTCAGGGGGGCGTTGACGCCGCTGCCACCGTTCTGATAGGCGATCTTGTAGTTGTCGCCCACGGTGATGTAGTCGGACATGTAGTAGGCGTTCTCCACGCTGGCCACAGACATGGCGTTGGCGTAGGCACCGGGAGTACCCAGCACGCCGTTGTCCGGGTTGGAGGTGAGGTTGGCGTTGGTGCCCCAGGCGTTGCCCTGGCCCATGGTGTCGGAGTTACCGGCGGAGATGCACAGCACAGTGCCGGTCTCGGCCACCCGGTCAAACACCTCATCCACCCAGTCCACGTCGGTGGTGAAGCCTGAGTCAGAGCCCAAGCTCATGTTGATCACATCGGCGCCCAGCATCATGGCGTCTTCCATGCCGGCCACCCAGTCCTCGGTGTAGGCGCCGCCGTTGGCGCCGAACACCTTCATCACCATCAGCTGGGCGTTGGGGGCCACACCCACCACTTCGGACTCGTCCACCTTGTTGGCGGCGGCGATGCCGGCCACGTGGGTGCCGTGGTCGCCCTCGGTGTCGTTGTCATGGGTGATGTCCAGGCTGTTGTCCACGTAGTTGAAGCCGTAGGCAACCTTGGTGTTGTAGTACAGATCGGCGCTGGTCAGGCCACTGTAGCGCTCATAGGCGTTGAGGCTGGTGAGCACGCCGTCAATGTCGGCCTGGGTCAGGCTGGTGTCGGTGAGCACTTCGTCGGGGAGAGCGGCGAAGTTCTGGTGATCGGTGTCCAGTCCGGTGTCGATGATGGCAATTTTCATGCCCTCACCCTTGTAACCCTGGGCCCAGGTGTCCTCACGGCCAATCATCTGGCCGTCGGAGATGGTCCGGGGATAGACAATGTTGGAAGAAGTGGTCTCGTCGGTGGAGCAGGGCTCGTACACGGTCTGCATGACCACCTGGTCCACGCCGTCCACGGACTCAATGTCGGACAGCTTGCCATAGGGCACGGTGGCAGCCACGCCGTTGACCAGCCAGCTGTACTGGTAGGACACGGTGAGGTCGTCCCCGTCCAGAGCGGTCTCCTCGATGTCGGCGATGACCTTATCCTGGGCGGCCTTGATCTCTTCCATCTGGGCTGCGGTGTCGTTGGAGTACACAGCGGCGCTGTTGGCGGAGACCACGGAGTCGCCGTCCATGACAATGATGACCCGCACATCCTCGTCAGGAGCGATGGCGTCGTCCAGATTGTCCTGGGTCACGGCGTCGTCCCGGGTCAGGTCCAGGTCGTAGTCGGAGCCGTCCAGCTGCTCCACTTCCACACCGTTGGTCTGGGAGGTGGAAGTCTCGTTGGAGTCCGCGCTGGCGGCAAAGGCGAAGGGGGCATTGCCCACGGTGACAGAAAGGGCCAGGCTCCCGGAGAGAACCAGGGCCAACAAACGGTTCAGTTTCATTTTGCAGCCCTCCTCTTAGCGTAGATGCCGAAGCCGGCCAGGACGGCCACACACACGGCAACCAGGGCCACATACAGGGTCAGGTTGGCGGTGTCGCCGGTCTCGGGGCGCTCGGTGTTGTCCCCGTCGTCACCGCCCTCGGGGGTGTTGGTGGGGTTGGCGCTGGGGGCGGGCTCGGTGGGCTCCTGGCCCACGGCCACGGCCTCACCCTGGGCGTCGTTGGCGGTGCCGGAGACAGTCAGGTCGTCCGCGGCCACGTCGGTGCCCTGGAAGTTCACCTGGAACAGGGCGGTGAGGTCCTCCTGGGCCTGATAAGTATCCGGGGCCACCCAAGAGATCTTGAGCACGCCCTGGTCAGCCTGGGTGTCATTGACGGCGTACATGGCCACGTACTGGGAGTACTGGTCGTTGTCGCCCTCAAAGTCACAGCCCACATAGGTCAGCTTGTCTGCGTCGAAGGTCACGTCGATGACGCCGTCGGTGACCACAGCGTTGGTCTCGATCACGGCGACGACTTCGCCGGAAGTCTCGTCCACATCGGCCCACAGCGCGTCGCCGCTGGCGGCAGAGGCCTGGCCCGCCAACACAGCGCAGCTCAAGGCGGCCGTCAGCATCAGGCTGAGTGCTTTGTTGATGCGTTTCATTGGTATCCTCCTTATGTATATTTTTGTATCAAAAGGTCTGCACGAAACCGGGCCAGGGCGTCTATCCTCTCTCTTCTCCCTGAGGGTATATGCCCAGGCTCTGTCTGGCGTTCCTTGGTACAAACAAAATAGAACTCCCGCCGATGGTCAGTACTTCACCGCATCGGAGGACAGGGCGGGGTTGGACACCGTCCAGGTGCCCTCAATCCCAGCGTCCACCTCGGCCCACAGCAGCCAGGTGGCCATGTCGGCGGTGCCCGCCTGATCGTCCCCGGGGGCGCTGTGGTAGAGCACCACCTGGTTTCCGGTGTCAGTTTGGCGGATGGAGTCGATTTCCACGTCCACGGAGCCGGAGGACACCGACTCGGTGACCACCACCAAGGCGTGGTCCTGGAAGTAGTCCTCGTCGTATTCCTTCAGCTCCTCATAGGCGGGCAGCTGATCCACGGAGGTGATGTAGTGCACCGAGCTCTCATTGCCATTGTAGGTGATGCGCAGCTTGCCCCGGGCCTCCTCGTCCACGGCGTCGCCGGGTATGGGGGCGAAGTCGTTGCCGCCAATGACGTTGCCCACCCCAGGGGTGCTGGTGGGCTGGCTGGAGGTGTTGGCGGAATCGGACGCCGCCGTGCCGGGGGATGGGGTCTGGCTGGGCTGGGAACAGCCGGAGAGCAGCAGGCAGAGCACACACCCTGCGCTGAGTAGAGATTTCAAAGGAACCATGACAGCCTCCTGTAAAAATATGCATATGTATTCATTCAACCGATGTTTAATCTATCACTGGGGCCTACCCCTGTCAATCGTGTTCTGACAATTCATGGCCGATTCTTACAATTTTGTCCATTGTGCGCATAAAGTGTGGAGGATAACCAAAGAAAAAGGTCCATCGGAAACTTTCCGATGGACCTTGCAAGATAAAAATTTAGCATTTTATCACTTTATCAAAAAGAAGAAGGGCGATATGCCAAGATATGGGGGGAAGTGGGTATTTGGGCAAAAATACTAGGGGGGTGGGGACAGTCTGTATAAAACAAGGAATAGCAGACAAGTGCCCCATCGGCAGTTTCACATTTTTGTTGCCTCATACTGTTGCTTTCGCCACTCACCTTCCAGCAAGTCTCGAATTTCGTTAAAAATTTCCACTTGGTATGTATGGATAATGGAACATCGCAGAAGGTGAATTTTTTCCCGTGCTTGGGTGACCACTGGTTGACGTTCTATATCGCTTTCTGTGAAATGTTGGGCCAGTAATTCTCTGTATTGTTGCTTTATGAGGTTGTTCTGCTTCACAATTTCAAAGGCCTTGTTTCGAAGAATATACATGTTATCATTTATTTCTTGATCTTGTTGGAATAACAGCAAGGCGATTGCAAAGTGATATCGTGTCAATTCATTATAAATTCCCTCTAAATCGGCCTCGTTCCCGTTGCATATGCGTTCAATTTGAGTGAAATATAAGGAAGCATTTTCTCGCAAGGAATTGGACCACTTATCGCGGCTGGCGGTGATTGTGGTTAAATATCCAGATCTCTGAGCCGCTTTGTTGGAATATCGCATGGATATAATAGAAACGATGACAGCCGCAATGGAGGCCAAAAAAGTGAGGCCGATTCCAACCGAAGAGAAAATATTAAATACTTCATTGGACATGTTCCATCACCTGAGTTCAAAAGATTATTTGGGGAAAAGATTAACTCCTCCGATTCATGGGCCAGAACGGCAGCAGTCCCACACATACCCCAATCAGAGCCGGAACTACCCAGCCCAGCCCCAGGGTGTACAGGGGCAGAAATTCTTTCGCCCACTGGGTGAACATGAAGGAAATCCCGGCGGTGTCCAGGGCGTGGATAAAGGAGGCGAAAAACGCCATGACCATGCCGCCAAGGAGGCGCTTCCCGTGCGGGACATGGCAAACAGGGGGCCAATGAGTAAGTAAATGCCCACGGAGAGACACAGGGCGAATTTCTTGCTCACCAGGGACCCCAGGTCACTCATGGAGGAGCCCACCAGCACCACGGCAATCATGCCCAAAATGGCGATGCCAGCGTCGGTGGTGACAAATCCGGCCAGAGCGGGGGCGAAGTTGGACCCGGCTAGCTGGCCCATGGCCGGGGGGAAGATCATGTTTCCCGCCCCGAAGAAGATGGCAAACAGGGTCAGGGAGACGGAGAGGAGTTGTTTGAGGTTGAGGTTTTTCATAGTGAGTTCCTTTTGCAGTTTTTAAAATGGACAGAGAAGGGGGCGTTGTTTGTGTATGACGGATTTAATATGGAAGGGACGGCCACAGTAAATGGTGTTTGATATAGAACGGGATTTGCTGGTAACTGCTTTGCTGTCCGACTACTGTAGAATTATTCTATGGTTAGGTTTTTAACCTCAAAATGTCCGATAAGAGAAGATTTTCGGCGAACTAAGAATTTAATTTCTTTCAAAGCTACCCACTCCGACACATCGGCGGGGAACTCTGAGAGTCGAAACTGGTAGTGCGTCCAAAGCTCTGATGTGGGGAAGGAAATACGAGAATCGCGGTTTCTGAGTCGGCACTCAACCTCAAGAGTTTTGATAGAAGCAGAAGCTTTCAAATCGAAACTCAAGATGGCACCCGCTTGCCATTGGCGAGTCAAATTCCGTTCTCCGGTATAAATTACAGCAGAACAAATCTCGGCTTCCGTCAAATGAAAGTCAATGTATGCACAGAGTGTGCTTGTATGTGTATCAAATGTGACTTTACTGCCTTCGTGTGTATACTGTCCAATGCAAAAGCCTTCGTGATTTCTCATATTAATTGGATTAGTGACAGGCACATGAGATTGAATGGCTGAGATAAACTCATCCCGTCGTCTCTCCCAGAGTTGGAGCGGTTTCAGTGAGAAGATGTCCTCGAGTTCGGTATGAAAGTGATTTAAATCTGCTTTTAGATTTTTTAGCGTATGCTCGGATTGGCAATCCAGCGAAATCCCACGTTTGCGGGGATTGATGGCACCTTTTATTTGGGAGAAGGTGAATCCAGGGAGCAAAAAGAAAAAATAATCCGTCTGCTTTATCCAAACGGCCCCCATTTCGTTTAGACATGCAGGACTTTTGTAGTAATTATCGGATAGCATAAAAATGGGGATTACTCCCTTGGAGTCCAAGGTGTTTCGCAAATAATCGTAAATTTCCACCTTCAGAGGAACGCCAAGTTCAGAAATGGAACTGCATAGAATGGATTTTTCAGATATACCCATGTCAAGAAGTAAATCAACAAATTTTTCCACAATGGAAATGTCTTTCTCTGCGTGGCTGATAAACAGCATCTTTTTGTTCTTATTGCGTGCTTGGGACATACTTGGGTTCCTCCATTTCTTTGAAAAGTTTGGGGTAGAAGCTGCGCGGTTTTGAATGGAAAATGGGTGGAGTCAATGCAAGGAATTCACAATTTCTAGGATATTAAGATTATAATGCTTTAGTATCACCGCTATTCTCTTCCCCCGTTTTGCCAGCTTCCAACGCTTGATATTCCTGATTTAATTCTCGTAGCAATTCTTCCTCACTTGGTAAATACAATTTGTATTTTGAGGCAAAAATCTGTGTTTCATTTTCTGGCAACGTATATTTGACCACAGATTCGCTTTTGTCCGCACATAACACAATACCGATCGGTGGATTATCTCCCTCATTCATAAGCTCTCGTTCATAATAATGAACATACATCTGCATCTGTCCTAAATCCTGATGTGTTAAGTCTCCAACTTTTAAATCAATCAAGACAAAACATTTTAAGATATAATTATAAAATACAAGGTCAATTCTAAAATGACGTCCATCAAACGTTATTCTTTTCTGTCTTGCGACAAATGAAAAACCTCTGCCAAGTTCCAAAAGGAATTTCTGCAAATGTGTAATTAACGCTTGTTCTAAATCACTTTCATAAAAATCATCATTAGGTGTCAGCCCAAGAAATTCCAACACATACGGGTCACGAATAACATCTTCCGGTTTCTTCGCAGGCTCTAATGTCTGTATTTCCTCTGCAACTTGCTCTTTATTTTTACTGGATAATAATCTTTCATAGAAAAATGAATTTATCTGACGTTCAAGTTGTCTGGTACTCCATTGGGATTTTACAGCTTCCTGCATATAAAATTCTCGTGCGTTTTCATTCTCCACTCGCATCAAAAGCCGATAATGCGTCCAACTCAATTCGCTACGCAGTGCGTAGCCATTTGGAAATGTTAAATAAAACTGTCGCATATTTTTCAAATTGGCAACGGTAAATCCTTTCCCAAAATCTTGAGTCATTTGCTTTGACAATTCTTTCAATAAGCCTGTCCCATACTCAGCTTTTTCATTGCCGCCTTGTTCTTCAATGATTGATTTTCCTATATTCCAGTAGGCTTCAACCATTGCAAAATTGGCCGTTTGATAGACTTTATTTCTCGCTGTGGTTAAAATATTTTTGATTCCTTCATAGAAATTTTGATTCATAAAAAGCTCCCCATTTTTTATATCAATCATCATAATAAATTGCAACCGGATGCACAATATACATCTCATCTATATTTTCAAAGAATAATTTCGTCAATGTATTCATAGAATTTCCTATACCTGAGAAAGTTGAAATCGGGGAATTAGCCTGAGCCATGACTTTATTCGTAATATATCCTACAACAGTTATTTTTCCACCGTACTTAAAAGCTGCTGTTGATATATTATCTCTCATATATTTTTCATCTAAAACCACAGCATAATTCGAAATACACAGTATTCTCGGATATGGAATAATGGCAGCCAACATTTCAACCATCTTTTTTAATGAATCCCAATTTTCATGATTTTTATCAAGAGCTTCTTGTACCGTTTCATTTACTTTACCTTGTACAATTTTACTTCGGCGCTGTTCTCTTGCAAATTCTTCTGTTTGTTTTTCTGCCTCTTTTCTTGTATTCATATCTTGAATCTGTGTAAGCATATCAACAAATCCATCTTTTACAAACAGTTTTTGATAAAACGCAATATCAAAAATATAAAATTCGTCTTTTACAATAAGGAAATCACCAACATCTGCCCCCTTTAACAAATTATGCTCATGTAAATAATTCATAAATTGGTCAAACGCATTATCATGCATTATCTTTGTCTGCACATCTCGAACCATTTCGTCATCAGCAACTGTTTTCAAATGTTGATACGTTGCTTGAGCATTTGCATCTACTCCCTTTCCAAATAGTTTAAGAGCTATTTTCCCAGCAAGGCTAGTCGTAACAGAATTTTGCTTATTCACTTTTTTCTGATGCTGCGTTTCTGAATCTTCACTTTGAATCAAGCCATCAAATATTTGTGCCAGATAAGAATTCAATGTATCAGTATCCAGATAAATAAACCTTCTCATCAGCTTCTCCTTCCAATTTATATTACGAAATATTCTCAAAATGCCTCAATGCATCCTTTATCGCTTCCACCTTCTCTACTGTCGGATGTTTTCTCGGCTGTTTCAATTCTTCTACCGCATTAGGGGCATCATACATTGGCAAGCCCAAACTTCTTTTTACCTCTGCTATATAAGCAGTATGTACCTTGAAGCCATATTTAGCTTCTATGTATTCCTTTATCATTTTGTAGGTAACTCGCTCTTTCGGCTTGTACGCCTCAGCTCTTTTAGCGATATTATCAAGCGGCACTTTGCCCTCTCCCTCGCCAAACTCCACTTTTACACTGATTGTGCTGTCAGGTTTTTTGTGGGAAAGCAGTACTACCGTCTCCACATGTGCCGTTCTCGGGAACAAGTCCACAGCCTCCGCCCGCTGGGCCACATAGCCCAGGGCGGCAAATCGCTTCAAATCCCGGCCCAGGGTGGCGGGGTCACAGGATACATACACCACCCGGGGGGGCGCCATGCGGGCGATGGTGTCCACCACGTCGGGGGCCAACCCCTTCCGGGGCGGGTCCACCACAATGACGTCGGGGGTGATGCCCTCCTGCTCCAGCTGGAGCGCCAGCTGGGAGGCGTCGCCGCACAGGAAACGGGTCTTGTCCGCCAATCCGTTGCGGCGTGCGTTCTCCTTGGCGTCCTCAATAGCCTGGGGCACCACTTCCACCCCGATGACGTTTGCGGCGTGTTCCGCCATGGTCAGGGAGATGGTGCCGATGCCACAGTACAGGTCCACCACCGTCTCGTTGCCCGTGAGGCCCGCAAACTCCACGGCCCGGCTGTATAACACCTGGGTCTGGGGCTGGTTGATCTGGAAGAAGGAGGGGACGGACAGCCGGAAGGTGTGGCCGCACAGGGTCTCCTCCAGCCAGTCCTGGCCCCACAGCGTGTGGTACTCCGTGCCCAAAATCACGTTGGTTTTCCGGGTGTTTGCCGACAAAACTACCCCCACCAGAGCAGGCACGGCAGCTCTCAAGGCCTCCACCAGCTCTTGAGCGTGGGGCAGTTTTTTCCCGTTGATAATGAGGCAGCACAGCACTTCCCCGGCCTGATTGGTGCGCAGATACAGGTGGCGCACCAGCCCCTTTCCCGTCTTTTCCTGGTAGGGAGGAATGTGGTACTGATTCATCCAGCCTGCCACCACCTGGCGGCACAAGCTGTCCACCTGGGGCTGGAGGTGACAGTGGGGAATGTCAATGACCTGGTGGGTGCGGGAGCGGTAGTAGCCGATGCCGTCCCCGCTCACCGGAAATTGTACCTTATTGCGGTAGCCCTGGGTGTTTTCTGCCCCGTATATGGCGGACACAGGCAGGTCCAGACCGCCCAGGCGGTGGAGGGCGTCCTCCACCCGCTGGCGCTTGGCGCAGAGCTCTTCCTCATAGGTCATGTGGCGGAACTGACAGCCCCCGCACTGGCGGTAGTGGGGACAGTCCGGCTCGATGCGGGCGGGGGATGGGGTGCGCAGGGTGGCGATGTGGGCCCAGGCGGCGTTGTGGCCCACGTGCTCGATGCACACGTCCGCCTCTTCGCCCCGGACCGCTCCGTGGACAAAGACCACCATGCCGTCAATGCGGGCCACGCCGGTGCCGTCGCTGGCATAGCTTTCAATATGGGCGGGGTAAATCTTCTCTTCTTGCAGTGCCATGGCGGTCATCTCCCTTCTGCGGCGGCCTGGGCCGCCTGCTGCTTGTGCAGCTTGTGGAGCTGCTTTTTCCGGCGGTTGGAGAAGCGGTCCTCCTCGCTGTAAATGCAGCCGCAGTATTTTTGCATATACAGGCCCAACGCCCGGGCCTGCTCCTGTCCGTCCTTAAACCGGGGGCGGAAGTCATAGGGAAGAAAATCCACCCCGTATTTTTTGCCCACTTTTTCCCCAATCTCGCACATCAGCTCCCGGTTTTGATAGGGAGAGATGAGCAGGGTGGAGGTGAAGGCGGAAAAGCCCCGCTCAGCCGCGGTTTTGGCGGTCTCCTCAAAGCGGCGGGCGTAGCACCAGGAGCACCGGGCGTCGGAATTGGCGGCCACGGCGGCGGTGAACTCCCGCAGGCCGTAGTCGTCCAGCTCCACCAGGGGCAAATCAATGTCTTGGGCGTACTGGCGCAGGGTGTCCCGGCGGGCCTTGTACTCCAGGAAGGGGTGAATGTTGGGGTTGTACCAGAATCCGGTGGGGGCGTGGCCCTCCTCCCGGAGTTGCTGAATGCAGGCCACCGAACAGGGGGCACAGCAGATGTGAAGAAAAATATTCATAGACGCTCCTTTAAGCCCATGGCAGTGGGATGAATGGGCCTTTTTGACGTGTTTTCTGTCATTATACCATGTCCCTTCTCACCCCGCAACAAAGAGGACGGGGCAGAAGGGCAGGGCTTCCCAGAAACATACATTTACTTTTGCATGCAAAAGTGTTAGGATAGAGTTACCCGAAATTTGTGGAAGAAACACGAGTGCGGACAACCAGGCCCGCCGACGGGAAGCGGAGCCCAACAGAGGAGGAGATAACATGCGGTTTTGTGAGTATTGCGGCGCACCCCTGGAGGATGGGAAGCTGTGCACCTGCCCCCAGGCCCAGCAACAGCAGCAGGAGCCACCCACGACCCAGTCGGAGAGCGCTCCGGTGGAGCAGACCCCGCCCCAGCAGCCCGCCACCCCGCCGGAAGAGCAGGGGGACAGCTACGGACAGCCCCAGGGCGACCAGACAACCCCCGAAGAGCAGCAGCCGGAGCCCACGGTCCAGCCGTCGGAACCCAGCGGCCAACCGCCGGAGTACAACTACCAGCAGCCGGGAGCTGACACCCAGCAGAATAGCTATGGGTATCAACAGCAGCCCTCTGGGTACGGCTATCAACAGCCCGGACCGCAGCAGCAGTCCAGTTATGGATATCAGCAGCAGCCCGGCGGATATGGCTACCAGCCCCAGGGCGGGCAGGGCCAGCCGGGGAGCCAGAACGCCCAGCAGTTCGCCCAGATGGGCCGACAGGTGCGGGACACCACGGTCCACGCAGCCAAGAGCCTGAAACCCTTCTTTGCCCAGTATTGGGCTTCCCCCGTCCAGGCCATCCGCACCGCTGTGGCAGAGAAGAACCTCACCGTGGCGGTGACTCTCTCGGTGATTCGAGTGGTGGTGGTCATCGCCCTGCTGTGGAATGTGGTGGGCCAAGTGGCTGGCAGCATCCGCAGCACAATCGGGCCTTTGAGCAGTCTGGGTAATCTGATGGGCAGCAGCTCCGTTATGACGGTGCGGGGCAACCCCCTGGGCAGCATCCTGTTTGGCCTCATCATTGCAGTGGTGGGCATGGCCCTGTTTACTCTGGTGCTCTTGGCTCTCACCCGCATCTTTAAAAGTGGCGGCAGCATTCTGGACATGTACATCGCCAACAGCGCCAACGGCGGCGTGACCACTGTGGTGCTGTTTCTGGCCTTTGTGTGCGCCTTCTTCTCTATGAATGTGGCCGTGGGCCTGGTGGTTCTGGCCTGCTTCACAGCGGTGGTGTGCGGTAGCTTGTCTGCCCAAGCGGTGTGCGGTGACCAGAGCAGCGGAATGTTCTGGCTGTGCTACCTGGGCGGTATGCTGGTGATCCTGGCGGTGAGCTGGTGGATTGTTCCCCCCTGTGTGATTCAGACGGTGGGCGGCATCACCCTGACCCTGGATGGCAGTAGTATCACCATCCGGGAGTTCCTGGAGAGATTCCTGTCCAACGGGCTGGCTGGCCTGTTCTCTCAGTTGTTCTACTAATAATAAAATGGGGACGTTGCCGAGGCAACGTCCCCATTTTTTGAGACGATATTAGGACTTTTTACCCTTCTGGGCCTTCATGCGCTGCTCGTGGTTGAGGATGCGCTTGCGCAGACGCAGGTTCTCGGGGGTGACCTCCAGAATCTCGTCGTCGGCCAGGAACTCCAGGCACTGCTCCAGGGAGAGAATGCGGGGGGGCACCAGGCGCAGGGCCTCGTCGGAACCGGAGGCACGCATGTTGGTCAGCTGCTTTTTACGGCAGACGTTGACGGTGATGTCCTCCATCTTGGGACACACACCTACCACCATGCCCTCATACACGGGCACGCCGGCGCCGATGAACAGAGCGCCACGGTCCTGGGCGGAGAACAGGCCGTAGGCCACGGACTCGCCGGTCTCATGGGCCACCAGGGAACCGGTGTTGCGGCGCTGAATCTCGCCCTTGTAGGGCACGTACTTCTCAAAGACGGAGGCCATGATGCCCTCGCCCTTGGTGTCGGTCAAGAACTCGTTGCGATAGCCGAACAGGCCACGGGAGGGAACCAGGAACTCCAGCTTCATGCGGCTGCCCACGGGGGTCATGGAGAGGAACTCAGCCTTGCGGGCGCCCAGCTTCTCCATGACGGCGCCCACGTTGTCGGCGGGCACGTCGGTGACCACGCGCTCCACGGGCTCGCACTTGACCCCGTCAATCTCCTGGTAGAGCACACGGGGGGGAGAGACCTGGAACTCGTAGCCTTCCCGGCGCATGGTCTCGATGAGGATGGACAGGGACATCTCGCCACGGCCCGCCACGTTGAAGGAGTCGGTGGAGTTCTCCACCTCGGTCACCCGCAGGGACACGTCCTTGAGGGTTTCCCGGAACAGGCGGTCCCGGAGCTGGCGGCTGGTGACGAACTTGCCCTCACGGCCAGCAAAGGGAGAGTCGTTGACGGAGAAGGTCATCTCCAGGGTGGGGGCGGAGATCTTCACAAACTCGATGGGCTCCACGGCGGAGGGGGCACAGATGGTGTCGCCGATGGTGATGTCGCCGATGCCGCTCATGGCGATGATCTCACCGGCGGCGGCCTCGGTGACGGGGGTGCGGGCCAGGCCGTCGAAGGTGTACAGGCTCACGGCCTTGGCCTTCTTGGACTCGTCGGGGTTGTGGTAGTTGCACACCACGATCTCCTGGTTCTGCTTGATGGTACCACGCTCAATGCGGCCGATGGCAATACGGCCCACAAAGTCGTTGTAGTCGATGGAGGAGACCAGCATCTGGAAGGGAGCCTCGGTGTCGCACTCGGGGGCGGGAATGTACTCCAGAATGGTCTCGAACAGGGGCACCAGGTCGGTGCCCACCACGTCGGGGGAGTAGGAGGCGGTGCCCTGACGGCCGGAGCAGAAGAGGGTGGGGGAGTCCAGCTGCTCGTCGGTGGCGTCCAGGTCCATCAGCAGCTCCAGCACCTCGTCCACTACCTCGTGGATACGCTGGTCGGGGCGGTCAATCTTGTTGACCACCACGATCACCCGGTGGCCCAGCTCCAGGGCACGGGAGAGCACGAAGCGGGTCTGAGGCATGGGGCCCTCGGCGGCGTCCACCAGCAGGATGACGCCGTTGACCATCTTCAGAATACGCTCCACCTCGCCGCCGAAGTCGGCGTGGCCCGGGGTGTCTACGATGTTGATTTTGGTATCCTTATAGTGGACGGCGGTATTCTTGGCCAGAATGGTGATGCCGCGCTCACGCTCCAGGTCGTTGGAGTCCATGACACGCTCCACCGTGGCCTGATTCTCCCGGTAGATGCCGCCCTGCTTGAGCATCTCGTCCACCAGGGTGGTCTTGCCGTGGTCAACGTGGGCAATGATGGCTACGTTTCTCAATTTCTCGTTTCGCATCTCTCGTTCTCCTTATTGTCTGGCTGTTTTGCACAGCCCATAAACTACCATGGGAATGTGGACACAATTCCCACATCCGATCAAAACACAGTCACTTATTATATCCCGAAATGTGTTGGATTGCAACGGCAGAAGGGGAGAAAAACCCGCCCGATTCCAGAAAAGTTCTTGTGCCGCATTGACAGTATCGGTGGAATTGGGTAGAATATACCAAGCGGCCATGGGCCGCCGGACAATTGCATAGGCCTCCGTAGTTAAATGGATATAACAAGCCCCTCCTAAGGGTTAGTTGTGAGTTCGATTCTCGCCGGGGGTGCCAAAACAACCGCTGTAAGCCGTTTTTTCGCTGGTTTACAGCGGTTTTTGTTTTAAAGAAAAAGCGTATAGCAAAGGGGGAGTTTCTATTCAATTTTGTTGTATGTTTGCTAATTGGATTTGAACGGTTTACACGCACTTGCTAAGAAAAATCGCGTCCCTGCTAATTCGATTTTTCGGACTCATTTGCTGCCGGGTGTTGCGGAGAGCAGCGCCGCCAGAGTATTTGCCAGTTCCGGCGACTTGCGAAGCTGTTCCACCAGGGCCTCCAAATCCAATGCGGCGGGTGCCGGTTCCTTTTTTTCTTCTGGGGGACGAACCGAACGCAAGTCGGGATTTGCGTAGAAGGCACTCTCAAACTTCTGGGCGTTGATCTTATCCATATCCGGGTTTTCCGTATCTGGACAAGCCGTATCCGGCTCGTCCTCACACGGCTGGCCCGTGTCCGGGGGATGAGGCGTCTCGTAGATGACATACTCCACATCCACGATCTTGCCCTTGCTGTCCCGCAGCCGATTGCGGACTATGTATCCGGCGTGCTCCAGTTCCTTCAGAGCTGATCCAATGCTGTCCGTGCCCTCCTTGCAGATTTTGGCCAGGCCCCTGGTGGTGTAGTTCCAGTCCTCCGGTAAGGACAGCATCATGGAGAGCAGCCCTTTGGATTTCAGCGACAGCCCCGCATTCCGCAGGTGGTGGTTGGACATCACCGTGTAGTCACGGGTTTTCTCAATGCGAAATACCGCCATGGTATCACCTCCTTTCAGCGGTCTAAGAAAGTGTTCGTTTTTGGGGAAAAGACGGCCTCTACGCCGCCCGGATACCCCGGAGGGAAAAACCTATGGGCGGTGGCCTTTTGGCTGACTGCGGAAGAAAAACATGAGATTTTCGACTCCTGTCGGGGCAGTTTTGAGATAATATAGGTTACATAAATTGTGACCACGCTTTATGGCAGAGAATAAAATAAAAGCCATAGGTAAAAACCTATGGGTGACAGATAGTGTATTTTTGTGGAATAAACTATTAGCTGTATTGTTGATTTCGCAAAATATGGTATAATGTACTTGATTATAATTGGATGCTGGTTTTCAAAAATGGAAAAATTTCCTGCGTTTAGCCGCTTATTTATATGACATGAAATGAGGTAAAGCAAATGCATAAACTTATTATTCATAAACTAGGACCGATACGGCATTGCGAATTAACTTGCTCTCAGTTTATGACTTTCACCGGATTTCAAGCCTCAGGAAAAAGTACAATAGCAAAAGCTGTTTATTATTTTAGAACAATCAAAAATGATATTTATTCCACACTTGAAGATATTGCTTTAAGTCTGTATTCCGATTCAGACCAGAATCAAAATATTTCTAAAAACAAATATTTAACAGACTTCCTAAGAGAAAAATTTTTGAGAGTGTTTGGTTCCTCTTGGGGAATGGATAATGATATGTCAATGGAATATTATTTTTCTGAAGACTGCTTTGTAAAAGTCTACCTCAAAGAGGAAAATTTTTATTCCACTCCTAATTATGTATGGATTGAGTTATGCCCCGCCATAACATCTTTTTTGCGCGATAATAGTTTGAGAGTAGATGCTTTGGGTGTTCCTGCGACTGAACGAAAGAGAATTCAGGAAAGACTAGTTCAGCTTTTTAACGATAATTATGAAACAGTCTATATCCCAGCAGGCCGTAGCATGATTACACTATTATCCCAACAAATGAGTTATATTTATACCACCATGAAAGATGCTCAGAAACGAGCGATTGACTATTGTACTCAAGATTATATTGAGAGAATACTAAGTTTGAAATCTGAATTCTCAGATGGATTAAATGGGCTCGCTGCATATGAGGGACCTAAAAACAATATACCCAGATCCGTAACAAGCCTTGCAATGGATCTTGTCCAAAAGGTTTTAAGAGGCAGTTATAGGTTCGCCGATAACGAAGAGAGAATAGTACTGGATAATAACAAGTATGTAAAAATAAACTTTGCATCCTCTGGCCAGCAAGAATCAGTTTGGATCCTAAATCTGTTGTTTTACTATCTTGTTCATGGTACACCTGTAAATTTCATAATTGAGGAGCCGGAATCACATCTTTTCCCAGAATCCCAAAAGTATATAACAGAATTAATCACTTTGATTTTTAATTTGGGCCACTCTGTATTGGTCACTACCCACAGCCCGTATGTACTGGGAACATTAAATAATTTGCTTTATGCTGACAATATTCCGAAGAAGTTGAAAGATACTGCATCATCGATTATTCCTTCCGAATTTTGGATTAATGGCAATCAGTTTTCCGCATGGTTTGTGAAAAATGGTAGCATCGAAGATTGCATAGATCAAGAGATACATTTAATTCAAAATGAAAAACTTGATCAGATTTCTAAAGTGATTAATAGGGATTTTGACAAGTTGTTTGATTTGGAAATGGATGAATAAGAAGGTGTAGAAAATGCCAATTGCGGGATACATGTCCCTTTGTAAAGAAAGAGCTCCCATTATTAGTTCACGAGATAAAGGAGGATCGCAAACACATATAGCGTATAATAGAGGTTCATCCTTTGTGACCCACTATCAAGTCGATGGAGTCATAATAAAGAGTGGAAATAAGTGTGATTTTCTTCTTATTAACGAGGACAAAAAAACAGCCTACCTCATAGAATTGAAAGGCTCAGATTTAAGCTGGGCTGCCATGCAATTGCAGGCAACAGAACAAACATTGTCAGAGCAACTTGCACCGTATCAACCATTGCAATATAGAATCGTTGCTAATAAATGTCGAACTAACGAAATTGAAACGGCGGAGTTCAAAAAATACAGAAAGCTCTGGAAAAAACGGCTTGTTTACAAATCTGTAAAGTATGAGGAAAACATTTAGCTTATATGTATGCTGCAAAAAGCTGTAATCTAACATAGCCTATACTTATATTATTTGCAAATTATATTGTGAGCGCCATAGGTTTGAATCCTATGGCGCTCCTACCTGTTATTCAGTTTCGTCGTCCAGCCCCTCCGTCTTCAGCCAATCCTCAAAGGACTTTCTGGAGATGCGGATCATGTTGCCGATGTGGATCGTCTTGAACGCTCCGGAGTTAGCAAGTTTATAGGCCGTGGCGCGGCCGATACCGAGAATGGCTGCGATGTCATTCACGGTGTATGTTTTGCTTTGGGGCGTTCCTTTTTCGTTGGGTGTGTTGGTGCTCATAAGATTATCCTCCATCTGTGCTAATAGCATTTTGAAATGGTCCCTGGAAGCCCTCTGTCACAAGGGGTTTCTGCTAATACCTTGCTAATACGACATTTGAAAAGCCGTTGTAAGGCAGCATATTTCAGGGGAATTTGTGCAAATTGACCTGCCTCCAGGCAGCACAATTTGAGAAGAAACAACACGGGAAGATATGATATGAACAACTTACGAAATGGTACGCCGTACTCCTAAGCGGTAGGTCGGGTGTTCGAATCACCTCGGGAACGCCAAAAACTCCGCCGGAAAACCCAGTAAAATCAAGGGTTTCCGGCGTTTTTTCATTTTTACGGGAAAAGAGAAAAATCGTGAAATTCACAGATTTTCATTAGCAAATTCTCCGTCAGCTAATGGAAATTAGAACTAATGTCGTCCGCCTTTCAGGTGTACGGCTTGCTAATAAAAATTAGCAGAATTTTTGCCATTTTGCTAATGAAAATGCCCTCTCTGCTAATTGGAGAAAAATCGAGCAAAATTTCTGCTAATGAAAAAGGCGGTTGTTACCCTGTTAATTTGTTCATTTAGGGGTGGCGAGCGACAATCGCACACTACCTCTATGCCCTTTCTTATTATATAATTGCGGTAACAGGAGGTGGTTGTTTTGAAAGAACAGAAATATCATTTATATCTTTCCGATGAAAAATACAGGAGAGTTTTGCAATCACTTATCCGTTTGAAAAACAGCCTGATAGCACAAGGCAGATACACCGATGGAGTTGATGATATTCTCTGCAAGATGATTTCAGCCAAGAAAAGAAAGTTCAAAATCAAATATATCTGAACATAGAACAAGACCGCCTACACAATGTAAGTGGTCTTTGCTAATTTTGAGTAAGTTCGACAAACTGGAATTTCTATTTGTGTTGCCATGTCATTACATAATCTTTTTCTCCGGTAGCCTCATCTAAGCCACTATGCTGAATCTCAAATCCTTCTCTCTTATAAAAAGATATTGCCCGTGCGTTCTTTTGGTATACGTTCAAGTGCAACTTGTTCCTTTTATCCTTTGCATAATTCAGCAGAATTTTACCTATACCCTGCGATTGCATTTCACCAGAAACAAAAATGCCCTCAACATATTCATCATTTAACCCTATAAAACCCTGTATTTCTGTATCATACTCATACACATAAACCTCTGCTAGTAACAACGCTTCTTTTACTGATTTGAAATTGCTTTTCCAGTATTCGGCGGGGATAAAATTATGTGCCTTTATATTTGTATCCAACCATATATCTGCAACTTTATTTATATCATCCCTTTGAAATTCTCTAATCATAACGGTGACGCTCCATAAACTTGAATTTTCCAATTTAACAAACTTGAATTTGACTTGCCTATTTTCTTAAAATCTCATGTGGAGCTTCTATTTCATTTGCCAAGGTATGCTCTGTTAATTCTGACATCAATTTCAATTTTTTATTAATCAATGGTCGCATACAATTAGGAACATGTTCCTGATGCGCTCTGTGGATTGCTACACATTCCTTACAGTTTCCGTGATAACGACAGGCTTTCAGGCAAGGACAGTGATCTTTGTCTTTATACTCCTTACGAAATTCCGCTGCAAATTCTTCTTGCAGTCTCAGCCCCTCGACACGGTTTCCCTTATGAAATTCTACCATTGCATCCAGTTCTTTCTGGTTCCCTTCAATCTTCATGTTATTATAGCGCCTCCATTTCAACTATTCCTCATTTTCTGATAAATTCAAATTTGTCTTTTTCTCTTATACACCAAAACTATGAATATTTCTACCCGCCGTCTATTGACCTCAGTTACGAGGAAAATAGGCGGCTTTTTTTATTTTCAAAAAAATTTTCAAGAAATTTTTGAAAAACACCCCCCAAAAACGCTCTCCCATTTCAAACAAGTGAAGGGGTTAATTCCGAACCACGAAAACGGAAGCCTTTCACTTGAACTTTGACAACTGAATAAGTCATTCACTAAGACTTTATTTCTGATGATTTTAGCCACCTTATCGGGTACGCCGAGACTTCTGCATTGCAGAACAGCGAGAACTCCCGGTATAGGGATAGGAATGATACTGCGAGTTGTTTTTTCATGGGTTCTTCTCCTCCTCTGCTTGTTAGACGTGGACGACCTTCTATTTCATCATTATATACATACAAAGCAGGTGGAGGTGTCAAACTGGGAAGTGGCAATAGTGCTGACGTGTTGCGGGTTAAGCGGGCCGGGGATCGGGAGCACCCAGCCCCTGGGGTCTGCCCAGCACCAGGCCCAGCAGCAGGGTGAACAGCTCGGCGGCGGGGAAGGCCAGCCACACCCCGGTGATGCCAAACAGGTGGGAGAGGAGGAAGGCGAAGGCCACAATGGCCACCACACCCCGGCACAGGGCCAGGATGGAGGACTCTCTGCCCCGGCCCGTGGCGCTATAAAAGCCGGATTTGACAATGTTGGCCCCGGCGAAGAGGAAGCCCAGAAAGTACAGGCGCAGGCCGGGGATGGCGTAGTCGGCCAGCTGGGCGGAGTGCTGGCTGTTGAACACCGCCACCAGGGTCCCGGCGAAGGTGACCACCACGGCCACCACCACGGCGGACACACACAGGCCGATGAACATGGAGTGGCGGTAGATGCGGCTCTGGCCCTGGGTGTCGCCGGAGCCGTGGCAGGCGCTGGCCAGGGGCTGGAGCCCCTGGGAGATGCCGTTGAAGAGGGCGACCCCCACCAGGGCGATGTTGGCCACGATGCCGTAGGCGGCCACAGCCGCATTGCCCGCCAGGTGGAGAAGGATGAAGTTAAAGACCATGGTGGTCACGCCGCTGGACATCTCCCCCACAAAGGCCACCACCCCCAGCTGGCAGGCGGAGAGCAGGCGGCGCAGAGAGGGCAGGGTGGGGGTGAGGCGGATGGTGTTGCGGGGGGAGAGGTAGTGGAGCAGGCAGATGGACATGCTCACCACCGGGGAGAAGCCGGTGGCCAGGGCGGCCCCGGTCATGCCCAGTCCCAAGGGGAACATGAGCAGGTAGTCAAAGAGGATGTTGAACAGGCCGCTGAGCAGAGTGGCGGCCATGGCGATGCGGGGGGCGCCATCGTTGCGCACAAAGGCGGTACAGGTGAAGTTGAGCATGAACAGGGGGGCAAAACACAGCACAATGCGGATGTAATTGTGTCCTACCTGCAAAATGGTGTCGTCCGCCCCCATCAGCCGCAGCACCCCGTCAGGCACGGCCACACCCAGAGCCACAAACACCGCCCCCACCAGCAGGGTCCAGGCGATGGAGTTGGAGAAGTAGAGGTGGTAGTCGGGGGTGTTGCTCCCTTTCCCTAAGGCGTAGCGGGTGGCGGAGCCGATGCCGATCATGGAGCCCAGGGCGAAGATGAGCCCGTAGAGGGGGAGCACCAGGTTCAGGGCGGTGATGCCGTTGGGGCCCTGGGACAGGGAGATAAAAAAGGTATCGGCCAGGATGTAGCAGGAGGTGCCGATCATGGCCAGAATGTTGGGAAGCAGATAGCGTCTGAGCTGTTTTTCCATGTTTCTTTAGTCCTTTCGCACAAAAACTTCATGCGTAAAACACGCACCACGAAAATCAAGCAAGATTAGCTGCGCATGAAGTTTTGCGCAGCATTTCCGGTTGCCCCGAAGGGGCGAGGAAATGGCGCATCTGTTATTTTTGCTATGCTTTTACATAGCAAAATGCACCCTTGTCTACGGCTTCTAAGACCTAACGCCGTAAACGAAGAATGCATTCTACATTCCACTACCCGGTGGCAGTTGATATCCAAGAAAGTATACCCCAGAATGGTGGAGAAGGCAAGGGGGAGTGTGGCAAAATCCAAGGGCTTATGGCTGTGCCAGTTCCACCAAAACGCCACTGGCATCGTCGCTGGGTTTCAGGCGGGGAAATTGGCGCAAGTCCTGGTCTGCGTGTTCCACGGCCCGCAGGCGGGAGAGGAGGGAGGAGAGGCCCTGGGTGCAGGCAGCATGCAGATATTCCTGGGGCCCGGGCTCCAGGTGGTAGCTCTGGTACCCGGCGGCCAGCCCGTCGGACATCAAAAAGACATGGTGTACCCCTTGCCCGGACAGGGAGAGGTGGGCGCCGTACTGGGCCAGCCCGGTGTGAGGGGCCAAAACGGTGTAGCCATCCGGCTGTTCCGGATGGTTTTTCTTTTCCCGGTGCTCCAGAAGCTTTGCCCGCATGGCGGGGCTTTGAATGACCTCGGCGGGTGGTTGCCCGGTGGTGTCAGACAGGTGCATACACAGTTGGATGGCCCGGTCGTCCAAGCGAGAGACCGCCGGATCATGGTACACGCCGCCGTCCCAGATGGCGGTGCAGTCGCCCAGAAGGAACAGCTCTGGGCCACTCTCCTGGGTATTTCGGAAAATAGCCAGGGAGGCGGAGGGCTCATAGGAAAAGCCCCGCAAGTGGTCCGCAATGGGAATGGCCTGGTATTGCTGCTCCACCAGGGCCAGGGCTTGCTCCACCGCCGTGGGAAGGGGAGTGGAGGGCTGCTCTACCTGGGCGAAGGCGTGGGCAAAGGTGTGCACAAACCACTGGGCATCACTTTGAAAGCGGCCCTGCAAATAGGGCACCAACACATTGGGCATCAGGCCCGAGGAGCCATCCAGAAGCATAGCCCAGCGGTTGGGCTGGAGGTGTATGAAATCTTCGTTGACCTTGCGTCCTGTGGAGGACAGAGTGCTGACAACATCCATGGCCAGTACCTCCCTATCGTTTGCTTGTCCGTATTCTACCATGGAAGATGGGGAATGTATAGCGGCTGGAGTGGAAAAAGGGGGCATACACGTTGGGAGAGGTGTGGTATAATAAACGTATCCCAAAGACAAGGAGAGACTGTCATGAAACGACTGCTTGACTGTACCGCCTCGGACTTTCGCACCATGAATAAGGAGGAGCTACTGGCCTCCATTGCCGGCTCGGAGGGCCGGGTGCTGGCCTGCGAGTCCATCGGCTATATCCAGCCCATGCTGGGCAACGTCACCAACGCCGAGTTTACCGCTGCCATGGGGGCGGATATTCTGCTTTTGAACATGTTTGACGTACAAAAACCCGTCATCCAGGGCCTGCCCAAGTGCGAGCCCATGGAGGTGGTGGCCAAGCTCAAGGCCCTCACCGGCCGCCCCATCGGCATCAACCTGGAGCCGGTGGACCAGCCCCTGGAGCAGGAGGAGGGGGACCTGTGGGCCATGACCGACGGGCGGAAGGCCACCCTGGAAAATGCCCGCCGGGCCGCGGACATGGGGGTGAACTTCATCCTCCTCACCGGAAATCCCGGGGTGGGTGTGACCAATGAGGCCATTGTGCGCACCTTGAAGGAGTACAAGGCGGAGCTGGGAGACCGGCTCATTCTGGCCGCCGGCAAGATGCACGCCTCCGGCATCCTCACCGAGGGGGCCGAGCACATCATCACCACCGCTGACATTGACGCCTTCGCCCAGGCCGGGGCGGACATCATTCTGCTCCCCGCCCCCGGCACCGTGCCCGGCATCACCGTGGAGTATGTCAGAGGCCTGGTCACCCACGCCCACTCCCTGGGCTGCCTGACCATCACCGCCATCGGCACCTCTCAGGAGGGGGCGGACGTGGACACCATCCGCCAGATTGCTCTGATGTGCAAGATGACCGGCACCGACATCCACCATCTGGGGGATGCGGGCTACGCGGGCATGTCCCTGCCGGAGAACATCCAGGCCTATTCTGTGGCCATCCGTGGCATCCGCCACACCTATCACCGGATGGCCTGTTCCGTGAACCGCTGAGGGCCACATCCAAAATTTCGGAGAAAAGCGTCGGAGCATGGCTCCGGCGCTTTTTTAGTAAAAAACCCACAAAATGGGGTGTGGGCAATTGGCATAAAAGCGAATTGAAATAAACGAGTTTATATGGTAAAACTGTTGAGAAAGATGGGGGAACCCCCATGAGCGGAGCGGGTACGGGAGCGCGGCAGTGTGGGCGGCTCCGGTACCCCTTATACACGAGAAGGGAAAGGAGAAAGCGCAATGAGACACTTGAGCAAACGCCTGCTGGCACTGGCACTCATCGCCGTGATGCTGTTGGGGATGGTCCCCGCCGTCACCACGGCCTCGGCCCAGAGCGGTACCGCCACCCAAAGCGGCACCAGCCAGGGCGGGAGAACCGTTCTGAACTTCAACAACGACTGGCGATTCTACGAAGGGGACTGGCCGGACGCCGACCAGGTAGACGCCGACGACAGCCAGTGGCTGTACGTCAACGCCCCCCACAGCACCATTCAGTACACCCCCGAGAACTACTACCATGAGGACCTGGGCGTGTTCTGGTATCGTCGCCACTTCACCATGGACCCCGCCATGGAGGGTCAGCAGATCATCCTCACCTTTGAAGGTGCCATGCAGGAGGCCACTGTGTGGCTCAACGGCGAAGAGCTGGGCGTCCACCAGGGCGGCTACACCGAATTCGCCTTTGACATCTCCGACCAGGTGAAGTTTGACGGGGAGAACGTGCTGGCGGTGAAGCTGGACACCCGTCCCAACACCTCCTTCGCCCCCGGCAAGACCAACCCGGACTTCCAGTACTTCGGCGGCCTGTACCGGGACGTGTATGTCACCGTCACCGGGGACGTGCACATCACTGACGCCATTGAGTCCGACACCGTGGCCGGTGGCGGCGTGTTCCTCACCGCTCCCAGCGTGGCCAAGGATTCCGCCACCGTCAACGCCAAGACTGAGGTGGAGAACAGCGGCTCTGCGGACACTTCCGTGACCATGGTCACCGAGATCGTGGACGGGGACAGCGTGGTGGCCTCCAAGGAGGACACCCAGACCGTGGCCGGTGGTGAGAAGTACTCCTTCAGCCAGGACCTCACCGTGTCCAACCCCCGCCTGTGGTCGGTGGACACCCCCGAGCTGTACACCGTGCGCTCCATCCTGAAGATGGACGGCACCGTCATCGACACCGTGGAGACCACCTACGGCATCCGCAAGGTGGAGTGGAAGCGGGACGGCTGCTACATCAACGATGAGCGCGTGGAGCTGGTGGGTACCAACCTCCACTCCGAGACCTACATGCTGGGCAACGCCCAGAGCAACGACTCCATTTTTGAAGATGTGAAGCGGCTCAAGGAGTACGGCTTCAACTTCATCCGCATGAGCCACTACCCCCACGACCCCGCCTTCTATGAGGCCTGCGACCGCTACGGCGTGGCCGTGCTGGACTGTCTGGCTGGCTGGCAGAACTACAGCGATTCCGAGGCCTTCAAGAACAACACCTATGAGCAGATGCGGGATCAGATGCGGGTCAACCGCAACCACTGCTCCGTGGTGGCCTGGGAGCCCAGCTTGAACGAGAGCTCCTTCACCACTGCCTGGGCCCAGAACATGCACAACCTGGTGAAGGAGGAGTACCCCGAGGTGGGCGACTCCAAGGCCTACACCAGCGGCTGGATCAACTGGAACGTGTTTGACATCGGCGTGGGCACGCCCCAGGCCAACGTGGTGGGCGACGCCTCCAAGTATTCCGACAAGCCCGTCATCGTCAGCGAGTACGGCGACTGGAACTTCGGCGGCTTTGACTCCACCACCCGTGTCACCCGGGAGCCCAAGCACTACTCCGACGCCGAGGGCGGCGATAAGGGTATGCTCACCCAGTGTGACAACATCCAGTCCTCCTTTGCCTTTAACCGCGGCCAGTCCTGGTACGGCGCCACTGCCTACTGGGATTACGCCGACTACGCCGGATTTGACGTGGACAAGCTCACCTTCTGCGGCGTGGTAGACGTGGCCCGCATTGCCAAGCACGGCGCTTACTTCTTCCAGTCCCAGACCGATCCCAACCTGGATATGTCCAAGTACGGTCTGGACACCGGTGCCATGGTGTACATCGCCAACACCTGGGCCAGCGATTCCCCCGACCAGGTGCGGGTGTACTCCAACTGTGACGAGGTGGAGCTGTATCTGGACGACCAGCTCATCGCCCGTCAGACCCCTGACACCCAGATGTGGGCTCCCCACGGTGACACCGACAACCCCACCGGCTACCCCACGGCCGACTCCGGGGCCTACGTGTCCACCGAGAATCTGGCCCATCCCCCCTTCACCTTTGATCTCAGCGGCTACACCCCCGGCCAGGGCACCCTGAAAGCGGTGGCCTACCTCAACGGTGAGGCCGTGGAGACCTACATCCGTCAGGCCCCCGGCACCGCCTCCCAGATCACCCTCACCGCCGAGAACGACGAGGCCCTGAAGCTGGACGGCAGCACCGCCAAGCTGGTGTGGGTGGACGTGCGGGATGAAAACGGCACCGTGGTCAACACCGCCGACCACACCATCAACTTCACCACTGAGGGCCCCGGTTTTGTCATCGGCGAGAAGGCGGTCCAGGTGCGGGGCGGTCAGTGGGCCGTGTGGGTGCGCTCCACCCGTGGCGAGGGTGACATCACCCTGAAGGCTACCTGTGACGGGCTCACCGCCGCCACCATCACCATTCCCACCCAGACCGTGGAGGGCCTGCCCGAAGTGCCCGAGGGCGGCGACGCCGACGAGACCGGCTTTGTGCATCCCGAGCCCCCCGCCGCTCCCGTGAACATTTTCCTGAACAAGACCGCCTCTGCCAGCTCCATCAACATCAACGCCCAGGGCGAGGAGAAGGCGGAGTGGGCCAACGACGGCGACACCTCCACCAAGTGGTGCGCCAAGAACCCCAGCCCCAGCGATGCCTTCGGCACCCACTGGTGGCAGGTGGATCTGGGCCGCAGCTACACCGTGGAAGAGATGGAGATCATCTTTGACGCCGCCGGCAACTGGAAGTACCATGTGGCCGTGTCCGATGACCCCCACTTTGAGGGCTACACCATCCCCGACGACGGCATCCTCACCACCACTGCTGACCGCACCACGGTGACCGTGGGCCAGCAGGGCCGCTATGTGCGCGTCTACCTCAACTGCCCTGCCAATAACCTGTGGCCCTGCCTGCGGGAAGTCAGCGGCACCGGATACACCGACAACGTGGCTCTGAACAAGACCGCCAAGGCCTCCTCCGGCTCTGAGGTCGCTCTGGCCGTGGACGGCAACGTGGACACCTTCTGGAACTCCGGCGCCATGAGCCCCGCCTGGTATCAGGTGGACCTGGGCCAGGCCTACCAGCTCTCTGGGGCCTCCCTCACCTTCGCCTGGGCCAATCCCGGCGACACCGGCGGAATCCCCATCCGCCACTCCTTCACCATCCAGGGCTCTCTGGACGGTACCACCTGGTATGACATGGCCACTTGGTCCGACATGGACCAGGGGGACAACAACCCCAACGTCACCGCCACTGTGGAGCTCGACGGTGCTGCCCGCTACGTGAAGGTCAACAACCTGAAGGCCTACAAGGGCGGCACCTCCAACCAGTGGGCGGAGATCGCCGAGCTGGAAGTGTACGGCAAGGTTCTGGGCGAGGCCATCCGTCTGGACTACGGCGCTCCCACCTCTGCCACCTCTTCTGCTGAGGGCTCTGACCCCGCCTACGGCAACGACGGCGATCCCGCCAAGTACTGGATTCCCGCTGCGGACGACCAGGCTCCTGCCTGGCAGTTCGACTCCGAAGGCCTGTACAACATCGCCGCTGTGTCCCTGACCTGGAACAACGACGGCACCCACAAGTACGCCATCGACCTGTCCACCGATGGCCAGAACTGGACCACCGCTGTGGACCATCTGGCTAGTGGCGTGGCAGGCACCACCACCAACGACGCCCTCAGCGGCCTGACCCGCTATGTGCGCATCCGCCTCACCGCCGGCACCACCGACGGTCTGTGGATCAACTCCACCGGCTTTGCCCTGGGCACCGCCCTGGAGGCGGTCTCTGTGGCCGACCAGCAGGGCGTGACCGCCGCCGTGGGCACCGCCTTTGATCAGCTGGGTCTGCCCAGCACCGTCCTGGCCACCCTGGACGGCGAGATTCAGACTTCCCTGGCTGTGACCTGGAATAAGGAGGGCTATGACCCCGCCTCCACCCAGGCTCAGACCATCACCGGAACCCTCACCGCCATCCCCGGCGTCACCGTGCCCGATACCCTCACCGCCTCCGTCATCGTGACCCTGGAGGGCAGCGCTCAGGAGGCCAACAAGGTTCTGCTGCAAAAGACCTATGACTACGCCGTGACTCTGGACACCACCGGTGTGGTGCAGGCCGCTGTGGACGCATTCCAGAAGGCCCTGGACGAGGCCAAGGCCGTGCTGGACAACCCCAACGCCACCCAGGAGCAGGTGAACACCGCTTGGGACAACCTGCTGGAGGGCATCTGGGCTCTGGGCCTGACCCAGGGCGACAAGACCATGCTGGAGCTGCTCATCGCCCGTGCCGACGACATGGTGGCCAACGCCGACAAGTACGTGGAAGCCAACTGGCAGCAGCTGGTGGACGCTCTGGAGGCTGCTAAGACCGTGATGGAGGACGGCAACGCCCTGCAAAACGACGTGGATAAGGCTGCCGAGACTCTGCTGAATGCCATTCTGGCCCAGCGCTTCAAGGCGGACAAGTCCATCCTGGAGGACCTCATCGGCAAGGCTGAGGGCATGGACCTCTCCAGCTACACCGCTGAGTCTGTGGCCACCTTCCGCATGGCTCTGGCCAACGCCCAGGCCGTGATGGCGGACAACAGCCTCACCGAGGACGATCAGGCCAAGGTCAATGACGCTGTGGCTGCTCTCACTTCTGCCATGGACGGCCTCACCGCCGGTGGCGCTCCCGAGACCACCGACAAGCCCGAGACCTCTCAGGAGCCTGAGACCACTGACAAGCCCCAGGCCACTGAGAAGCCCGAGAACGTGCCTCAGACGAGCGATTCCGCTCAGCTGATGGTGTACGTGGCCGCTCTGGCCGCCGCTGCTGTGCTGATGGGTATCACCGTGGTGGTGCGCCGTCGCCGCAGCTAATCTCCAATCAAGCAAAAAAGTACGGTCAGCGAGAGCTGGCCGTACTTTTTTGCTGTTTTTGAGTTTCGATAGGTAAGTGCTGTCTTCTCCGATATCTCGGTTCAGGCTTGCCAGCCTGGCGGGGACGCTCCGCTGGGCCCGATTTCTCCCCGATGAGAAATCGGGGAAAGAATCGCCAAAGGCGGGGCCTTCCCCCGCCTTGTGGAATCCACCCCGCGGTGCTGGGCGGAGGGTGCGCCTTTCTCTTTTCGGCCCTTGGACTGGTGGGGTCACATAGAAGGCGTGGAAATTCTACAGGAAGTATCTACTCCTCTGACAAATACTACTTCTATCGCCAGGGCTTTACCCTAGTGAGTCGCTGTTCCCAGCGATCGGCGGCGGGAACGCCGCTTCTCCGGGGTAGGCCCGGATGTGAAAATCACCAGGCTGTAGGGCCAGTTGCCCAGGGTGGCCTGGTGTGGTGGCAGAACTAGGCACCACAGCAAGGGTAACGGGCCGAATTTAGACTTGACGCAGGCCCAGCCTCGTACCCCAGGGAGGTCCTTAGGGGGGAACGCCCTAAGCGGGTTTTGGTTTCTTTTGCCCGCTCAAAAGAAACCCCCAGCGGGAAGCGTCCCCACCAGGCTGGCAAGCCAGAGCTAGGCCACTTAGACCGTCAATCCCTCCGTCACGGCTACGCCGCGCCACCTCCCTTTACACAAGGGAGGCATTGGGCCTGGAAATCACTGAGGCCCAGCGGAGCGTCCCTGGCAGGGACGATGGTTTGCGCCTGAGAAATCATTGCAGCACACCAAAAAGAGCCAATACAGACCCTTGGGGCCTGCATTGGCTCTTATTTCTGTTCTTACCGATTTTCCAGGGGCACATAGTCCCGCATGGGGCACACCGCCTTGTAGGCGGGACGAATGATGCGGCCGGAGGGGTTGTAGACCTCCTCCACCCGGTGGGCACACCAGCCCACAATGCGGGCGATGGCAAACAGGGGGGTGTACAGCTCGGGGGGAATGCCCATCATCTTGTACACCAGGCCGGAGTACAAGTCTACGTTGGCGCACATGACCTTGTTCTGGCCGGTGACCCGGTGGAACACCTCCGGGGCCAGCTTTTCCACCCGTTCAAACAGCTCCAGCTCCTCCACGAAGCCCCGCTCTTCCGCCACTTCTCGGGCAAACCGTTTCAGCATCACAGCACGGGGGTCGGAGAGGGTGTAGATGGCGTGGCCCATGCCGTAGATGAGCCCGGAGCGGTCTCCCGCCTCTTTCTTGAGGATCTTCTCTAAGTAGGCGGCCACCTCGTCGTCGCTGGACCAGTCCTTCACGTCCCGCTCAATGTGGCCGAACATCTCCATGACCTTCTTGTTGGCACCGCCGTGCCGGGGGCCTTTCAGAGAGCCTACGGCAGCGGCAATGGCGGAATAGATGTCGGTGCCGGAGGAGGAGAGGACACGGCAGGCGAAGGCGGAGTTGTTGCCGCCGCCGTGGTCCATGTGCAGCACCAGACACAAATCCAGCAGCCGGGCCTCGGCCTGGCTGAACTTCTTATCCGGGCGGATGGAGCACAGGAAGTTCTCCGCCACGCTCAGCCCATCCTGGGGCCGGTGGAGCACCAGAGACTCATTGTCGAAGTAGTGGCGCTTACAGGCGTAGGCGTGGGCCACAATGACAGGGAACCGGGCAATGAGCTGGATGGCCTGGAACAGCTCCACGTCCAGGTTGTTGTTGTCCGGGTCCGGGTCATAGGAGTATAGGGACAGGGTGGAGCGGGCCAGCTTGTTCATCAGGTCCCGACTGGGCCCCTTCAAAATCATGTCCTCGGTGAATCCGGGGGGCAGATTGCGGTAGTGGTTGAGCATACCCTGGAAGGTGGACAGCTCCTCCTTGGAGGGCAGGGAGCCGAAGAGAAGCAGATAGGCGGTCTCCTCGTAGCCGAAGCGGCCCTCCTTCAAAAAGCCCTCAATGAGCTCACACACGTCAATGCCACGGTAGATGAGCTGGCCGGGGGCGGGGACACGCTCGCCGTCCTGGAGGTAATAGCCCCGTACGTTGGCGATGTTGGTGATGCCCGCCATGACACCGGTGCCATCAGCGTTACGCAGCCCCCGCTTTACCCCGTACTTCTCATACAGAGAGGCAGGGATTTGGTGCTGAGGAGCATACTCGCTGCATATATGTTGAAGGAAGGACAGGGAACGTCCATCCATGAGGTCGAAGGAATTGATGGAATACATGGTGCACCTCCTAAATAGCCGCGGGGGTGGAAGGACCCGGAATGGGCCTCGGGCGGTTTCTATTCAGTATAGCGTATTAAAGTGCAACAGTCAAGACGAAACGAGGAGGAGAGGCTCGTGGGACGATGGCCCATTGACCGGGAGGCCACCCGGATTTTTGCCGCAGGAGTGCTGATGGGGGTCGCAACCCTGTTTTTATTTCCACTTTTGGCCCTGGGACAGGCTGAGGGAGAACAGGGCCTGTTGGAGACCCTGCCCGCCAATCCCACCCCGGTGGTGTCCCAGACCGCCCAGGCAGACCAGACCTGGGACAACAGCCAGAAGGTCCGGGTGCTGGTGGGGGAGGGGAAGGTGGAGGAGATGACCATGGCCGACTACCTGTGGCGGGTGGTGGCCGCCGAGATGCCCGCCTCCTTTGAGCCCCAGGCCCTGCGGGCCCAGGCGGTGTGCGCCCGCACCTACTCCCTGTGGAAGATGGGTGCCAACGCCCATAAGGACCAGGAGGCGGACATCTGCGCCGACTCCGGGTGCTGTCAGGCCTACATAGACCCCCAGAAGGCCAAAGAGAATTGGAAAGACAACGCCCAGAGCTACACCGAGAAGATCACCCAGGCGGTGTCCGACACCGCGGGCCAGGTGATGACCTACGACGGCAAGCCCATACAGGCGGTGTTCTTCTCCTCCTCCACCGCCTCCACCGAGGACGCCCAGGCGGTGTGGGGCAACAGTCTGCCCTACCTGGTGTCCGTGTCCAGCCCCGAGGGGGAGGAGGTGCCCAACTACTACTCCACCGTCACCCTCACCCGGGAGGAGGTGGAGAAGAAGGTGAAGGAGGCCTATCCCGATGCCGACCTGTCCGGGGACCCGGCGGGATGGCTATCCGGCATGACCCTCACCGCCTCCGGCCGGGTAGGGAGCATGAAGGTGGGGGGCGTGGAGATGTCCGGGGGTGCGGTGCGCACCCTGTTTGGTCTGCGCTCGGCCTGTTTCCAGGTCACCTACCAGGAGAACAAATTCACCTTTTCCGTCACCGGATACGGCCACGGGGTGGGTATGAGCCAGTACGGGGCCAACGCCATGGCCGCCCAGGGGAGCAGCTGGGAGGATATTCTGAAGCACTATTACACGGGGGTGGAGATAGAAATGAAGAGTGAAAAATGAAGAATGAAGAATGGTGGTGTGCCGCCGAAGCGGCACAAAGTTCAAAAAACGCCCCGGCGTATTGCCGGGGCGTTGGTGTGCAGTATTAGGGTAAAACCACCCACAGGATCAGCAGCACCACCAAGAAAGCCACATTGAGGCCGGTGAACTGGCCCAGGTACTTCCCCTTCTTCTCGGGGAAGGTGCGGGCGATGTATTTATAGGAGATCAGGCTGGCCATGGAGGCGATGAGGGTACCCAAACCGCCCAGATTCACACCCAGCAGCAGCCCAGCGCCGTTGTCCGTGAATCCGGACAGGAGCAGGGCGGCGGGGACGTTGGAAATAATCTGGCTGGCTACCACGCCGCACAGCACCTCCTGGCCCTGGATGAGGGACTGGAAGAGGGCGGTGAGGGCGGGGATGCGGCCCAAGTTGCCCACAAAGAGGAAGAAGCCCACAAAGGTGGCCAGCAGGGCGTAGTCCACGTGGAGCAGCACCTGTTTGTCAGCCATCAGCACCACGATCAGCACCAAGGGGCACAGCACGTACAGGGGCACCGCTTTGGCTACGCCACCCAGGCACAGGGCGAAGAGCACCCCGTAGGCGGCCACTCGGGCCCCGGACAGGGGCCGTACCTCCCCGGACACCTGGGGCACCTCCAGGGGCTGAGAGGGGCGCACCATCAAAAATACCGCCAGCAGCACCAGGCAGGCCCCGGCATAGGGGAGCACCGTGGCGAAAAAGGACCCCAGGTCCATCTCATAGCAGGAGTACAGGTACAGGTTTTGGGGGTTGCCGATGGGGGTGGCCATGCTGCCCAGGTTGGCGGCGATGGTCTGCATCACCACCACCGGCACCACCCGCTGGGTCTGGCCTGCCAGGGCCAGCACCTCCAGGGCGAAGGGGACAAAGGTGATGAGGGCCACGTCATTGGTCACCGCCATGCTCACAAAGAAGGGCAGCAGGATGAGCACCCCTTCCAGCTGTCGGGTGGTGTGGGTGCGCTCCAGCATGGCCCGGCCCAGGCGGAAGAAGAGGCCCTGCCGCTGGAGTCCCCCCATCACCGCCATGAGGGCAAAGAGCATCCCCAGGGTGTGCAGGTCCACATAGTTGATATATTGGGCATCGGGGGGGACGAGAACAGCGGTAACCAGGGCCAAGACCCAGGCCACACACAGCACCGTCTCCCCACGCAGCCATTGCAGCATTCGCTTCACAGTCAAACACGCTCCTTTTTGCGTCTGACATGGTAGCACAGGCGGAGCAAAAATGCAATGTTTTCCAGGGGGAAAAGAGAAAAAACCGAAAAGATTTGTCAAAGATTGAAAAAGATTGTCTATCGTGGTAAAGTGTAGACAATGAAACCCTCACCGCCGGGTGAGGCGAGAAGAGAAATGAGGGGATAGCCATGGCAGAACCCAAGCGGCTGGCTCCCAAGGAGCCAGGGGTGTTTTCGAAATGGAAGGAAACGTGCAAAGAGAAGTGGAAACATGTGCAACTTCCATCCATTCGGGTTCCCAAGCCCCAGATCTCCTCTGGGCCCAAAACCCAGACCCGTCGGCGGCGGGTGAGCGGGTCGCCCCTCCGGTCGGCGGTGAGCCTGCCGCTGATGCTGCTCTACCACGAGGTGCTGCTGCGGCTGTTTGACGGGGACAGCACCTTCTTCTCTATGGGGCTGCTGCGTATTTTCCTGTTCTCCCTGGCGGCGGGACTGGCGGTCTTTCTGGTGCTGGACCTCATTCCCAACCGGAAGGTGTCCCGCATTCTGGGCGGCGTGCTGGTGGCGGGGTGGACGGTGTTCACCTGCGTAGAGTACTGCTGCAAGAGCTTTTTCAAGATCTATTTCGGCCTGGGATACATGCAGGGCATGGCCGGACAGGTGGTGGGGGACTTCAGCGGCACCATGGTGGAGGTGGTGCTGGCTCGCATCCCCTTTATCTTGCTCTCCCTCATTCCCTTTGTGGTCTATCTGCGCATGTGCTCTGTTATCCTCTACGAAAAGGGCCAGCGGGCCCCGGTGCGGGTGATGCTGGCGGGGCTTATGGTGGTGCTCCAGCTGGTGGGGGTGCTCACCGCCCGGCTGGGGGCTGAAAAGAACTACTACACCTACGACTTCTCGGTGAATACGTCGGTGCCCCACTTCGGGCTGCTGACCACATTGCGCCTGGAGCTGGGTTACGCCATCACCGGCATCCCGGAGACTCCTCTGGATATCCTGCTCCCCGATGACCCGCTGCCCACCGCCACCCCGGCCTCCAGCCCGGAGCCTGGGGCCAGCCAGGCCCCCACCGGGGACAACGTGTTGGACATCGACTTTGAGGCTCTGGCGGCGGGGACTGACGACGAGACCCTCCGGGCCATGCACCAGTACTTTGCCTCCAAGAGTCCCACCAATCAAAATGAGTACACCGGGTATTTTCAGGGGAAGAACCTGATTCTGATCACCGCAGAGGCCTTCTGCCCCTCGGTCATCGACCCCGAGCTTACCCCCACTCTGTACAAACTGTCCCACGAGGGCTTTGTCTTTGAAAACTACTACCAGCCCGACTGGACCCAGTCCACCACCGGGGGCGAGTTCGCGGTGATGACCGGCATTATCCCCACCTGGATCGGGGGGAGCAGCCTGTCCTTCCGGGTCAGCGCCAAGGATGCCATGCCCATCGCCCTGGGGTGGCAGTTTCAAAAGCTGGGCTATGACACCCTGGCCTACCACAACAACACCTATACCTACTATGGCCGGGACGAGACCCACCCCAACCTGGGATATGAGTACTTTGGGCTTGGCAACGGCCTGGAGCTGAAAAGCAACCTGTGGCCCTGCTCGGACCTGGAGATGATGGAGGCCACGGTGGACGGCTACGTCCAGGACTATGTGGAAAACGGCACCCCCTTCCACACCTACTACATGACGGTGAGCGGACACTGCAACTACAACTGGACGGGCAACGCCATGTCCCGGAAAAACCAAGAGGTCATTCAGGCCAAGTACCCCGACGCCTCGGAGCAGGTGCAGGCCTATCTGGCCTGTAATATGGAGCTGGAGTACGCCATGGAGTACCTGGTCAAGGAGCTGGAGGAGGCGGGAATTGCCGACGACACGGTGATCGCCCTCACCGCCGACCACTACCCCTACGCCCTGACAGAGGGGGGAACGGACTACTACCAAGAGCTGTCCGGCGTGGACGACACCGAGCGGGACACCTCCCGCTACCGCAATACCTTCATCCTGTGGAGCGGGTGCATGGAGGAGCCGGTGGTGGTGGACACCCCCTGTTCTGCCATTGACATCGTGCCCACCCTGTCCAACCTCTTCGGGCTGGAGTACGACTCCCGGCTCTACTCCGGCCGGGACATTTTCGCCACCAACTACCAGGCCAATCAGTATTCCAGCAACATGCCCCTGGTGGTGTTCGCCAACAAGGGGTATGGCAGCAGCTGGATCACTGCTGCGGGCACCTATGAGGCCTCCACCGGGACCTTTACCCCCGGGAGGGTGTGACGGTGGACGAGAACTACGTCAGCCGGGTCAAGAGCCTGGTGGGCGCCAAGTACACCTATGCCAAATTGGTCATCGAGCGGAACTACTATTCCCTGGTTTGGCCGAAAGAGTAAGGAAAAAACAAATCCCTCCGGCCTGGCCGGAGGGATTTTAAGCCTCGCAGAGTTCCGTCACCCGCAGGTGACGGAAGAAATTGAAATCCTTCCCGTGGGAAAAGGCTTTGCCTTTTTCCGCGCGTTAGTTTCCGCAGGCGATGGTGAGTACCCGGGAGCGGTTGGAGATGGTCAAGTCGGTGTAATCGCCGCCGAACTCCCCGTCCACCGTCCAGGCCAGGGGCTTGGGGCTGGTAAAGTGGGCCTGGGAGCAGGTGAAGCCCACCACGCTGCCGTCTTCGGGCAGTTTCTGGGTGGTGAGGGCGGTGAGAATGGACTGCCAGTCCTTGGCGGTCTTGGGGGTGCGGATGAGCAGGGCCTCAAACTGGCCGTCGTCCAGGCACACCAGGTCCCGGGGCAGGTTGACCATGCCGCCGATGGACACGGTGTTGGACACCATGCCGTAGATGAACTCCCCCTCTATCTCCAGGCCCTGGTCGGTGGTGACCTTCACCTGGTAGCTGGGGAAGTTCACCAGCCGCCCCGCCCCTTGCAGCACATAGGCCAGGTGGCCCAGCAGGTTTTTGGAGGCCTGGGGGGTGGAGTAGGACACGTCGGTGAACAGCCCGAAGGCGGCGATGTAGAGAAACTGCCGTCCGCCCAGGTCCCCCACGTCGATGGACCGGGGCACGCCGCCGCAGGCCACCCGGGCCAGCTCCTGGGTGGAGCGGGGCAGGTTGATGTTCCGGGAAAAGTCGTTGGTGGTGCCCGCCGGGATATAGCCCAGAACCGGCCGCTCCTCCTGGGGCAGGGAGAGCAGCCCGCCCACCGTCTCGTTGAGGGTGCCGTCCCCGCCGCAGCACACCACCCGGTCATAGTGGGCGGCGGTGTCCGCCACCACCTGGGTGGCGTCTCCGGGGCCTAGAGTGGGGCGCACGGTGATCTGGTAGCCCTCCTGGGCGAACACCGTGAGCACGTCGGAGAGCATGGTTTTGGCCCGCTGGCGGCCAGCTTTGGGGTTGTAGACAAAGAGCAGCTGTTTCATACATGCACCTTCCCGTAGTATTGCTTGATATTAGATCTAGTATAGCGCAAAGGGGCAGTGGAAACAAGAAAAATATATGGAGTGTGGGAGAGAGGGCGCCCCTCTCCCAAGTCTCAGACGTGGCCGTTCCCCCCTAAGTACCCCCTTGAGGTACGAGGCTGGAACTGCGTCAAGCTGGTGTTCGGCCCGTGACCCTTGCTGTGGCACCTAGTCGTGCCACCACACCAGGCTGCTCTGGGCAGCTGGCCCTATAGCCAGGCGGTTTCCACCTCCGGGCCTACTCTGGTGTGTGCGGCGTTCCCGCCGCCGGGAGCCAGGCTATCGGCAACTGGGAACCGTTGCACACCAGGGTGAGGCCCTGGTGGTAGAAGTTTTATTTGTCGTAGAAGCTGAAACTTACAAAAGAATTGCCATGCCCTCTATGTGACCCCACCGGGCCAAGGGCCGCAAAGAGAAATTTGCAGGGGCTCCCCGTACCGCGGGGTGGATTCCACAAGGCGGGGGAAGGCCCCGCCTTTGGCGATTCTTTCCCCGATTTCTCATCGGGGAGAAATCGGGCATAAGCGGAGCGTCCCCGGCGGGGGCGCTGGTTCCTGCCCAGGAAATCGGAGAAGAAATGGTCTCTCGAAACAGCAAAAAAGTACGGCCAGCTTTCGCTGACCGTACTTTTTGCTTGATTTGGGATTAGCTGCGACGCTTGCGGGACACATAGGCAGCGCCAGCCAGCAGGCCCACAGCGGCGGTGAGGGCCGCCACGTACCCCATCAGCTGGGCGGAGTCCCCAGTCTGAGGCACGTTCTCAGGCTTCTGGGTGGCCTGAGGCTGGTCGGTGGCCTCAGGAGCCTGGGTCTGCTCAGGCTTCTGGCTCTCCTGAGGCTTCTCAGAGGGCTGCACGTCGCCCTCGGCGGTGAGGCCGTCCATGGCGCTCTGGAGCGCGGCCACGGCGTCGTTCACCACCTGCTGGTCGTCCTCCGACAGGCTCTCGTCGGCCATCACAGCCTGGGCAGCGGCCAGAGCGGAGCGGAAGGTGGCCACGGACTCGGCGGTGTATCCGGTGAGGTCCATGTCCTGGGCAGCGCCGATCAGGTCTTCCAGGATGGACTTGTCCGCCTTGAAGCGCTGGGCCAGAATGGCGGTGAGGAGCTCGTCCACGGCGGTCTCCACGTCGCCCTGGAGGGCATTGCCGTCCTCCATCACGTCCTGACCGGCGGCCAGAGCGTCCAGCAGCTCCTGCCAGTGGTCGGGCAGGTACTTGCTCTCATTGGGGAGCATGCCCTCTGCCCTGTGGATGAGCAGCTCCAGCATGGTCTTGTCGCCCTGCTTCAGGCCCAGACCCCAGATACCCTCCAGCAGGTTATCCCAAGCGGTGTTCACCTGCTCCTGGGTGGCGTTGGGGTTGTCCAGCACGGCCTTGGCCTCGTCCATGGCCTTCTGGAAGGCGTCCACAGCGGCCTGCACCACACCGGTGGTGTCCAGATTCACGGCGTAGTCATAGGTGGCTTGGAGCAGGGCCTTGTTGGCGGAAGCAGACTCGCCCGCCTCGGTGAACTGCCAGGTGTCCAAGCTCATCAGGTTCTCCGCCTGGTCGTCTCCGGTGAACACCATAAACAGGTTGTGTACTCCGGTGAGGCCCTCGGCATCGCAGGTGAGGGTCTGATAGGTGCCGTCTCCGGCGGGCACGGTGAGGGTACCCACCACGGTGCCGTCGGGGGAGTCCACCCGCAGCTCCACAGCTCCGCCCGCCTGGGCGGCGATGCTGGCGGTGAAGGAGGCAGCGCCCTTGTCGCCGAAGTCCAGACCGGCCACGGCAATCCAGTCGCCGTTTTGGATGTCGGTGACGGCGCGGTTGTTCACTTCCGACAGGCCTTGGCCGGGCTGGTCACAGGCCTCTACCTTGATACCGGCCTGCCAGGCGATGGTCTCCCCGGCGGTGAGCTGATAGGGGCTCATGGTCTCCAGCTGGCTGATGCCCTCTCGGTCGGCCTGGATGGGGACGATGCGGCCATCGGCGTAGTATTCCACCTCGTTGATGTGGGTGGAACGATAGCCCTTCTCAATGCCCATGGCCTGGCCCAGAGTCTGGGCGTGGTAGACGATGTAAGAGGTGCCCTTGAAGTTGAAGATGGCGTGATGGTTGTTGCCGCCCACTCCGAAGTAGGTGGAGGGGTTCTGGAGAATCTCGCCGCAGTACTCATAGGGGCCCAGGGGGTCATCGCTGACCATGTAGCAGATGATGCCGTAGCCCGGGTAGCCCTCCACGGCGGAGTGGTTGCCGGAGAAGTTGGAGCAGTAGGTGTAGTAGTACTTGCCGTTGGCCTTGTGGATGCCGCCGTCCTCAAACATGCAGGGGGCGTCGATCATCACCGGCTCGCAGTCCAGGCTGATCATGTCGTCACCCAGCCGGACAATGCGGGCGCTCTTGGGGTTCAGGTCCTGTCCAGCGGGGATGCCGCCGCCAAAGACCAGGTATCCGGTGCCGTCGTCATCCACCATGACAGCGGGGTCGAAAATCCAGGGCACACCCTGGGTGCCGGGGGTGCTGCCGTCGATGAGGGCGTGGCCCAGGGGATCGGTGAAGGGACCCACCGGGGAGTCGCCCTCCAGCACGCCGATACCGCCGCCGCCGTTGCAGAAGTACAGGAAGAACTTGTCCTGTCCGTCAATCTGCTTGTAGGCGATGGCCGGGGCCCAGGAGTTGTTGGCCCACTTGGCCACGCCATTGGGGCCTGCCACGGGGATAAAGCCGTGGTCGGTCCAGTTGACCAGGTCGGCGGAGGAGATGACGTGGAGGGAGTTGATCTTGGAATAGGTGTTGTCGATGATGTTGCCGTTCTGGTCGTACTCGAACTGGTCGGCGGTCATGTACACGTACACCCGGCCGTTGTACTCCAGGGCGAAGGGGTCTGCGCCGAAGTCGTAGTCGATGAGGGGGTTGGAGTAGCCGGGAATCTTGGCCAGGGCCTCGGAGTCCAGCTTCACCAGGGAGATGTTGGACACGGCGTTGTCCACCCGATAGGAGACGTTGCCGCCGGTGACCCGCACGTAGTCGGTGCGCACCTGCACGGTCTTGTTCTGGGTGGTGTAGTCGGTGAGTTGGAGCTGGACGGTGGCAAAGCCAGTGCCGCCGTTGTCCTGATAGTTGACGTTGTCCCCGGACACGGTGAGCACCAGACGTCCGTCCTGATAGGTGTAAGTGGCCTCTCCGGTGACGTTCTTCTCGTCAAACACCACGCCGGACACGGTGAAGTCGTCGGGAATGTTCAGGGACGCTTCCAGCTTGGTGTAGTCGCCGTCGGGGAGGGTGTCCAGCTTCACGGGCAGCTCCACCTGGGCGTAGGCCACGCCCAGCACGTCGTCGATGTCGTCCAGAGAGGCATTCAGGACGGTCTCAGAGCCGTTGGAGCCCTGGTCGGAGACGTGGAAGTAGTCGAAGTCCACATAGCCGCCAGTGGTCTGGGTGGCGTAGTTGAACAGGCCGAAACGGTAGCCCATGAAGTGGGGCAGGGTGTAGGCCATCTGCAGGGTGTTGCCGATCTGGGTCCACGCTGCGCCGTCCAGGCTGTAGAAGAAGGTGGCCTGATCCTTGCGCTGGGTGTAGTCGAAGTCCACCCGGAGGTATACCCGGTTGACCCCGTTGTCCAGAGCCACTCGCTCCACCTCGGTGCCGTTGGGGTCAGAGTCGGACTCGGTCTTGGTCATCACCAGGTACTTGGTGCCGTTTTCCATCTTCACGCCCACGTAGCCGTACCGCTGCTGGAAGGCGGCCAGTCCGGCCACATCGCCGTTCTTCATCCCGGCGATCTCCAGGGCCACATTGCCCGAGCAGGTGGGGCCGTAGGTGCGCTGGGTCAGGGTGTTCCGGGCCTCCAGGATGTTCTTGGCCTTGGTACCGGTGGTCAGGCGCAAAAAGCCGTTGCGCTGGGTCAGAGACCAGTCGTTGTTGTTGGGGTTGTGGTTCCACTGCCAGGCCAGGTCCAGATAGGAGCCGTTGTCGTCGTTCTCTCCGGGCTCCACAGGCTCCTTCTCGTCGGGCAGCACCACCACGGACACGTCGTCCACATAGAAGTCGAACAGGTCGTTGGTGGGGTCGGGGGCGGCGGTCCAGGCGGTCTCGATGAAGCATCCCACATAGGACATGTCTGCATCGTTGGGGATGGTGTAGGTGCCGGTGATGGTGGCCCACTGGCCCTTTTGGGCGGTGACCGAGCCCACCACGTCAATGCCGCGCCAGTCGCCGCACTGGATGCAGAAGTTGAAGGTCTTGGAGGCGGGGCCATCGTTGTACTTGACCTTGGCGCTGACCTGGACCTTCTGGCCCTGGATCAGCTGTCCGGTGAGGACCTGCTTGGGGCCGGAGGCGGTGTTGGTGCGGTCGGAGATCTTGGCGGAATAAGAGCCGCTGAATGCCTCCTCGGTGACGATCTCCAGAGTGGAGGCCTCCTGGACGGCCCAGGGCTCGGAGCCGTTTTCAAAGCCGCCGTTGACGATAATGCCGTAGCCCGGCTCCTCTGCCTCCACGGTGACGGACACGTCGTCCACATAGAAGTCGAACAGGTCGTTGGTGGGGTCGGGAGTGGCGGTCCAGGCGGTCTCGATGAAGCATCCCACATAGGACATGTCCGCATCGTTGGGGATGGTGTAGGTGCCGGTGATGGTGGCCCACTGGCCCTTTTGGGCGGTGACCGAGCCCACCACGTCAATGCCGCGCCAGTCGCCGCACTGGATACAGAAGTTGAAGGTCTTGGAGGCGGGGCCGTCGTTGTACTTGACCTTGGCGCTGACCTGGACCTTCTGGCCCTGGCTCAGCTGTCCGGTGAGGACCTGCTTGGGGCCGGAGGCGGTGTTGGTGCGGTCGGACACCAGCAGCACGGTGTTGCCGTCCTCGTCCACGGGGGTGAGGGTGGCGGCCTCCTGGACGGCCCAGGGCTCGGTGCCGTCCTCAAAGCCGCCGTTGACGATGAGCTCCATCCGCTCGGCCTCTTGGTCGGCGGTGGGCTGGGCCTCTACCGCTGCCGCGTTCTGAGTGGCGGTGTCCGCGGCGGTGGACACGCTGCGGTTGTCGGCGGCGAAGGAGTGGGGCTGGCCGTTGTAGAACTCGTCGGACACCACTATGTCCTTCTCGCCGGTGTAGGTGCCGGGGAGGTCCATCTCCACAGGGGCCTGTCCGTTTTCATCGCCGAACACGGGCCAGCCGTCCTCCCAGGTCACAGGCACCAGCACCGGGATGCGGCCCACAGAGCTGTGGTCCTGGAAGAGCATGGCGTACCAGGAGCCGTCGGCGGCCTGCACCACGCCGCCCTGGGCCACGCCGGCGTCGTCCATCTGGCCGTCAAACTCCAGGCCGGAGTCGAAGACCTTGCGGCTCTCCCAGGGGCCGTCCAGGGAGGAGGCGCGCCAGCAGACTTCCTGTCGGCGTCCGCCGGTGGGCCACTGAATCATAAACAGGTAGTAGTAGTCCCCGATCTCATAGGCGTGGATGCCCTCGGAGATGTAGGACACAGGACCGTTGACCGGATTGCCGTCGTTGTCCAGGCCGGTGTATTCAATGAGGGTCACCTCGTCGCCCAGGGTGATGTCCCCATTCTCGTCCTCGTAGACGGGGCGGCACCGGGCGGTGCCGCTGCCGTAGACCACGTACATGCCGTCGTCCTGGGTGGTGAGCAGGGACACGTCGTGGAGGTAGCCGTTGAACTCAGACCGATGCCAGGTGCCGTTTTCCACGTCGGTGGTGGAGAAAATGTAGGTCTTCCCGGTGGACAGGCTGGCAAAGGATACGTAATACTTGCCGTTGTAGTGGCGGATGCTGGCGGCCCAGGAGCCGTTGCCGTAGTCGCTCTCCCCGTTGCGCAGGGCGAACTTGTCGCCGTCATCCAGAATGTCGTAGGTGTAGCTCACCGTCTCCCAGTTGACCAGGTCCGTGGATTTCATCACGGGGCAGCCGGGGGAGAGGTGCATGGTGGTGCTCACCATGTAGTAGGCGTCATCCACCCGGATGACGTCCACATCCGGGACGTCGGCATACATCACGGGATTGGTAAAGGTCTGATTCCCGCTGTCCGAAGTTGCCACAGCCCGGGGTGAGAGGGGAATGGCGCTGAGGGTCATGGTCAGAGCCAGCGCAACTCCCACTGCTCGTTTTAGAAACGTGTTTCTCATGGTTTGTCCTCCTTCTCGTTTGTTTCTGACAGCGTACCAGCTGTCTGGGTCCGCAGGGCGCTGCAAACCCCTTTGTCAGGAAAATCTTAGCATGCAGTTGCACGGACATCAACGATATGGACGAAGATAACGTATTTTCTCCCTTCTTAACAATACAAATTGAACAAAAGTAAGTAAAATATAAAATTTTCATGGCTATCACCCGGTCATTCAAGGAGTATCTGCAAAATATCCAGATATTCGAATGCTATTTTTGTGGTGGTTCGGGGTGCTTTTTCCGGATAAATTCTCAATTTGACCTGGTGATTGCCCCGTTGAGAGGGGAGAAATCCGGGTAATTTGTACGGGAGTGGAACGGCCCTTGCCAAACGCTGAATACTTTCGTATAATAGCGTACAAAAGAGAAGCGCAAGGAAGTGACCTGACATGAACCGGAAGACCATCGCCGCCGCCTTTCCCTACACGGTGCCGGTGCTCATGGGCTATCTGTCCATTGGCATCGTCTTTGGGTGGATGATGTCGGCGGCGGGGTATGTGCCTTTGTGGTCGGCCCTGATGTCCATGACCATTTACGCCGGAAGCGGCCAGTATCTGGGGGTGAGTCTGCTGTCCACGGCGGCTCCCCTGGCGGACGTGGCCCTGCTGACCCTCATCATCAATTTCCGACACCTGGTGTACGGCCTGTCCATGCTGGAGAAATTCCGGGGCATGGGGGCACGGAAGTGGTACATGATGTTTTCCCTCACCGACGAGACCTACGCCCTGCTGGCGGGGGTGGAGGCGCCGGAGGGGGTGGAGCCCCGGGACTTCTACTTTGCCATCGCCCTGCTGGACCAGCTGTATTGGATTGCCGGGTCGGTGATTGGGGCGGTGGCGGGTGCCCTCATCACCATCAACACCCAGGGCATTGACTTTGCCATGACCGCCCTCTTCCTGGTCATCGCCGTGGAGCAGTGGCAGTCTGCCTCCCGGCACCTGCCGGTGTTTTTGGGAGCGGGGGGCACTCTGGTGTGCCTGCTGGCCCTGGGGGCGGAGAATGGCCAGTTTCTCATCCCCGCCCTGGGCATTTTGGTGGCGGGGCTGTTGCTGCTGCGCCCCTATTTGGAGAGAGAGGAGGAAAAGGTATGAGTGTCGCCCAAACGGCTGCCGCCATTGCGGTGATGGCGGTGGTGACCTTCCTCACCCGGGCCCTGCCCTTTTTCCTCTTTGACCGAGGGGGCAAGCCCCCCAAAGTGGTGCTCTATCTGGGCAAATATCTCCCCGCCGGGGTCATTGCCATGCTCATTGTGTACTGCCTGAAGGGGGTGCGCTTTACCTCCACAGACCAGTGGCTGCCCGCACTGTTGGCCTGCGCCGCCGTGGTGGGACTTCACTTGTGGAAGCGCAACAATATGCTCTCCATCATGGGGGGGACCATTTTCTATATGGTGCTGGTACAGGTCATATTTTAATCTGTCTATGTGGCACGGTGAAGGCGGTGACGGGCAGGGCCTGTCCTTCTCCGATTTGTCAGGCGGAGACCAGCGCCCCAGCCGGGGACGCTCCGCTGGGGTGACTTTCTGCCGCCAGAAAGTCACCAAAGACCGCCAAAGGCGGGGCCTTCCCCCGCCTTGTGGAATCCACCCCGCGGTACTGGGTGTCCCTGCATCCTCCTTGTTTCGGCCCTTGGCCCGGTGGAGTCACATAGATGGCTTTCTGTTCTATGGTTCGTGTTCACTTCTCTGTTCCTGCGTCCTTTTACTGCCAGGGCCTTACTCTGGTGAGCCGCTGTTCCCAGCTATCGAGGGGCTGGCTCCCGGCGGCGGGAACGCCGCGTCTCCGGGGTAGGCCCGGGCCTGGAAACCACCAAGCTGTAGGGCCAGCTGCCCAATGTGGCTTGGTGTGGTGGCAGTGACAGGAGCCACAGCAAGGGTGACGGGCCGACCGTAGGCTTGACGCAGTTCCAGCCTCGTACCCCAGGGAGGTCCTTAGGGGGGAACGCCCTAAGCGGGTTTTGGTTTCTTTTGCCCGCTCAAAAGAAACCCCCAGCGGGGAGCGTCCCCACCAAGCCAGAGGGCTTGAAAAGAGAAAAGAGAAGGTGGAAGTGGCCTGTTTCAGACTACTTCCACCTTTTTCAGGCTATTGCTTTTGAAACAGGTCCGCAATGGTGCGGGCAAAGAGCCGCCCGGCGGTGATAGCCTCCTGGAGGGTGTTGCCGTGGCTGCCGATCTCCACCAGCAGGCACCCGGTGGAGTAGTGCTGGTTGAACCGGGAGGTGCGCAGGGCGATGGGCCGGGCCAGGGTGGACCACTTATCCGCCAGGGCCTTCTGGATGGAGGCGGAAAGGGACAGGTTGACCCGCCAATTGGGGTGAGTCTGGCCCGGGGAGTCGGTGCCCATGACCATCATCACCTGGGCGCAGTTCTCCACCGTGCCCGCCACCGTCTTATAGATGGTGCCATCATTGGCCACCAGGGCGTCCCGGTGCACGTCAATGACCAGGCGGATGGAGGGGTATTTGTCCAACGTCTCCTTCACCGCCTGGGAGGAGCGGTTGTAGGCGTCGTTGTAATCGGGGTAGTCGTAGAGGGTGGTGTCGTGGATGACCTCCAGTCCCGCCGCCTCCAAAATCTTGGTCATCTCGGTGCCCACCCGCACCATGTTCTGCTCGGTATTCAACGTGCGGTAGCTGTCGCTCTCCTCATACATGTCGGTGCCGTCCATGGTATAGGCCTCGGTGGCGTGGGAATGATAGATGAGAATGTCGGGGCCCTCCTGAGCCGGGGTGAGCTTGGGGGCGGCCTCCAGCAGGGCTTTGACGTCCAGGGTGTAGTCGGTGTAGTTGCGGATGCTCACGGTGTCATAGGTGGCATACACCGGGGAGTCGGTGGCTTTCAGGGTGCTGGGAATGATGCCATCCGGGGCGGTGGTGGTCTGTGCCGGAGGCTCCTCGGGCGTCTCCTCCTGTTCCTCCGCTTCCGGCTGCGGGGTGGCGGTGGGCTGGGGCGCCTGGGTGGCCACCGGGGCTGGGGTGGCCTGGGCGGCCCCGGCCAGCAGGGAGGACTGGCCCAGAATCACCTGCTGCCACAGGGGTGTGGAGGGCTGGGTGTCCCAGGGCAGTTCCAAATTCACAAGAGCGGCGGTGAGCTGGTCCAGTTGGGCCAGCTGTTTGAGTTTTTCAAGGGCCACCGCGGGGTCGGCGGTGAGATAGACGATCCACAGGGCCACAGCTGTCAGGAAGAGGGCGATGCCCTGCCGGACGCCGCGCAGCAGGGGGGCACTTGTCCTGTTCTTTTGCATAGCATTCACCTCTCCACAACCTATGCCGGAGAGCGGGGGGATAGAACCGCCGGGGAGCGGTTGCAATTGCTGCCAATTTAGGATATGATATTTCCCGATGTATTGTGAAGAAGGAGGCTGTTTTCCCATGAAAGACGGCTTGATATGCGTGGCGGCGGGCACCCCCTCCATCCGGGTGGCCGACTGCGCCCACAACGGGGCGGAAATTGTCCGCCTGATGGAGGAGGCCCAGGAGCAGGGAGTGAAAATTCTCGTCCTGCCCGAGCTGTGCCTCACCGGTTACACCTGCGGCGACCTCTTTTTGCAGGACACCCTGCTGGACGGAGCTCTGGAGGCTCTGCGCAGCGTGATGCAGGCCACCCAGCACCTGGGGGTGCTCTGTGCCCTGGGTATGCCCCTGCGGGCGGGGGGTAAGCTGTACAACTGCGCCGTGGTCATCCAGTACGGCCAGGTGGTGACGGTGGTGCCCAAGACCCACATCCCCAACTACGGGGAGTTCTACGAACAGCGGTGGTTTGCCTCCGGGGAGGGGCTGTTCTTTGACCACAGCTTTTTGGTGCGCCTGCCCCACCTGGAGGAGGGCTGGCAGGAGCTGTACGGGGCCTCTCCCCTCATGGAGTGCCCCGATGTGCCCGGCCTGCGCATCGGCGTGGAGCTGTGCGAGGATTTGTGGGTGTCCGACCCGCCCTCCCGCACCCTGGCCGAGTACGGGGCCACAGTGATTTTGAATCTGTCCGCCAGCAACGAGATTGTGGGCAAGAGCAGCTACCGCCGCAACCTGGTGGTGGGCCAGTCCGGGCGGCTGTGCTGCGGCTACGTGTACGCCGACGCCGGGGAAGGGGAGTCCACCACCGACCTGGTGTTCTCCGGGCACAACCTAATTGCGGAAAACGGCACCCTGCTGGCCGAGCGCCGCTTCGGCACCGGGCTGACCATCTCCCAGTTGGACATTGGCCGGCTGTGCCACGAGCGGCAGCGGCTGACTACCTTCCAGAGCCGCCACCCCGAGGGCTGGGCGGAGGTGCGCTTCACCTTATCTGAGACCAAACTCACCCGGCCCATCTCTCCCACCCCCTTTGTGCCTCAAGATGAGGCGGGACGGGCCGAGCGGTGCCAGGAGATTTTGACCCTGGCGGCCTTAGGTCTTGCCAAGCGGCTGGAGCACACCCACGCCGCCACCGCCGTGGTGGGGCTGTCCGGTGGACTGGACTCCACCCTGGCCCTTCTCATCACCGCCCGGGCCTTTGACCTGCTGGGCCGGGCTAAGCGGGATATTCTGGCCATCACCATGCCCTGCTTTGGCACCACCGCCCGTACCCGGTCCAATGCGGAGATTTTGGCCGGAGAACTGGGCACCGGATTCCAGGAAGTGAACATCGGGGACGCCGTGCGCCAGCACTTTGCCGACATTGGCCAGTCCATGGAGGACCACTCCGTCACCTTTGAAAACGGACAGGCCCGGGAGCGCACCCAGGTGCTCATGGACATTGCCAACCGCACCGGCGGCCTGGTCATCGGCACCGGGGACCTGTCCGAGCTGGCCCTGGGCTGGGCCACCTACAACGGGGACCACATGTCCATGTACGCCGTCAACGCCTCCATTCCCAAGACCCTGGTGCGCCATCTGGTGGACTACGTGGCCCGGGAGGAGGGGGGCAAGCTGGGCGAGGTGCTCCAGGACATTCTGGATACCCCCGTCTCCCCCGAGCTGCTTCCCCCCAAGGACGGGGAGATTGCCCAGAAGACCGAGGACCTGGTGGGCCCCTACGAGCTCCACGACTTCTTCCTCTACTACGCCATCCGCTGGGGCTTCTCCCCCCGGAAGGTGTTCCGTCTGGCGGTGTACGCCCTGGGCGACCGCTATGACAAGGCTACCCTCCACCGCTGGCTGGGCAACTTCTACCGCCGCTTCTTCGCCCAGCAGTTCAAGCGCTCCTGTCTGCCCGACGGGCCCAAGGTGGGCTCGGTCACCCTCTCCCCCCGGGGAGACTGGCGGATGCCCAGTGACGCGGTGGCCCGCCTGTGGCTGGAGGAATGGGAGGACCTGGCGTGAAACCATACGTGAGCCTCTTCTTTACCTTTGCCAAAATCGGGGTGTGCACCTTCGGCGGCGGCTACGCCATGCTCCCAATCTTGCAGCGGGAGCTGGTGGACAACAAAGGCTGGGCCACCGAGGAGGAGCTGGCGGACTACTACGCCGTAGGCCAGTGTACCCCCGGCGTCATCGCCGTGAACACCGCCACCTTTGTGGGCTATAACCGGATGGGGTGGCTGGGCGGCGTTGTGGCCACCCTGGGGGTGGTGTTCCCCTGCCTGGTGATTATCATGGCCATCGCCGCCTTTTTGAGTAACTTTATGCACCTGGACGTGGTGGTTCACGCCTTCAACGGGGTGCGAGCGGGTGTGGTGGCCCTCATTTTGTCCAGCGTGTTGAAGCTGCTGAACACCTCTCTGGTGGACTGGAAAACCCGGATCATCTATGTGGTGGTGCTCCTTGCGGGCGCTGTGGGGGTGTGGGCCCCCATGCCCGGCGGGGCCCTGGGCCAGGTGCTGGGGACTCTGTGCTCCCCGGTGTTCCTGGTGGTGGTGTCCGGCCTGGTGGGCCTGGCCATCTACGGTAAGAAGGGAGGGGAGAAGGCATGATCTACCTGCGCCTCTTCTTCGAATTTTTCAAGGTGGGCCTGTTCTCCGTGGGCGGCGGCCTGGCCACCATCCCCTTCCTCACCGACCTGGGCCAGCGCACGGGCTGGTTTACCTCGGGACAGCTGGCGGACATGATCGCCATCTCCGAGTCCACCCCCGGTCCCCTGGGGGTGAACATGTCCACCTACGTGGGCTTTAACACCGCCGGACTGCTGGGTGGCATTGTGTCCACCCTGGGCCTGGTGACCCCCTCCATTCTGGTGATTCTCCTCATTGCCCGGATTTTGAAGCAGTTCCGCCAGTCCCGGGTGGTGAACGCCATTTTCTACGGCCTGCGGGCGGCCTCGGTGGCCCTCATCACCGTGGCCCTGCTGGAAGTGGCGGTGATTGCCCTGGCCAAAGAGGGCAGCCCCCTGGGGGTGCACTGGATGGGCGTGGCCCTGGCGGCCCTGGTGTTCGTGCTCATGCGCTACACTCCCGCCAAGAAGCTCCACCCCATTGTGTTCATCGCCTTTTCTGCGGTGGTGGGCGTGATGTTTCAGATGTAAACCAAGCGACACGTTGCAGAATCCTGGCAACGTGTCGCTTTTCTCTGGGGAGGTTTTTATGGAACAGATAAACATATTAAAGCGCTTTCAAGAGGCCATGGAGGTATATCAAACCCTGGCACATAGCCCGATCTATACGTTTGAGCAGCTCAAGCCTTCTACAGTGGAGGAGGGATTGGCCGGAGTTTATGTGATCTCCCACCGGAAAACTGGAGAGGTGCTCTATGTGGGACGGACCAAAAACCTCCGCCGTCGCCTGTACACCAACCATTTGATGGGTCCAACTACCAATGCACGTTTGAAAAAATACCTGGTAGAGGATAAGAACGAGCCCCAGATCGAAAATATAGAAGCTGCCAAGCAATATCTGAGAGAAAACTGCCAGTTTCAATACCTGGTGGAACCGGATTATAGGCGGCGGGGGCAGCTGGAGGGATTGTTCTCGTATCTGCTCCATGTGAGATACATAGATGAAGAACATTGAAGTGAGAGAAAACAGCATACCAGAGTAATATCAAACGGGCGGTTGCAAACCTGTGCAACCGCCCGTTTGGCGTTTTTTCACTTATGACAGTGGCAGGAGCCGCCTCCCTGGCAGTGGGAGCAGCTGCCCCCGTCGGGACAGCCGATGCAATGGACCCCGGACTTTTTCTTTTTCACAATGTACCCGATGGCAGCGGCCTGGATGACCTGGGCCAAACCCTTCTGAGAGGTGGACACCGTCTCCACCACCGGACAGCCCAGGGCACGGGACAGGGCGGAGATGTCAATTTTGGTGCCCTTCTTTTCGTTTAAGTCGTGCTTGTTCAGGGCCACCACCACGGGGATGCCCAGCTCCAGCAGCTGGGTGGTGAAGAAGAGGGAGCGGCTCAAGTTGGTGGCGTCCACAATGTTCACGATGACGTCGGGCCGCTCCTGGCGGACATAGCTGCTGGTGATGCTCTCTTCTGAGGTGAACGGGGACATGGAATAGGCCCCCGGCAGGTCCACCGCCACCAGGTCCACCCCACGGGGGTTGAACTGCGGCTTGACGGGGCTCTCCTTTTTGTCCACCGTCACACCTGCCCAGTTGCCCACTCGTTCCGAGCGTCCGGTGAGGGCGTTGTACATGGTGGTTTTTCCACTGTTGGGATTGCCAGTAAGTGCAATGCGCATGGGTATACCTCCTTGATCTCTCAAATGGAGATGGCTTCCGCCAGATCCCGATTGATGTTGTATCGGCCGTCCTTCACCGAGATCACAAAGCTGTCTCGGAGTTGGGAGACCACCGTAATGGGCTCCCCGGAGTAACAGCCCAGGGTGAAGAGAAAGCCGTCCAACTCCTCATCGTCGGTGTCAATGCCGGTGATGATGTACTCCTGGCCCAGTTGCGCATGGGTCAAATTCATGGACCGTTCCTCCTGATGTTTCTTAGAGTTGCATTTGGCTAACTCATTAAGATAGCACTGGCTAACTCAGTTGTCAGGAGGAAGAGAGGAAAAATTTTTTTCATCCGGGACAGCCCCTTTCCAAAGCAAGAAAGCTATGCTATCATAATCATGGACACCGCTCCAGGCTGTGGAGCGGTCCGGCATCCATACCATCACCCCGTGAGATGAGGAAACATCACATGAACATTGCGAAAATTATGATCCCCAAGGCCTGTACCATGGTACTGCACCAGGACAACACGGTGCGGCAGGGCTTGGAAACCATGTGTCACAACAGCTACACCGCCATTCCTGTGCTGGACGGGCAAGGGGGATATGTGGGCTGTGTCACCGAGGGAGATTTTCTCCGCCACATCCTGGCGGTGAACTCCACCGACAAAAAGAAGCTGGAACAGACCAAAATCCGAGACATTATGCGCAGTGATTTCTGCCCCGCCGTGAGCATCCGGGCCACCTTCCAAGAGGTGATGGACCTGGCTATGGAGCAGAACTTTGTCCCCGTGGTGGACGACCGCAACGCCCTGTGCGGCATCGTCACCCGGCGCAATCTGCTGGGTGCGGTGGGTAAAAATTATGTGGACCAAAAGCTGGAGTTGCAGCGGGTATAGAGACACGGAATTGGAGCATACAACCACAGAGGTGCAGGAGAACAGCCGGACGTTCTTCTGCACCTCTGTCGTTTTGCATGAAATGGGTTTGGCAGGGAACACTAGTCCGGGGGTGATGGCGTGAAGGAGCGGAGCAAATACATCATCATTGGGCTGCTGGCCGGGGTGGCCAACGGTTTTTTCGGGGCCGGAGGCGGTCTGTTTCTGGTGCCCTTGTTTGTGGGCTGGGTGGGGCTGGAGCAGCGGAAAGCCTTTGCCACCTCGGTGGCGGTGGTGCTGCCCCTGTGTGTGGCGGCGCTCATCAGCTACGTCAGAAAGGGCGGGGTAGACGTTGCCGTGGCGCTGCCTTATCTGGCCGGGGGGCTGGTAGGCGGCGTGCTGGCGGGTCGGGTGTTTGACAAAATTCCGGTGCTCTGGCTGCGCCGGGGCTTTGGGGCCCTGCTGGTGTATGGGGGCGTGAAGGCGGTGTTGTTGCTGTGAACCTACTGGGCTTTTTGGTGGGAGCGGCCACCGGGGTACTCAGCGGCTGCGGCGTGGGGGGCGGCACCCTGCTGGTGCTCTACCTCACCGCCGTGGCAGGGTTGGAGCAGTACCAGGCGGGGGGCGTCAACCTGATGTACTTTCTGGCCTGTGCCGCCCCCGCCCTGGTGTCCCACGCCAGAAGAGGGCGGGTGGAGTGGCAGGGGGTGGTGTGGTGCCTGGTACTGGGCATTCCCGCCGCCATCGCCGCCGGGGCGGTGGCGGGGCAGCTGGACGTGGGACTGCTGCGCCGCTTGTTCGGATTGCTCATGCTGTATGTGGGCATCAAAGAGGTGTTTGCCCGGAAGCCAAAAGAGAAGACATAGAAAGGACAAGCCCGGCGGCCATCAGCCGCCGGGCTTGTCCCGGTTTGGTTTGTGTGTGTATGGAGGACAGGGGAAGCGATTACTTACCCTGGCGTTCCTTGCGCTTTGCAGCAGCCATACCGGCCATCAGGGCCGCAGCGCCGCCCAGAGCTGCCACGTACAGCAGCATCTGGCTGTGGTCCCCGGTCTGGGGCACGTTCTCGGGCTTGGCGGTGGCCTCGGGCTTCTGGGAAGCCTGGGGTTGGTCGCTGGTCTCGGGAGCGCCACCGGCGGTGAGGCCGTCCATGGCGGCGCTGAGAGCGGCCACGGCGTTGTCCACGGTGGCCTGGTCGTCCTCGGACAGGGTGGCGTCAGCCAGCACAGCCTGAGCCTCGGCCAGGGCAGAGCGGAAGGTGGCTACGGACTCAGCGGTGTAACCCTCCAGGTTGATGCCCTCAGCCTGGTCGATGAGGTCCTCCAGGATGGACTTGTCTGCCTTGAAGCGCTGGGCCAGAATGGCGTCCAGCAGAGCCTGGGCGGCGGGCTGCACGTCCTCTTCCATGGCGTCGCCGTCCGCGGCCACGTCCTTGGCCTTGGCCAGAGCGTCCACCAGCTGCGGCCAGTCATCGGCCACGTACTTGGTCTCGTCCATGGCCTCAGCCTTGGCGATGAGCAGGTTCAGCTCGTCCTTGTCGCCCTGAACCAGGCCCAGGCCCCAGATGCCCTCCAGCAGGGCGTCCCAGGCGGCGTCCACCTCAGCCTGGGTGGCCTCGGTGTTGTCCAGAACGGTCTTGGCGTTGGTGAGCGCGGTCTCAAAGGCCTTCTTGGCGGTGTCGGTGACACCGTCGGTGGACAGGGTCACGGCGTAGTCATAGGTCTTTTGCAGCAGGGTCTTATTGGCCTCGGGGGTGGGCTCGGGAGTCTCGCCCTCGCCCATGGCGGTCTCCAGGGCCACCTCGGCGTTGTAGAGCTGCTCCTGGGTCACGCCGTCCAGGTTATTAAGCAGGGTCTTGGCGTCACGCAAAGCGGTCTGGAAGGCGTTCCAGTCCTCACCCACGAAGGTGTCCTCGGTGATGCCCTCGGCCAGGGTCACGGCCTCTTCCAGCCACTGGGTGTTCAGGACCGACTTGGTCTCCAGCAGCTTGACATAGGCGTGATAGCGGTAGTTATAGGCGTCGTACATGGGGTAGAAGTCCAGCCCGTCCAGGGTCAGGTGGGGGGTCTCGCCGGTGCCGGCGGGCTCCACGATGGACACCACCTGGTCCAGGTTGCTGTCGTTGGCGGACACGGTGTACCAGTTCATGGGCACGTAGGTGTCACGGGTGTCCTTGGCCACCATGACCATGGGACCATACATCAGGGAGGCAACCACGTCGCCGTACACGGTGTCGGGGGTCTTGTCCAGGTGCACGGTGTAGGGCATGTTCACGGTGACCACGTCGCCGTCGTTCCAGGTGCGCTCAATGGCCACATAGGAGCTGGGAGTGGCGCCGTCGATGACCACGTCCCCGTTGACGGACACGGTGAAGCCGGCGGTGGCCCAGTAGGGCACGCGGAGCTTCATGGTGAAGGTGCCGGAGCCGGACACGGTAAGGGTGGAGGTCTCAGAGGGGAAGAGGGTGTCCTGGGACACGCTCACGCCCTTCTCGGCCCAGTCCACGGTGGTGGGCATGTACAGGTTGACGTACAGGGTGTCGTCGGTCTTGGCGTAGGTGGCGGCCTGATACTGGACGTGGTTTTCCATACCGGTGCCGTTGCAGCAGGTGAATCCGCCGTAGTCGCTGTCAAAGTCACGGCGCTGGCCGGGATCGATGGGCAGCATGTAGGTCACGCCGTTGTGCATGTACTCGGTGGTGTCGTGGCTCTGAGAGGCCAGGATCTGGTTGATGACGGTGCGCTCATAGTAGTCCATGTAAGCGGCGTTGTCGGGGTCGTACTGGTACAGCTCCCGGGTGAGCTTGAGCATGTTGTAGGCGGCGCAGGTCTCGCAGTTCTCGCCCCGGCCCTCGTTGCCCAGAATGTTGGCGCCCTGCTCATAGGGGTCCTGGAAGCGCTCGCCGGTGCCCACACCGCCGATGGAGTAGGCATAGCGGGAAGTGACCAGCTCCCAGAAGTTCTCGGCTACCCGATAGTAGTAGTCGTCGCCGGTGGCGTTGTACATGTGGATGGCGCCCACGATCTGGGGGATGTGCTGGTTGGCGTGGCGGCCCTGGATGGTGTCCTCGCCAGCGGCCAGGCCGTCAAAGAAGTCGGTGTTGTCGAACATCTTGGCGGTCTCCAGATACCGCTGGTCGCCGGTGAGCTCGTACAGACGGGTCATGGACTCGTTCATGCCGCCGTACTCGCCGGCGATGTACATGCTCCACATCTTGGCCCGCTGCTCGGGAGTGCAGGCGCTCAGGCGGTCATACACCCACAGACCCAAGTCCTTGGCCACTTCCAGGCCGGTCTCGTTGCCGGCGTAGATGTAGCTGTCAAGGAAGCCAGCCAGCAGCTTGTGCATGGTGTAGTAGGGAGCCCAGATGGTGGCGTAGGGGGTGTACTGCTCCAGCAGAGCGAACTGGTCGGGAGAGTAGGCGCTGAGGAAGCCCTCGCCCCAGGTGGAGGGGTCCTTGCTCCACAGCTCCTGAGCGGCGCTGGTGGGAGTGCAGGCGGTCTCAAACTCGCTGGGCACGCCCTGGGACAGCTCCTGGAGCTTGCGCATCTCGGTGACCATGTAGTCCAGCTTGTCTTTGTAGGTCTCGTCGCCGGTGGAGGCGTAGGCCTGGGCCAGGGCGGACATGAAGTGGCCGGTGGAGTGGCCGCGCAGCAGGCCGGAGGGCTCCTCCCAGCCGGTGAGGGGCTGAGCGCCCTTGGTGTCCTGACCGAAGGCGGTGCGGAAGTTGTAGAGCATCCGGTCGGCGTCCATGATCTTCAAGTACTCCAGGGTGCGGCCCATGTTCTGCCCGAACATGGTGTCGGTGCCGTCCACAGACACGTCATCCAGGTAGAACAGATAGGCCTGGGCCTCGGGGGCCACATAGTCCTGATCCTCCACGGTAATGGTGGCGGTGACTTCCACGGTGGAGTCCACCACGTGGCCGGTGAGGGTCTGGGTGCCGGCGGTGGCGTACATCTCGCCGGTCTGGCCGGTGGGCCAGGTCACCTTTTCCATTCCGGTGGTGGAGTCCTCATAGGTGACCTTCACCACGGCAGGGAGGGAGGGAACGATGCCCACGGAGGTGGTCACGTCCACGGCCTCGGCCTTGACGATGTCCAGCCGCTCATAGAGGGGCAGGATGGTCACGTCAAAGGTGCGGGTCTCCTGGGCGGAGCCATAGGAGATGGTGGCGGTGAGGGTGACGGTGACGGGCTCGCCCACGGGGCGGGTCACGGTGCCGTCGTTGGCCAGATACTCCTCATTGGAGCTCTCCCAGGTGATGGTGGAGTCCAGAGCGCCGCGGGTGGGGAGAATGATATTCTCCACCACGGCGGAGAGGCTGCCCAGGTTGATGGCGTCGGCGTCGGCGCTCACCCGCTGCTCATCGGTGGGCTGGGCGATGACGGTGACGGTGAACTCCTTGGTGCGGCTCACGTCGCCGGAGGTGATGGTGGCGGTGAGGGTGGCGGTGGCGTCGGCCTCACCGGGCTGGGGACGGGTGACCACGCCGGTGTTGGTGATGACATCGGCATCGGAGGTCTCCCAGGTGATGGCGCTGCCAGCCACGCCGGTGGTGGGCAGGTCCAGGTTGTCGGTGAGGGCGGAGGTGTCGCCCAGCGTCAGGGCGTTGTAGTCCCGCTCCACCCGCTGGTCGTCGGGGATGTTGTACATGGCGGCCACTTCGTCCTCGGTCATGGCGTAGTCATAGATGCGGAAGTCGGCCACCATGCCGTTGAGCAGGTCGTTGCCGAACTGGCCGTAGCCGATGTAGTTCTGGGTGGAGCCCTCCAGAATGGACAGGTCGGCGTTGGTGACCACCGAGTCGCCCACCTGGGCGCCGTCCTCGTACATAGTCATGGTGTTGGTCTCCCCGTCAAAGGTGACGGTGGTGAGCTTCCAAACGCCGGTGTCCAGAGCGGTGCCCTTCTCAGGGCCCATCTCGTTGCCCCAGCCGCTGTTGGTGAGGGCGGCGGTGTAGCCGGTGTGTCCGGTGTTGTAGCCGGAGTCCAGCAGATACATATAGCTGGTGGTGTTGTGGCCGATGTCCCAGATGCGGGCGTAGCCGGAGGACTGGTTGACATACACCCAGCAGCTGATGGTCACGGAGTCCAGGCCGTTGAGCACGCCGGCGGGCATCTCCACATAGTTGTGGCCGGTGCCGGGCTGGCCGCCCTGGAGCACGATGGCGGTCTGGGTCTCGCCGAAGATTTCCACTTCTTTGGTTTCCACGCCGCTGCCGCGGGGCATGACCTCGCCGCTCTTGCCGTTGCCGCTGACGTCGTTGACAATGGTGCCGGTCTTCAGAGACTCAAAGTCGTAGTGGAGGACCAGGCCCTCGTCGGCCCGGGGCTCTGCCTGGGGCAGCTGGGCCGCCAGCACGTAGGTGGGTACCATGCCCACCAGCATGGAGGCGCTGACCAGCCAGGTGCCAATCCGGGTCCAGGTTTTGCGTTTCATTGATACATCGCTCCTTTCATTTGGTGGAAGTGCCGGGGATGTATAGATGGAATAGGCGGGCCCCCTCTCTTGTGCCCAATTTTTAAATTTGTCTGTTTTGGAATAAAAAACATACAAATTATCCGTAGATGGGCAAATTCGTACCATGTGAGTCCATATTAGCCGGGGAATTCTGGGAAGTCAAGGGAGATGGGAGAAAGTTACATGAGAAAAAATGGGTGAAATTTGTACTAGTTTTTTCCTTTCAGTAAAATATCTATCTGTGAAAAATGCTGTAAAGCATGAAAACATAGCGTGTTATGTGGCGGTTTTTCTGAGAAGAGTGGAGAAAATACAGAGGGGATAAATCAAGTCAAGTTGCACAAATGATAATAATAAAACGTGAATTTGATGGTACAAAAAAGCGAAGACACACCGGGGGGATTTCCCGGTTTTAGGATAGAACCGGGGAAGAGGGGAAAAAATGCCCAGCCGCACCGGCGGCTGGGCGTCATTTGGTATGGGTTTAGGGAAAGTTGTTATGAAATTCCCGGGACACAGCATGGCCTTGCCGGAAGGGGAATGCTTTGATACAATAACGAACAACGAACATGGGAGGTGACCGGGATGCAAGTGAATTTTTACGAGCAAGTAGACGACAAACGGCTGCGCTTTGCGGTGATTGTGGCACGGCACAGGGGCAAGTGGGTGTTCTGCAAGCACCGGGAGCGGGACACCTATGAGCTGCCCGGCGGACACCGGGAACCGGGGGAGAGCATTCTGGAGGCCGCCCGAAGAGAATTACAGGAGGAGACGGGAGCGGCGGCGTTTTCCATACACCCGGTGTGTGTATACTCGGTGATTGGGAAAAATCGGGTCAATGAGTCGGGAGAAGAGTGCTTTGGAATGTTGTATGCCGCTGAAATCGAGACCTTCCAGGGTCAGCTGCACAGCGAGATGGAGCGGGTGCTGCTGTTGGACCAGCTGCCCACCCGGTGGACCTATCCGGAGATACAGCCCCGGTTGGTGGAGGAGTACCAGAGAAGAGAAAGAGGCGGAGATACCCTATGAATCAAGAATTTTGGACCATGTTAGAGGAGTTGGTGCGTCAATCGGACGTGGTCATTGATCGCCCGAACGGTTCGGCGCACCCCAAATTTCCCGATACCATCTATCCGGTGGACTATGGATATTTGCAGAACACCACCTCCATGGACGGAGAGGGGATTGACGTATGGGTGGGAACGGCGCCGGAGCACACCGTGGACGCCATTGTGTGCGTGGTGGATGCCTGGAAGCGGGATTCGGAGATGAAAATCCTGATTGGATGTACCCAGCAGGAAAAAGAACTGATTGAGGAGTTCCACAACCGTTCCCAGTATATGAAAGGCATTTTGATTCCCAGAGAAAGGACCTAGAGACATGCATTTGGACACACCACGGCTGACCATCCGCAGTTTTGTGCCGGAGGATGCCGCCGACTTGCAGGAGATTTTAGGCGATGCCAAGACCATGGAGTATTCCGAGCCACCCTACGACCTGGAGAAGACCAAGCAGTTTCTGGCTTCCTTTTGCATTGAAAGAGGCGGCGGCGTGGCGGCGGTGCACGTGGAGACAAACAAAGTGATCGGCTACATCCTGTTTAGCCAAATCCAGCCGGGAGAGTACGAGCTGGGCTGGTTTTTTAACCGGCAGATTTGGCGGCAAGGCTACGCCTTTGAGGCCTGCCACGCTGTGATCGAGTACGCGTTTGATACTCTGGGGGCAAAAAAGGTCTTTTCCGAGACCATTGATGGAGTGAAATCGGTGGCTCTCATGGAGAAGTTGGGGATGGAGCTGGAGGAAGTTCAGCCGGACCCGGAGCACGGCTGGCAGTGGTACGTCTATGCCATACACAGAGAGTAAACCATGTTTCCGTGCTGGTGTAACAAATTCTTGAACAAAAATGGCCTGTTGCGGCGTAATCACGCTGCAACAGGCCATTTTGGCGTTTTAGAAGCTTCCAGGCGGGGGCGTGAGATACAGCATCAGACCAAGCACACCATAGCCAGCACAAACACTCCGCATACCATGGACAGGACTCCCGCAATCAAACAGCCCATGGCAGAGGTGTGGTCTTCTTGGTAGCCCTCCAGATAGCTGCAATCCGGCTGACTGGCATCGTAGCGCACGTTCACCCCATCGCCGATGTGATAGAGACAACGTGTGGTGCCAAATTGCAATTCCACCCGCAGGACCTGGCCGTTTACGGTGTACTCATAGACCGGGAAATAACACATCCGACGCCGTCGGCTTGTTTTGATGGGCATGCGCTGTATGCCCACAATAGTCCCTCGGGTCCGAGCCAGGCAACGGTGCTTCTGGCGGCTTCGGTCCCGGAAAAAGCAGTATCCGATTCTGGCAAACAAAAAGCCGATGCCGCAAAACAGCAAAGCAACGATGATACCGCCTATGATTCGATCCATCTGGTCACCTCCATGTTAATCTGTGGGTTTTATCATTCAAAAGGGGTTTAGTTATCGGGCTCTTCTCCCTGTCCCCACAGGGAAGAGCAGCCACAGCAGCCAGCGCTTCCAAATGGAGGCGGACTGCCTGAGCCGCGTCACTTCGTCCCGGAACTGGCCCAGCACCAGGCTGCGCTCCTGCTGCGTGAGGGTGTGCTGGCTGAATCGGGCCTTGCGGGCCAGGTCCTCGGTCTCAGCCCCAGCCTTGCCGCCCAACCGCTCCAGCAGTCCAAACCAGCGGTAGACCTTGAGCACAGCGGCGTTGGTGTCCTTGTCCTGGCCCATCTTGCGCCAGAGTCGGTACCGGAGCCGACGGGTCAACCACAGCCCCGCCGCCAATACCACAACAGGCACCGCCCACACCAGCCAGTCCAGACTTATCTGGATGCCGCTCTGGTCCGGAGTCTCCGGGGCCACGGTAGGAGTGGGGGTCGGTGTGGCGGGGGCTGGGGTAGCAGTGGGTGCGGCAGAGGGAGCCGTGGAGGCCACAGGGGCCTGGCTCTGGTTCGGGGTGTCTCCCGTGGAGGTAGGGGTCACCTCCACCGGATACCAGCCGTATCCGTACAGGTAGATCTCCACCCAGGCGTGGGCATTGGAGTCCACCACACGGGTGGTGTATTCCCTCGTATTCTGGTCCAGGGAAGAGGAGGGGATGGTGGTGACATATCCGCTGACATACCGGGCGGGAATGCCCTGGGTGCGCAGCAGCAGGGTGGCCGCCGAGGCAAAGTGAACGCAGTAGCCCCGATGGCTCTCCTCCAAAAAGTAGGTGACAAAGTCCTCCTCGGAGGGGGTGCGGGGGGTACGCAGGTCATAGGTGGCGTTGCGCTCCAGCAGCTGGGCGATGATGGAAGCGGTGTTCAGCTCACCAGCATATTCTCCCGTGGCATCCGCCCGGATGGGCTCGCCGCTGTTTTCCAATTCCTCCATGGCCTGAGTGTACCAGGTCAAGAGCTCGCCGGAGATCTCCTCCGGCACCTCCAGATAGGCACTGTAGACCTCTTCCTGCTCGGATAGGGTGGGGATGTTACCCTGGCTGGAGGGAGAGTCGTCCAGGGGGATGTATCCCACGTCATAGCTCTGTTGGGCCTGGGGGAAAACCAAAGGAGAATCCCAGAATACCTGCTTGTCCTCCACTACGGTGGTCTGGTAGGGCAGATAGACCATGGACCTGGGAGAGGTGAGGTAGGTGATGGTAGCCGAGACCGGGCTGGTTCCCAATATTGGATTGTAATTGGATAGATTATCTGTGGAATTGGGTTCCACCCCCGTCCAGGCCTGGGAGGAGTAGTCCCGGTACACCTCTCCCCGCAAATACATGGTGCCGGGCTGGGAGGAGGACACCTCCAGCATGGCCCGCCCGGTGTAGCTGCGGGGGCCGGCGGTGTAGAAGTCCATTCGGGGGGCATTTTGTCCCGCATCGGGGCTGGATGGCCCGCCGCCCAGGGTTTCCTCCGAGGGGAACCAGTCCAGGCCCTTGAGCTGCTCCTGGAGGTACACGGCCCAAGTGGGCTGGGTGTACTGCTGGAAGGGGAAGAGGAGGAGGATTAGCCAAATCAACGCCAGGGACACAGGCAAGGTTACCAGGGTGATGCGGGCGCCTCCGCTGGGGTCCCGTCGGGCGGCCAGGCTGGACAGCAGCAGGGCGGCCCAACCGGCGCAGATGACCAACATGGCAGACCAGTCCAATTCCACCTCGGCCAGAAAGGCGGGCAGAAGCCAGGGCAGGGTGAGGGCGAAGGTGAGCCAGAAGGCCCGCAGGCGGTGGATGGCCCAGCCCAGAGGCAGCGCCAGCAGGGCAAAGACAGCGCCCAAAAAGATTTGGGTGGCGGCCTGGTGCTGGGAATCGGGCAGGGTGTAGGGCAGGGTATAGGACACGGAGAAATAGGTGTTCTCTGTCCAGAAATCGGTGAGGGCCTCCCAACAGGACTGGGCCCCGTAGACAAACAGGGCTTGGTTGTAGAGCAGCATCGCTCCGGTCAGCCCTAAGGTCAGGAGCACCAGGCCCTCCCGGTGTCGGGGCAGGGCCCAGATCACGGTGGACACCGCCACCCCCAGCAGGCCCATCACCAGCACGGGGGTGAAGTCTGTGGGAAATTGGTAGACCACAAGGGAAAACCGGAGGATGGAGAAGAGCAGCAACACCTGCACCAACACCCCCGCCGTCAGGGACAGGGGCGTGGGGGGAGCGGGCTGCCGCACAGAGGGAACTTTGCCCAGGGGTTCGCGACTCATGGGGCATCCTCCTCTCCAAGGGTGACGTGCACCCGGGGCGCTTGTCCCAGGCGGGACAGGTCCAGGGGAACGGTGGGGGGCTGGGTGGGAGCGGGACAGGAGAGCAGATCGGCCATGGCGGCCAGGAGCTGGGCCTGAGAGGCCACCGCTTCCTGCCGCTGGACCTGGTCCCGGTCCATCCACACAATGGTGTGGGGAATCTCCCGCCCCAGCAGGGCCTGAGAGACCGTCCACAGACGGCCCAGCACCTGGTCCAGGCGGTCCCCGTCTCCAAACAGGTCCACGATGACCGCAGCCTGAGGCAGGCCGGTTTTCACCGGCTCCCGCACCACCAGGCTGTCGTGCTTGGAGGAGAGCTTCCAGTGGATGGACCGCAGGGGGTCCCCGGGTCGGTACTCCCGCAGGTCATAGTCCTCGATGGAGGGGGTGCCCCGCCATTTTAGACTATCCCCGGCGGGCATCTGAGGCAGGGGGGGCAGGTCCTCGGTGGGGGCA